>JAAYVZ010000155.1 GCA_012516935.1 Holophagae bacterium
CACATTACCCGCGAGCGCCTGCGCCAGCTCTACGACCGGGCGCATCCGAGGGCGTGATGGGGGGCGGAGAAATGACTCGTGGCTGGGGGGCGGTGGCCAGGGGCTGGCGCTTGGGCCGCGGGGTCGCCGTTTGGCTCGCGGTCATGGCCTGGGCGGCGATGGGGAAGGAGGCCGTTGCGCAGTACCTGGCGGTGTTCGTCGACGGGCGGCTGTTGCCGGTGAAGGCGGCGCGGTTGCTCGACGAGCGGCGGGTCCGGCTCGAGCTGCCTGGCGGAGGGGCGATCGAGGTGCCGCTGATCCGGCTCGACCACGTGATCGAAGACGCCGTCGAAACCGAACCCTTGCCGGTGCCGACGCCACCACCCTCGTGTTCGCACCGGTTCGACGACGGGGTTTCGCTTTCGGACACGCCGTATGCGGCAGAGATCCTGGCGGCAGCCCGGGCGGCTGACCTGCACCCTCGTCTGGTGGCGGCGGTGGTGGCGGCGGAGTCGGCGTTCCAGCCGTATGCGGTCTCGCGCGTCGGCGCCGCCGGCCTGATGCAGCTCATGCCGGCGGTGTGGCTCGCAGCCGGCCTACAGACGCCGTACGACCCCGCCTCGAACCTCACGGTGGGGAGTCGGCACCTCGGAGAGCTCCTCACGCGCTTCGAGGGGGACCTCGCGCTGGCGCTGGCAGCGTACAATGCCGGTGCGGCAGCCGTGGCGAGGTACGGTGGCGTTCCCCCCTTCGCCGAGACCCGCAGCTACGTGCGCCGCGTGCTCGGTCGCTTCTGCCCGGACCCGGCGGCGACGCCGAAGACCGTGGGGGCCAAGACCGAGGGTGGTTGAGCGTGCGGAGGAGGAGGGACGGATGACCTCGCGTGACCTGAGCATCAGCCCTGGAGGTGGGTCGGAGGAGCGGGCTGCGGCCCGGCGCCCCGACGGCAGCCAGGTGTTCCTCACCACCAAGCTCGACGCGCTGCTCGACATGGCGCGCCGCAACAGCCTGTGGCCGTTCCCGTTCGGCACCGCCTGTTGTGCCATCGAGTTCATGTCGGTGATGATGTCGCACTACGACCTGTCGCGGTTCGGAGCCGAGGTGGTGCGGTTCTCACCGCGGCAGTCGGACCTGCTGATTGTCGCCGGCACGGTGACCGACAAAATGGCCCCGGTGTTGGTGCGGATCTACGAGCAGATGGCCGAACCGAAGTACGTGATCTCGATGGGCGCCTGCGCGTGTACCGGCGGGTTCTATCGCGCCTACCACGTGGTGCAGGGGATCGACGAGTTTATCCCGGTGGACGTCTATGTGCCGGGGTGTCCGCCGACACCGGAGGCGCTTTTGAAGGGCGTGGTCCACTTGCAGGAGATGATCGGCAAGGGCGAGACGCACTACCAGCGGCAACTGGCCGCCGCCAGGGCCGCGGCGCGGGGAGGGGCCGATGGCAACGCGTGACGAGATCGTGGCCTCGATCCGGAAGGCGTTTCCCGAGGGGGTCCGCCTGCTCGACGGCGGGGACCTGCCGACGTTCGTGGTGGACCGCGCCGAGCTCCTACGCCTGGCCCGGCATCTCAAGGATGATCCTGGGCTCGACTTCAAGCTGCTTGCCGACGTCTGCGGCGCCGACTACGCGGGGCGCGAAGAGCGTTTCGAGGCGGTGTACCACCTCTACTCGGTCACCCACGGCCACCGCATCCGTTTGAAGGTGCCGGTGCGCGAGGACGACCCGGTGTTGCCATCGGTATACGGGGTGTGGAGGGCGGCCGACTGGTTCGAGCGCGAGGCCTTCGATATGTTCGGTCTCCGCTTCGACGGCCACCCCAACCTCAAGCGCATCCTCTGCCACCCCGCGTTCGTGGGCCACCCGCTGCGCAAGGACTACGAGCCTGGACAGCGCTGGCTGCTGCGGGAAGGCGAGCAGGACGAACCGGTGTGGGCACGCCAGCCGCACGAGGACGACGACCACTTCGAGACCCAGGTCATCAACCTCGGTCCTTCGCACCCGGCCACCCACGGCACGCTGCGAACCGTGGTGCGCCTCGACGGCGAAATCATCACGCAGGCCGAGGTCGAGATCGGCTACCTCCACCGGTGCTTCGAGAAGATGGCCGAGCGCCACACCTGGAAGCAAGTGATCCCGTATACCGACCGCCTCAACTACTGCTCGCCGATGATCAACGGGGTCGGCTACTGCCTGGCAGTCGAGAAACTGGCCGGAATCGAGGCCCCACCCCGGGCGCAGCTCATCCGGCTGATCCTCTCCGAGCTCTCGCGGATCATGGACCACATCGTCTGCATCGGCGCCAACCTCAACGACCTCGGTGCGATGACGCCGTTTTTGTACATGTACAAGGCGCGGGAGGAGATCTACTCGATCCTCGAGGCCTGTGCCGGCGGCCGGCTGACGATCTCGTACGTGCGCGTGGGCGGGCTCGCCAACGACGTGCCCGGGGACTTCGTCGAGGCGGTGCGCTGGATCCTACGACGCGTCCCGCCGCTGATGAACGACATGGAGAAGCTGATCACACGGAACCGCATCTTCCGTGACCGCACCGAGGGCGTGGGAGTGATCGCGGGGGCCGAGGCGCTCGATTGGGGGTGGACCGGCCCGTGCCTGCGCGCCTCGGGTATCCCGTACGACGTACGCAAGGCACAACCCTACCTGGGCTACGAGACGTTCGACTTCAAGGTGCCGATCGCCACCACCGGCGACACGTTCGCCCGCTACATCGTGCGGGTCGAGGAGGTGCGGCAGTCGCTGCACATCATCGAGCAGGCGCTGGAACGGCTACAGCCCGGCCCCATCATCTGCGACGAGCACCACGTGGCGCTGCCTCCGAAGGAGCAGGTCTACACCGAGATGGAGGCGTTGATCTGGCACTTCAAGTTGATCATGGAGGGCGCTCGCATCCCCGCCGGCGAGGTCTACGGCTTCACCGAGGGGGCCAACGGCGAGCTCGGCTACTACATCGTCTCCGACGGTGGCGGCAAGCCGTACCGGATCAAGGTTCGGCCGCCGTGCTTCGCCATCTTCCAGGCGTACCCGCACATGCTGGTGGGCCACATGGTCTCTGACTCGGTAGCGATCCTGGGGAGCTTCAATGTCATTGCCGGGGAGCTAGATCGATGAGCAGCACGCCCGAAGTGATCGTCTGCGACCCCAAGCCGATGGGCCTGCTCCAGCGGCTCTACGTGATCGAGGTCCTCAAGGGCCTGGGTGTGACGCTCCGCCACTTCCTCGGCAACGTCTTCCGCCGCACCTACACCGTCACCGTGGAGTGGCCGGAGGTCAAGCGAGAGTACTCCGAGCGCCTGCGTGGGAGGCACATCCTGGTGGCGCGCGAGGATGGCTCGCCGCGATGTGTCGCCTGTTATATGTGCGAGGAGGCCTGCCCGGCTGACTGCATCTACATCGAGGCGGAGGAGCGTGACTCGGACAGCGTCGAGTTCGAGAAGCGTCCGAAGGTGTTCGAGATCGACCTGCTACGTTGCGTGTATTGCGGCTTCTGCGTCGACGCCTGTCCCAAGGAGGCGATCATCATGAGCCGTGTGCACGAGATGACCTTCACGACCCGCGACGAGTCGGTGGCCGGTCTCGACGTGCTGCTGCAGAAAAAGCCCCTCCGCAAGGAGGACATGGGCTATCGCCCGTACTACGGCAAGCCGCACTCCCACATCGAGCTGCCGATCCCGGTCAAGCCCGGGGGGTTGTTGGGGTAGTCAGCGCGACGCCTTCCCCGCCTCGGCCAACGACGGTGGCGGCGCGTGGCCTGTCAGCGCGGCAAATGAGGCGGGATGAGCGTGCTACAATCCAGCGCCGCGTTCTCAGCGGCCGGAGGCACGAATGTCGATGGGCAGGTTCCTCTCACTGGTGGCGATGGTCGGGATCGCGGCAGGAGCCGCCATGGCACAAGCCCCCGAGCCGACCAGGATCGGGTTCGTGGATGTGGAGCGCGCGATTGTCGCCATCGAGGAGGGCAAAGCAAAGCTGAGGGACCTCGAGACCTGGGCCAAACCGCGCCAGGAGGAGCTCCAGAAGCTCGGAAAGGAGATCAACGACCTGCAGGGCGAGCTCGTCTCCAAGCGAGGCGTGGCGAGCCAGGAGGCGCTCGAGCAGATCCAGCAGCGGCTGGTGGCGAAGCAGCGACAGATCGAGGATCGACAGCGGGTGACCAAGCGCGACTTCGAGGAGAGGCAGGACGCTCTCCTCAAGGATCTGGGCGGGAAGATGCAGAAGATCATTCAGGAGTATGCCGAGAAATCGGGCTATGCGGCGGTGTTCCTCCTCAAGCCCAACGACGTGGCGTACCTGGCCCCATCGTCCGACCTCACGGATCTCGTCGTCAGGCTCTACAACGAGAAGCACCCCTTCTCGGCTCCGGCAGCCGCGAAGTAACCGCCTCGGCTCGGCAAGGAGTAGCACAGTGCGTCGACTCACTCGCAAGCAGATCAAGCAGGACGAGCTCATCGGTCTGGTGGACCAGGGTATGAACTGGCTCAGCCAGAACTCCCGGCAGGCCCTTTTGGGGCTTATCGGGGCGATCGTCGTGGTGATGCTCGTGTGGGGTACGAGAGCGATCCTCGACTCGCGCGGAGAGGCGGCCGGCGAAGCGCTTTCGAAGGCGATTGCCATCTACGCGGCACCGGTCGGCTCCGCGGCGCCCACCGACGCGAAGCTGAAGTTCGCCACCGCCACCGAGCGGCTGGCGGCGGCCGAGACGGCGTTCTCCGGGGTGCGCTCGAAATACTCCTGGCGCGCCGAATCGCGCTTGGCCCGCCTCTATCTGGCACGCATCGCCATGGACCGCAACGACAAGGAGCAGGCGATCCGCGAGCTCAGCGAGCTGGTGAGGAAGAGCTCGGCCGATCCGGTGGTGCGGATGGCGATGCTCAACTTGGTGCGGCTCCGGGTCGAAAAAGGTGAGGGCGCCCAGCTCGCTCCCGACCTGGAAGCGATGGCCGCCGGCAAGGATCCGCGCCTGCCGCGTGACGTGGCGCTGTGGCAGCTCGCCCAGCTTCGTGAGCACGACGGCAACTCCGAAGAGGCGAGCAACTTGTACCGCAAGCTGGTGTCCGAGTTCCCAGACTCGCCGTACCGCGGCGATGCGGCGCAACGCGCCGGCTCTGCGAGCTGAGCCCGCAATCGATCGAACGTGACGCCGGGAGAGGCTGCAGCCCTCCCGGCGTTTGGCTGTGGAAAGGGAGCACGGTGCTGTACCGACTCGACGAGATCCGAGTGGTATTCGGTAGCCGGGAGGTGCTGACCGGCGTGAGCCTCCAGCACAACCCGGGTGAGCAGCTCGTGCTGCTGGGCCGCAACGGCTGCGGCAAGACCACGCTGCTACGGGTCATTCAGGGCGAGCAGCAGGTCGAGTCGGGTAACGTCGAGCGGGCACGAGGCCTTGATATTGCTCGGGTCGAGCAGCGGCTGCAGGTGGCCCCGGAAACGCCGATCCTGACGTTCTGCCTGCAGGCATTTGGCCCGCTGCTCGAGGTCGAGGCTGCGATCGCACGGCTCGAGAGGCAGCCAGGCGAAGCAGCGGCTGCGCGCCTACACGAGCTGCACGAGCAGATCGAGAAGCTGGACGGGTTCCGAGCGCGGGCCCGGGCGCAGGCGATGCTGCAAGGGCTCGGGATCGGTCTCGACCTGCACCACCGCCCCATCGGCTCGTTGTCGGGCGGCGAGCGGACGCGTACGGCGTTGGCGCGGGCACTGCTCTCACCGGCAACGCTGTTGTTGCTCGACGAGCCCACCAACCACCTCGACCTCGTTGGTGTGGAGTACCTCGCTCAGGTCTTGGCACAACGCCCCGGGGCTCTGCTGCTCGTGACTCACGACCGCGATCTCATCGAGCGAGTGGGCGGAGAGATCCTCGAGCTACACGGCGGGCGGATCGAGCGCTATCCGAGGGGCTACTCGCGCTACCGGCGCGAGCGTGAGGCGCGCCGGGCGCAGGCCCGCAAAGCATGGGAGCTCCAGCGCGCCGAGATTGCCCGGCAGGAGGAGTTCATCCGCCGCAACATCGCCGGTCAGAACACCCGCCAAGCACAAGCGCGCCAGAAGCTTCTGGACAAGCTGCAGCGACTCCCAGCGCCCGAGCCCGACCTGCCGCCGGTGCGGCTGCGCTGGCCCAACCTTGTCCGTTCGGGCGACCGAGTCATGGACGTCGAGGAGCTGACCGTGGGGTGGAGCAAGCCGTTGCTGCGGGGCGTGTCGTTCGTGCTCCGCCGCGGCGAGCGGCTGGCCGTGGTCGGGCGCAACGGCGCCGGCAAGACGACCTTGCTGCACACGCTCGCCGGCCGCCTCCCGGCGTTGGCCGGGCAGATCCGGTTCGGTGCCGGCGTGGTGCCGGGCTGGTACGACCAGGAGAACGCCGAGGTGCCGGCCGGGTTGAGTGTCTTGCAGGTGCTGCTCGAGGCACGGCCTGACTGGACGCCGGCTGAAGGGCGGGCCTGGGGAGGGCGGTTCGGCTTCTCCGGGGAGGCAGCCGATGCCGACACGGCGACGCTGTCGGGCGGCGAGCGGGCGCGGCTGGCGCTCGCCCGCCTGCTCGCCCTGGGGCCCAACCTCATGATTCTCGACGAGCCCACCAACCACCTCGACATGGTCACCTGCGATGTGCTCGAGCAAGCACTGGCAGAGTACCCCGGCGGCGTGGTCCTGGTCAGCCACGATCGCCACCTCGTGGAGCGGGTCGCCAGCCGCGTCCTACTGCTCGACGGCGAGCGGGTGCTGCCGCTGAACCGAGTCGAGGAGGCGTTTGTCCAGCTCGGGCTGGCCTCGCCGCCCGGACCCGCGGAGGAGGGTGTGAAGGGGCCGCGCCGCAGCGCGGTCGAGGAGGAGCGCCGGAAGCTCAAGCGCGACGCGGCCCGGGCACGCCAGCGAGCAGACGCCTATGCGGTCGAGTTGCACGCCGCCGAGTCGCGGCTGCGTGACATCGACTCGCTGCTGTGCGAGCGGGAGGTGTACTCCGACCGTGAACGGGCCCGAGGTCTGGCCGCCGAGGCGGAGGCGCTGCGCGCCGGTCTGGACGAGCAGTTCGAGCGCTGGAGCACAGCCGAGGAGGACGCCGCTACCCTGGAACGTGCCCTGGCGGAGCTGGCCGGACAGGACCAGTAGGAAGTCGATCGTTCTCCCGCTCGCCCGGTCGGCAGTCGCGATGCGGGGCGGGTGGCGGATCCATCCACGACCAGGCCCGGGTTCAGTTGGGGGGAGGGGCGGAGGTAGCGGGCGCGTGGTCTTGCGTCTCCTCCAGGGCCAGCGAACCCGGCCCGCGGTGGTGTCGTACACTCACGCCGTGCGCCGGCTGCGCGGCCGAGACGCGCGAAAGGGGGGAGACGGTGCGGAAGCTGCTGATTTCCGTAGCTGCTGTGGCGGTGTTGGGGACGTGGGGGTGCACGCGGGCACCAGCGACACCGGAGCAGGTCGAGGCGGCGTACAAAGTGGCCCAGGAGGCGTGGGATGCGGCCCCGACTCCAGAAACGAAGATCACGATTGCAAAGGAGTTCCTGGCCAAACACCCGGACACCAAGTACACCGTGCGGGTGGTCCGTGAGGCCATGAACGTGCTCTCCGAGGAGCTCGGAAAGCCCGGCGAGGCGGAGACGTTGGTGCGGGCGGTCCGGGCGAAGGTCAAGGACCCGGTGACCCGGCGCCGGCTCGGAGTGGCACACGTCGGGGCCCTGGCAACGCTCAAGAACGGAGCACAGCTCGCCCAGGTCGCCGCGACGCTGGGCGCTGACCCCGGGCTCGATTTTTACGACCAGGTGAGCATCGCAGAGGCGGCCATCGCTGTCGAAGCTTGGGATACGGCGCTGACCTTCGCGACCGAGGCGGCCGGGATCGACGGCGAGAAGCTCAAGGCCATCAGCCCAGCGGGCCGGTACCCGACGCCGGCGGACCTCGAGCGTGCCGTCAACAAGCGCAAGGCGTGGGCGCTGGCCGACAAGGGCTGGGCCGAGTTCAAGCTCGGTCGCACCGAGGACGCCCTCGAGACGTTCGAGGTCGCCTCGACGCTCGACTCCCGTCAGATCATGGGCAACTCCGAGACCTCGCTGCCGGTCTACCGGGGCCGCACGCTGCTCGCCGCCGGTAAGGCGGCCGAGGCGGTCGAGGTGCTGGTGGCGAGCGCGCTGTACGGGGACGAGAAAGACGCCCGGGCGGCGCTCGAGCAGGCGTGGAGGGCGCAGGGCGGGCAGGGGTCGTTCGACGACTACCTGTGGAGCGAGCGCCAACGGCGCGCGATCCCGGCCCCCGACTTCACGCTGCCCGACTACGAAGGCACGCCCCATCGGTTCGCCTCGCTGCGCGCTGCCGAGGTCACGCTCCTGACGTTCTGGTTCCCCACTTGAGGGAGCTGCCGCGTGGAGTTGCCACGCATCGAGGAGCTGTACCAGAAGTACCGCGACAAGGGGTTCGGAGTGGTGGCCGTCGAGGCGCTGCGCGACACCGAGAGAGCCAGGAAGTTCATCGCCGACAAGAAGCTCACGTTTGCCTTCTTGGAGAACGGTACGGGCGCGGACGAGGTCGTAGCCAGGGTGTACGGCGTCGGTGGGTTCCCCAGCTCGTTCCTGCTCGACTCAAACGGCAAGATCATCTTCTCGCACTATGGCTTCGAGGTCGGAGACGAAGAGAAGCTCGAAGCGGAGATCCGGAAGCTGATCGAGAAAGGATAAGTCGTGCTCGATGATCGGAAGCGATCGGGCGCGCCTGCCTGACTCCATCACCGAACACCGATGACCGACGTCCGCCCGCCGTGAACAACCCGGCGGGCGGATGCGTATTCACGGGTACGAGCCTCACGCGTCGGGCGCGATCGCGGCAGGGCTCGGGGGAGGTTGCATGGCCTGCGCAGCACACGAGATCAGACACGGCTCGGTCAGCGTCGGCAGCGGTCCCCACCGCGCCCTGGTGATCGCCGACCGAGGTGACCGGGCTTTCGTCGTCGCCGTCGACTTCGCAACGCCACCGGTGGTAGGCGATCGCTTCGCCTACCAGGGACTGACCTGGGAGGTCACCCGTCCGAAGACCATGCAGCGCGGTCTCGTCGCCTGCCCGCTGCGCCGCCGCTGAGGCCCACCTTCCCGACCCTCGTCTCGACGCCAGCATCGCTGGGCTTGGCGACGGCTTCGTGCCTGGCTGTACCGACGAGAGCGAGGGCCGCGTCATGATGGAGATCCCGGATGTCTCCGAGTAGGCGCTGCTCCAGCGCTTCTCCACCAAGCCGGGGCTGACGTGTGTCAACCAGGCAGGTGGGTAGAGGTGACAGCAGCGGTGGTTGCCGGTCGGAAGGGGGGGTGATAGGCTCTGTAGCCGGCGCCCCGAGCGCCAGGAGAGCACGATGACCCACCACGAGCTGCTGCGTACCCCCCTTTTCGACTGCCATGTCGAAGCCAAGGCCCGCATCGTTCCGTTCGCTGGCTTCGAGATGCCCGTGCAGTACGTCGGGGTGATGGAAGAACACAAGGCGGTGCGGACGGCGGTCGGGATGTTCGACGTCTCGCACATGGGTGAGATCGACGTCGTCGGTCGGCGGGCGCTGGAGTTCGTGCAATACGTAACCTGCAACGATGCCTCGAAGCTCGTGCCGGGTCGGGCGCAATACTCGGGGCTGATGACCAGGCGGGGCACCTTCGTGGACGACCTCCTGGTTCACAAGTTCGATGACGAGCACTACCTCCTGGCCGTCAACGCGGCCAACAAGGACAAGGACTACGCCTATTTGTGCGCGCAGACCGAAGAGTTCACCCACGTCGAGGTGAACGACCGCTCGGCGGATTACGCGCAGATCGCCGTACAGGGGCCCAAGGCGCTGCAGGTGCTGCAGCGGCTCACGCCGGTCACGCTCGGAGACATCAAGTACTACCGTTTTGTCGAGGGGAAGGTCGACGGAGAGCCTGCGATCATCGCCCGAACGGGGTATACCGGCGAGGATGGCTTCGAGATCTATCTCGACCCGACCGCAGCCTCGGGGCTGTGGCGCACGCTGCTCGAGGTCGGCAAGGGGGAGGGAATCATGCCGTGCGGTCTCGGGTGCCGCGACACACTCCGCTTCGAGGCAGGTATGCCACTGTATGGTAATGAAATCGATGACACCACCACGCCTTTCGAGGCAGGTCTTGGCTGGATCGTCAAGCTGGAGAAAGGGGCGTTCCTTGGGCGCGACGCCCTGCTACGCCAGGAGGCCGAGGGGGTCGGACGCAAGCTGATCGGTTTCGCGGTGACGGGACGAGGTATCGCCCGCCACGGCTACCCGATCTGGTACGGCGGGGAGAACGTGGGGGTGGTGACGTCCGGATCGCATGCGCCAACCCTCGGTAAGGCACTCGGCATGGGGTACCTGCCGGTCGAGTTGGCGACGGTCGGCACGCAGATCGAGGTCGAGATCCGCGGGCAGATGGTGGCGGCAGAGGTGGTCGAGATGCCGTTCTATCGGCGGGCCCGCTGAGCATTCCGGAAGGAGAGAACGATGGCACAACCAACTGATCGGAAGTACTCTCGCACCCACGAGTGGGCGATGCTCGCCGGCGACGTCGTGACGGTCGGCATCACGCAGTTCGCTCAGGAACAGCTCGGCGATGTCGTCTTCGTGGAGCTGCCAGCCGCCGGCGGAGCGGTGGAGGCTGGCAAGGCATGCGGCACCATCGAGTCGGTGAAGGCGGTGTCCGAGATCCTGTCGCCGGTCACCGGCGAGGTGGTTGAGGCCAACGCCGCGCTCGAGGGGCGCCCTGAGCTCGTGAACCAGGACCCGTTCGGCGAGGGGTGGCTGGTGCGTGTGAAGGTCGGTACCGGGGCGCTCGACCATCTCATGGATGCGGCGGCGTACGAGGCGTTTCTGGCGGAAGAAGGTCACTGATGCACCGCTACCTGGCGGGATCCGATGACCGCCGGAGGATGCTGGAGCGGATTGGCTGCACCTCGGTGGAGGAGCTGTTCGCTTCGATCCCGGCGGAGGTGCGTTGCGGCCCGCTGGAGCTGCCTCCGGGACGAAGCGAGGAGGAGGTCCGGCGCGAGTTTTGGGGGTTGGCGGGGCGTAACCTGACAACCGAGTGCGCAGCCTGCTTTTTGGGCGCTGGCGTCTATCGGCACGTCCAGCCGGCGGTGGTTGACGCGTTGCTGTGGCGAGGTGAGCTGTTTACCGCCTACACGCCGTACCAGCCCGAGGTATCGCAAGGGACGCTGCAGGCGATATTCGAGTTCCAGACGTTCGTCTGCCAGCTCACCGAGATGGACGTGGCCAATGCGTCGATGTACGACGGAGCGACAGCGGTCGTCGAAGCGGCGCTGCTCGCCCGCCGGGTGCTTCCGGCGCGCAACCGGGTAGTGCTGGCGGCCACGCTTCACCCTGACTCCAAGGCGGTGCTGCGCACGTACGCCGAGGCGCAGGGCATCGAGCTGACCGAGGTCAGATGGGACGAGGCGGGGCGCCTCGAGGCGGGCAGCCTCACCGACGCGCTGGGCCCGGATGTGTGCGCGGTCATCGTCCAGTCGCCGAACGTCTTCGGCGTGATCGAGGACCTCCAAGCGGTGGGCGCGGCGGCGAAGGGGGCGGGAGCACTCGCTGTGCACGCGGTTGCCGAGGCCACGTCGTTGGGCATTCTGGCTCCGGGCGGTCGCTTCGGGTTCGACGTGGTGTGTGGCGAGCTCCAGGCGTTCGGGATCCCGGCTTCGTTCGGTGGACCGTTGCTCGGGTTTTTTGCCGTCCGCCAGAACCATCTTCGCCAGATGCCGGGGAGGCTCGTCGGTGAGACGGTCGACGTCGACGGTAGGCGTGCTTTCGTGCTCACGCTATCGACGCGCGAGCAGCACATTCGGCGAGCGAAAGCAACCTCCAATATCTGTACCAACCACGGTCTGATGGCGCTGGCCGCCACGATCGTGCTCTCGCTGCTCGGGAAGAAGGGTGTGCGCGAAGTGGGGGTGGCATCTCACAGCCTGGCGGAGTACGTCAAGTCAGGGATCAGAGCACAGCGGAGGGACGACGGACGTGGCGTGCGGCTGGCGTTCGATGGCAGCCCGACGTACAACGAGTTCCTGGTGCTGCACGACGACCCGGATGGTCTGTTGGCGCAGATGCAGCGCGAAGGGATCCTGGGAGGCGTGGCCACCCCGGCGCTCGACGGTGCTCTGCCGCGCGGTGTCTTGATCGCGTTGACCGAGCGCAACACCAAGGAGGAGTGCGATCGACTCCTCGAGGCCCTGCGGAGGCTGGCATGAGCGAGCATCGCAACCTGCGCGAGCGCGAGCGGCTGATCTTCGAGGTCTCGACCCCTGGCCGTATCGGGTATCAGTTGCCGCCGCTCGAAGTACCGACGGTCGACCCCGGAGCCTCGATCGCGGAGGCGGCGCTTCGCGAGGAAATCGCCGACCTTCCCGAGGTCAGCGAGGTCGATGTCATCCGTCACTTCACCCGGTTATCCAAGTGGAACTACAGCGTGGACGAGGGGCTGTACCCCCTCGGCTCGTGCACCATGAAGTACAACCCTCGGATCAACGAGGAGCTGGCCCGGCTGGCCGGAATCCTGCACCTCCACCCCCTGCAGCCAGTCGGCCTCGTGCAGGGGGCGCTGGCACTCATGTGGGAGCTCGAGCGAGCGCTCTCGGCGGTGACCGGCTTGCCGCGCGTGACGCTGCAACCGGCCGCTGGCGCGCACGGTGAGCTCACCGGGATGCTGATGATCCGCAAGGCGCTGCAGGCCAGGGGTGAGCACCGCAAGCTGGTGCTCATCCCCGACTCCGCGCACGGCACCAACCCGGCGACGGCGGTGTTCGCGGGGTTCGAGGTGGTGGAGATCGCCTCGACAGGGCAGGGGACTCTCGATATCAACGCGCTTCGAAAGCACATCGAGGGCGGCAACGTGGCTGCACTGATGGCTACGGTGCCCAACACCCTCGGGGTGTTCGAGCCGCAGATCGCCACGGCCGCGGCCATGCTGCACGACAAGGGTGCTTTCCTCTACATGGACGGCGCCAACCTCAACGCCTTCGTGGGGATTGCCCAGCCCGGCAAGATGGGTGTCGACGCCATCCACATCAACCTCCACAAGACGTTCTCGACGCCGCATGGCGGGGGTGGCCCGGGGGCCGGTCCGGTCGCGGTCTCCGACTCGCTCGTGCCGCACCTGCCGGTGCCGGTGATCGAAAAGGTCGGCGACCGTTTCGAGATGGTCACGGATCGCCCCGGCACCATCGGCAAGGTGCGTGGGTTTTTCGGCAACTTCGGGATGCTGGTTCGGGCACTCGCCTACATTCGCTCGCTCGGCCGCGATGGGCTCAAGGCCATGACCGAGGGCGCGGTGCTCAACGCCAACTACGTCCGCGCCGGTCTCGAGGGGTCGTACGGCCTCAAGTACACCGGCCCCAGCCTACACGAGGTGGTGTTCGACGACAGCCGCCAGAGTGCGCACGGCGTACACAACATCGATATCGCCAAACGGCTGCTCGATTATGGATTCCATCCGCCGACCATGTCGTTCCCGCTGATCGTGCACGGGGCACTCATGATCGAGCCGACCGAGAGCGAGGGCATCCAGGAGTTGGACGCCTTCATCGAAGCGATGCGCGCAATCGCGCGCGAGGCCGAAGAGGATCCCGAGCTGCTGCACGGTGCACCGTACACGACGCCGGTCCGGCGGCTCGACGAGGTGCGAGCGGCTCGGCAGCCGGTCCTGCGCTGGCGGCGCACGTAATCCTCCGTCGCTGGGCGCATCTGGCTGTCACGTCTTGAGGGCGCGTTGGAAGAGCTCCCGCAGGCTCAGTAGCACCTGAGCGAACGCCCGGCTGTTGAGGAACTCGTGCACCTTCTCCTTGGGAGCGCTGCTGCCGAGAGTGCTCTGGAGATCCTCGACGATGCTGTAGAAATCGGATACCGGCTTGAGCCCCAGCGGCACGAAATGCTCCTGGTACCAGGGGCTTTCCCGCACGATGTACCAGACCTTGAGGCTCGAGGCGGTGCCGCGCGCCCACACGGCCTCGGCCACCGCCATGATCTCGGCGTAGAGCGCGCGAAGCACGATCGGGTTCTGGCGCCGGTCGAGTGCTTGCAGGACCTCGTCGAACGACGGGGTCGGAGGCGCTGTCCGCGGTCCCTCGGGCCTGGGAATCGTGCGCGGAGTCGCGGCCGGAGAGAACGGCAGCGTGACCGGGATCGGCTGGTTCACCGGAGCGGACGCGGTGGGGGCCTCGGGTTCCGGGGTATCCGGCTCAGGTGCAGGGCCAGGGGTGGGTGGGGTCGGCTGCCGAGCCTCGGGCGGTGCTGGCGGCGTGGTTTCGAGTGGCGAGGGGGTCGGCGCTGGCACTTCATGAGGATCAGCTCCAGCGCGCAGGTGCTGCGTTGTTTGAGGGGCTAAATTGAGCCGGCTCCGCAGGGTTGCTAGCAGCGACAGCTCTTCATCAGCTACCGGGTGGGCGTGCCCGAGCCTCTGAGCGACGATCTGCAGCTCCATGAGGCGGGCACGCAGGATCTGCGACTGCGGAAAGACACCGGCGAGGAGCTCGATCCCGGGTTGCTGGCCTTCGAGAATCTCGACCATGTCGAAGAAATCGACGTATTCGAACAGCTCACGCTCGCCGCTGGAGTACCAGGCAACCGTGTCCTCTCGATCCTTCTTGCCCTCCAAACGTTCACGCACCCCGTTGGGAACGCCGCGCGTGAACCATTCCTCGCCATGCGCGGTGGTGAGGTCACCGCGCAGCCGCTCGCGAAGGGCGAGGAGCACCTCGGTCAAGCTACTGAAAGCCTCGAGGTTCGACTCGATCCAGTCGTTTTCCACCACCTGCCTCCTGGTGGAGACGATAGCACAGGCGATAGGCCATTCCGGCATCGGTAACCGTCAAGACGAAAGGAATTCCGGCACGGCTCTTGCTCTCCCACGAGTGATGAGCAAGCTCGCCCGCGACGTCGCGCTGCTTCTCGCCCTCACGCTGCTTTTCGGGGCGACCGCTAACCAGCTCCGGAGGCACCGCCTCGCGTGGTGGGGGGAGGGGCAGCAGCCGCCGATGGTGAACGTCGACTTCCGACTGCTCGATATCGGAACAGCCGAGATGCTTCGATCCTCCCTGCCCAGCGTCGTGGTCGTGGACACGCGGCCTCCGGAAGAGGGAGCGACGGGACGGATCCCGGGAGCGTGGCACCTCGACTACACCGAGCTTGCTTCCTTTCTCACAGCCGACCGGCTGACTGCCCTCAAGCAGGCCGACGCGGTTATCCTCTACGGGCGAGCCGACGAGGGGGATATCGAGCAGCTGCTCGCGCAGGAGCTCCACCGTCGCGGTGTGCCGCCACCGTACGTGATGGTGGGTGGCTTCCCGGCCTGGGAGGCGGCGGGATTTGCCGTGGAGGTCGCGCCATGAGGTGGCTTCGGAACGTCTGGCTCCACCGTTTTCTCGGTCTCGCGTTGGGCGCGGTCTTCCTTTACGCTGCCAAGGACAAGCTGATCGACCCCCGCCCCCTGGTCACGATCATCTGGGGCTACCAGCTCCTACCTAACGGACCCATCAACCCGATTGCGATCTTCATGCCTTGGATGGAGCTGCTGGTGGGGCTCTCGCTCGCTACCGGCATCAAGCGACAGGCAGGGGCGTTCTGGGCTACGCTCATGCTGACGGGTTTCATCATCGCTTTGGGGATCAACGCCGCCCGAGGCCTCAACGTAGCCTGTGGATGCTTCTCGACGTCCGCCAGCGAAACCCACGCGGCGTGGATGCTCGTGCTGCGTGACCTGCCGATGTGGGTGGCGGCGACCGTGATGCTGTTTTTCGCCCCACCCCCGCGGGCGACCGAGGGTGGAGAACCCCAAGGCAGGTAGCGTCATCACCCACCCGGCGACCAGAAGCGACCCATGGCTGCCGGCTGGGGGTGAGCTGAGGGTCGGGCTCAGCTCGCCCGAATGGTCGGCGTCGGCTGACCCCGACGGGCGCTTTCGGTTGGCGTTTGGCGAGCTACCCGATAGGGGTGGTCATCGGGCGCTCGGAGGTCAGTGCTGTTTGGCCGGATCGGAGGCCGCGAGCTCCTCGATCAGTGCCTGGACCTCGAGGTTGAGCCCCTGGCGCCGGAACAGCACGGCATGGAGCTGTCTTTGTAACCCTTCGCCCTCGGCCCTCACTGCGTCGAGCCGATCCGACTCGACGGGTGCCGTCTGAGCCGGCGGGTTGATCCCCATCTCGATGAGGCGGAACGCCATCATCAGCACCCCACGCCACAGTGTGTCAGGAACGGCATGCGGGCGGTCTGGAACACGATCGATCTGCCGATAGAAAAGGTTGCTCTTGGTGAGCAGGTTGGGATGGGCGGCAAGTGCGGCGCTGAGGGCCGACTCGACCAGGAACGACCCGCTGCGCACCGGTACCGGGGCGGCGGCTGTGGCGCGCCGCACGGTTCCGGCTACGACCTCTGCCACCGCCGACAGATCCTGGGTGTCGTTGACCATCAGCAGGCGGAGAAAGATCACCCCGAGAGAGAACGCATCGTCGCCATCGGTGAACCGAGGATACACGCGGTAGCGCACGAGCGGCAGGTGTAGACCGCCGCTGCGGGCGATTCGGCGTGCTGCAGCGGGCGCCAGAACGACTGGTTCAGAGGTGACCCGGATCTCACCCCCGGGGCCGCTGCCGAGCCGAGGGTCGAGGCGCACCACGAGCGAGGCGACGCCCAGCTCCTCCGCCCCGTCCGGGATCGCGAGCAGGAGCCAGTCGTGGGTGGATGGGCGCAGGTGCAGCCCGTGAGGGTCACGCAGGGTGGCCTCGATCCGGTAGCGGCCCGAGCCGTCGCTCTCGGCTGACACTCGCTCAATCAGCAGCTCCGCACGCCGGCGCGCCTGGGCGCTGAACTCCCGGACGCGCGGCGCGGCAAACGGAACCTTCATCTCCCGGGGCGGAAGCAGGACCGAGGCCCCGCTTCCCAGTGCCACCTCTCGGGTACCCGAGGTGCCGAGGAGGCGGGTTCTGAAGCTCCAGAGCGCTGGCAGGAGCTCGCCCGGACGGCCCGGATCGACCACCAGGTGATCGGGATGGAGGTCGAGGTGGGGCAGGCGCAGCCGCAGGTGGTACTCTCGGACGCAACCGAGGATCTGCAGGAACAGGCTGAGCTTGAGGGTCAGGATCTCGACCGCGTCCAGACCGGACCCTGCATCGCCGAAGATGAACCCTCCCGCGTCAGGCAAGCCCGGAATCGCGGTGTCGGGCCGGCCGCCCAACCGATCGGCAAACGCCTCGAGCGAGGCCGGTACCAAGCGTGTCACGATGTAGGGGCTTTCGGTCGACGAGAAAAGGTTCCACAGAGGCTGCGAGGCGGCGCCTTTGGCCCGCCTGCGGCCCGTGGCTTCGCCACCTGGCGCCCCGCCGAGGCAGGTGGCGCTCATGGCGCAGCGCAGGCACGGCGGGGCCGGCCCCTCGTGCCCGGTTCCGGAGGCAAAACGTGTCGCTGCCTCCGCCCAGGCGCGCTGCAAGTCTTCGAAGCTCCCGGCCACCTCACCCGAGGTGGCCTCGACCGGCGGCGAAACGGCCCAGAGACGAGTCTCGCGGCCTTCCTGCCGGCACTGCGGGCAGGACAGGTAGCGCTGCTCTGTACCCGCGGAAAGAGGTAGGCCGGCGGCTGCGGGAGCGGTGCCGGCGCGGTAGCTCCTGAGCGGCCCCAGACAGGTCGGACAGAATACGGCAAAAAGACGCCGCAGGAGGGTGCAGAACAGCAGGGGCGGAACGGTCGGAAGTGGAGAACAGTCCGGCGCCGGGAGGAGCAGCTCGGGGAAGCAGGAGGTGTCGCCCTGCAGCAGGGCGAGATCGGCGAGCGTGCGGACCCACCACTCGTCCCGGGAGGCGTCGAGGCCTTCCAGCTCATCCTCGGGGAAGAACCCTTCCGCAGCCTCCTCCTGTCGCAGCTTGACCACGACTGGGGTGATCACGCTCCCGGAGGCGGACACGAGTGCCCCGCGCAGGCAGCGGGTTCGCGGTGAGTCGCCGATCAGCCTCACGAAGGCGATCAATGGTGAGTCGGTCACCTCCTCCTCGAGCTCGAGGTATATGCCGAGGTCGTTGGGGTCGAGTGGTAGGAACGGGACGAAGCGGGACGGTGGCTTGTCTGAGCTCATGGCGACTCTACCTGATTGCTTGGGTTCCGAGAACGAGGTCCACGCTGCCGCCGTAGATCGTGAAGGCTGGCCGTAGCCGCACCGAGATGTCCCACAGATGTGGCGCATTGAGAGCCGGCGCTACCTCGACCTCGACCTCTGCGGCCAGGGGGTGAGGCTCGGCCGTGGCCAAAAAGCCGAGGAGCTGGCCGTGAACGTGGTCTTTGACGCCCTCCTCGTCAGCATGGGCAGGGCAGGCGCGCGCCGCCGCCTGGAGAGCCTTGGCGGCGACCGACGCGAAGAGCTGGTAGGGCAGGGTCGCGGACCGGAAGCTTGCCGCTGTCGCCTCGGCGGTGTCGTAACGGGCCACAGCGTGCACTGAAGGCGTTGACAGAAAGTAGGCTCGGTCGGTACCCGGGACACCCAGCAGCGGCGCAAAGCCGCTGTCGACGAGCTCGAGCGCTTTCTGGTCACTGAGCAGAGCCTCGACCGCCGCCTCGGTCGGCTCGCCTTTGCCAACCCGAGCCGTGCGAGTGGCCAAGCCGGAGAGGAGCGCCGGACCCTCAGCGCCAGCCATCGGGAATCGCGGTCCCTCGGCCAGGTACCCTTGGGCCACGGCCGCAGCCAACGCCCAGACGCCTGACCCAAAAAGAGGGCGGTTGGCAGCACCGGCGGCGGCGGCATCCCAGGCGAACCCTGCCACAGCAGCGCCAGGCTCACCCCACGCTGACCGCAGCAGCACCCGGTTGAAAGCGAGGGCCAGCCAGAGCGAGCTCTCGTCGGCACGCAGGCGGTTCCACTTGGCGTACTCAGGCCCGCGCGATTTCCGCCCCAGGTCGGGCATGGTGGCCACGAGGGAGAGCTGCTTGACACCGAAGAACTCAGGGCCAACCTCAGCAATGAACGGGACACCGAGGCTCGAGGCGAGACGCGCTGCGTGGTGCAGGCTCTCCGTGTCGCGTGGCGAGCGGTCGAAGGCATAACCGAGGACGACGAGGCCAAGCGGTGGGTCGACCTCGCCAGCGTGCTCGGCCTCGAAATGCGTGTCGTAGAAGGAGTCGAGGTAGTCGTCCTTGGAGGCCGGTTGAGCGTGAACCTGGACCGGTCCGCCAGGTTGCACCCGCGCCAGCAGCAGCTCGAGGCCGCGCCAGGCGGCCTCGAGCTCCCGCAAAGCCGGCGCATCGGCGAACGTCGCAAGCTGTAAGGTGAGCCGGTAGTCGACGGCGGCGAGTGCCGCCGCCACCGCCGGCCCGCTGCCAGCAGCCGCGGCGGCTCCCAGCGCCGTTTCCAGCGCTAGCGAGGACGTCGCCTGCACCGTCGGGACCTGCACCATGCCGAGCAGCGAGTCGACAGCGGAGGCGCCGGAGGGTGAGGCCGTCGTGGCGGCTGCCGGGCGCTCGCGTACCAGCGAGGCGAGCTCGCTGTCTCCGGCAGCCACGAGCAGACGCTCGGCGAGCTGGCCCGCTCCCGTCCGGCCGTCAGCACCATCGGCGAGTGCCTCTCGGATGCGAAGCAGGGTCGAGGTCAGGGCGTGGCCGCGGGCCAAACGCTCGGGGGCGAAGTCGGCGAGCCGGCGAAACGCGAGCGTGCAAGCCAGCTCGGGGGCGCCGACGCCGAGGCGGTTGGGCACCCGGAGTCGCACGGTGGGCTCGAGCGCAGCCATCAGCGATTCGAGGCCGTCAAGCTCCACCCAGCGGGGGGCCTCGGCCCGCCCGCCCGCGAAGTCGGAAAGCACCAGCAGGCGCAGAACGGGGGCAGGGTGCGAGCCGAAGGTCGAGGTGACTGCCGAGGTCGTGGCGGTGTCGGAGCTCATGGTCCCCTCCTGTGCGGCGATCGCTTCCCCCTCATCATAGCTAATCTGCCCGAGGCCCGTTGGGCGCGCTCGAGCACGTGCTGGTCAACGTTGACGCGGCCGCTGCCGCTGCCTTATAATGGCTCCACGTTGGTATTCGAATTAGGAGCCGCCGTGTCGTGTAGTGTGGGGTGGGATCCACCGGCAAGTAGAGCGTCGACCCTCCGGTTGAAGGTACGGTGCCTTCTCAAGTGGGGAAGGTGGCGGGTCAAACCGAGGCGCTCGGCGCGGCAAAGGAGAGTCACAGATGACGCGTGACCGTAGCTTCCAGAAGGAGATCCCGCCGTCGCGGGTCAACATCCGGTACGTCAAGTACACCGGCGGTGCTCAGGAGCAGGTCGAGCTGCCCCTCAAGCTCCTGCTGCTCGGGGACTACACCGGCAGGGCCGACGCCACACCGCTCGAGGAGCGCCAGAAAATCAGTGTCAATAAGGACAACTTCGAGGCCGTGATGAGGGAGCAGAACCTGCGGCTATCGATGGTCGTCCCGAACCGGCTCTCCGGGGTGGAAGGCGACGAGATGTCCGTGAACTTGGCCCTCGAGTCGTTGGACTCTTTCAACCCAGACGATATCGTGAGGCAGGTTCCGGAGCTCACGAAAATGCTGGAGATCCGCGACTTGCTCGTGGACCTCAAGGCTCGCGTCATCACCAACAAGCGGTTCCGTCAGGCGTTGGAGCGGATCGTCAAGGACCCGTCGCAGATCGAGACGATCATGCGGGAGCTGGACCGCGTGGCTCCTCTTCCGGAGGGCGCCGCTAAGCTGCCTGAGGGGCAGGCGTGAACGCGCGCTGCATGAGGGGGTGAGAGCATGGCAAAAGAGCAAGCCAGCACCAAACCGCAAGCCGTGACGGTCGAAGAACGGGGGGTGCTCGACGGTCTGTTCGAGATGGTGGACATGGCGGCACCGGCGGCAGGTGAGGCAACCACGCCGGCTGGGAGGCTTTCCCAGGCGCTCAACATGCTCATCCGTGAGGTGGCGCTCAGCGGCCGCACGGTGGAGCACGTGGACAAAGCCCTGGTGGATAGCCTCATTGCTAGCCTCGACCAGAGAATCTCCGCCCAGGTCAACGAGATCCTGCACAACCCCGATTTCCAGCGCCTGGAGTCGGCCTGGCGGGGCCTGAAGTTCCTCATCGACCGGACCGACTTCCGGCGCAACGTGCGAATCGAGGTCCTCAACGTCTCGAAAGACGACCTGCGATCCGACTTCGAGGACGTCCCCGAGCCGATCCAATCGGGACTGTTCAAGCACATCTACGTGCAGGAATATGACCAACCCGGCGGCGAGCCGATCGCGGCTATCATCGGCAACTACGAGTTTTCGAACCATCCTCAGGATATTGCGTTGCTCGGCAACATGTCCAAGATCGCCGCGGCCTGCCACGCCCCTTTCATCGGCGCTGTCGGGTCCGAGTTCTTCGGTCTGCGTTCGGTCGACGAGCTGCCTCGGCTTCCCGATGTGGCGCCGATCTTCGAGCAGGCGGAGTACGCCAAGTGGCGGGCGTTCCGCGACAGCGAGGACTCCCGCTACGTGGGTCTGACGTTCCCCCGGTTCTTGCTGCGCCTGCCGTACGGAACGGAGACGATACCCACCCGCACTTTCCACTACGAGGAAGACGTCACGGGCAGCCACGGTAACTACCTATGGGGCAACGCGAGCTTCGCCTTTGCCTCGACCTTGGCGCGCTCGTTCGCCGACCACGGTTGGTGCGTGAACATCCGTGGGCCACAGTCGGGTGGATTGGTGGAGGATCTGCCGCTGCATTTCTACGAGGCCGCCGGCGAGACCACGGTGAAGATCCCGACCGAGGTGCTGATCTCGGACCGTCGCGAGTTCGAGCTTTCGGAGCTCGGGTTCATTCCGTTCTCGTTTTACAAGAACAAGGATTTCGCCTGCTTTTTTTCGGCCAACTCGGTGCAGAAACCGAAGAAATACCTCAACGCGGATGCCACGGCGAACAGCCGGTTGTCCGCCCGGCTGCCCTATCTCTTCCTTGTCAGCCGGCTCGCGCACTATCTGAAGGTCATCCAGCGCGAGAACATCGGTGCGGCCAAGGAGAGGGACGAGCTGCAAAGGGAGCTCGAGACCTGGATCAAGACCCTGGTGACGGACATGAAGGACCCAGGTCCTGAGCTCAAGGCTCGTTGTCCACTCTCGGCGGCCAGGATCGCGGTCACGGATATCGCTGACAACCCGGGGTTTTACAACGTTGAGATGATGGTGCGACCACACTTCCAGATCGAGGGCGTGGACGTCAGCCTGTCGCTGGTGTCCCGTCTTCCGAAGGCCAAGAAGTGACGGAAGGAGGTGGGGAGATTACGCAGATTGGGCGGCCAGGGCGGCTCCCAGGGGTTTTGCAAGCGGCATAGAAAGGGGAGGACATCATGCCACTGCCAGCATACTTGGAGATCGGTGAAATCCCCGGATCCTGCAAGGTGCAGGGACGGGAAAACCACATGGAGATCTTGGGTTTCCGGCACGAGGTTTACATGCCGGTGGACCGCAAGGACGGCAGCGCCTCGGGCACCAGGGTCCACAAGGATCTGATCGTCATCAAGAACTTCGACAAGGGCTCTCCGAAGCTTTACCAGTACCTCTGTAACGGCAAGATCATCGCCTCCGCCACCCTCAAGTGGTACGAGATCGACCCTTCCGGCCAGGAAAAGATGTACTTCACCCACAAGCTGGAGAACGCTCGGGTGACGGCGGTGCGGCCGTACATGCCCGACGTGGACAACCCTCATAACGAGCAGTACAAGCACATGGAAGAGGTCGCCTTCCGTTACGAAAAGATCACCTGGACTTTCTGCGACGGGAACGTCGAGTTCACCGACTCCTGGGTGGAAGGCCGCTAGCCGTCGAGCAGTTGCCGGCATCTTTGCGGCGCGTCTGTGCTGGCGTCGCGCGCGGCGCGGCGCCAGGTTCGTCTTGTGACCGTGCTTGAGAGAACCGCACCGCGGTCCGGATGGGTGAGAGGAGGGGCCATGCCCCAGCGTCGGGAGGAGCGGGGCTTTTTCGAGAGGATGCTCGGGCCCCTGCCGGGGGCTCCGCGAAGCCAGACGATCCGCTGGGTCGGCGACCCGGTGCGTGATCACCTCGCGCTTCTTCTCAACACCAGGCGCGGGGCGGTGCCGCACCTGGCGGACTACGGCCTGCCGGATGTCTCCGAGTTCTACACCGACTACCCGGGGTCGCTCGCGGAGCTACGGAAGCTGGTCGAGCAGCTCATCCGCACGTATGAGACGCGTTTGTCGAACGTACGGGTGCGGCTCGTCGAGTCCGATAGCTCCGAGTTCAGGGCCTCGTTTCTGATTTCCGGCGACCTCGAGTCCGGAGACGAGCCGGTGCGGGTCACGTACCGCACGACGATCAATAACTCGGGACGGGCGGCGCTCGATGCGGTTGGGCCAGAGTGACGGGGCGGCGATGAGCGGGGGGAGGTGGAATGGCCGGTCCTGACCGTTATTACGAGGAGGAGCTGAACTACCTGCTGGAGGCGGGGCGCGAGTACGCGCGGCTGCACCCCGAGCGCGCGCGCTTCCTCAACCTGCCTGACCCCCGGGCTCGCGACCCGCACGTGGAACGGCTCGTCGAGTCGTTCGCGTTTCTTACCGGTCGGGTCCGCCAGCGTCTCGACGACGACTTCCCTGAGCTCACGCACGGGCTGCTCGACCTCATATTCCCGCACTACCTGAAGCCGATCCCCTCGCTCGCCCTGCTCGAGTTCCGCCCCATTCCGGGGATGCTGCGGGAGCGCCAGGTAATCCCGAAAGGTTTCCTGGTCGACTCCAAGCCTACCTCGGCCGGCGTCGCCTGCCGTTTCTCCACGACCTACCCGGTGGAGATCTACCCACTCGTGCTCGAAGCCGCTGGCATCCACACCGATGCCGCCGGCCAGCGCTCGATCCGCCTCACGCTGGGCGTGCTCGAGGGTGCGGACGCGTCGAAGGTCGACGTGGGCCGGCTCCGTGTCTGCATCTGCGGTGAGCCGGCGGAAGCGTTCGCCCTCTACCGCGTCATCCGGCAGACGCTGGAAAAGGTGGTGCTCCACTTCGGTCGCGACCGGCGGCGCGAGCTGCCGCCCTCGGTTCTCCGCCCGGTCGGGTTCGGCGAGGAGGATACGGTCCTGCAGTATCCGGCTGTGAGCTTCCCCGGGTACCGGTTGCTGTCGGAGTACTTCGCTTTTCCCGAGAAGTTCCTCTTTTTCGACCTCGTGAACCTCGGTGCGATCGAGCTCGACAAGGGCGCCAGAAGCTTCGACCTCGAGCTGCGGTTTTCGGCGCGCCTGCCCGACAAGCTGCGTCCCACCCGGGAGACGTTCCGGCTCTACGCCACGCCTATCGTCAACCTCTTTCCACGCGACGGCGAGCCGATTCTCGTCACCCAGCTCAAGACTCGTTACCGTGTGCTCGGGGATTACACCCACCCCGATGCGTACGAGGTGGTTTCGGTGGATACCGTCGAGGGCGTGCGCAGCAGTGATGGCGCACGGCAGGTTCACCATCCTTTCTACTCGTTCGCCGCGCCGAGCCACGAGACACGGGACGAGGTCACGTTTTTTCACACGCATTCCGGACGCAGCCCATCAGGCGCTTGGGTGACGTATCTGTCGCTCGTCCACCCGACTCGCGGCCAGCTTCCGAGCGAGGAAACGCTATCGCTTCAGTTGACGTGCACCAACGGCCCGCTCTGTCGCGAGGTCGGGATCGAGGATATCAGGGTCGCGGCGGTCAAACGGCTGGATTTCGTGACGTTCCGCAACTTCACCCGGCCGACGGCACCGCTGTACCCACGGCTTGGTGAGGGCAGCGAGTGGCGCTTCGTCTCGCACCTCGCAATCAACTTCCAGTCGCTGGTTGCGCCCGGCGCGCTGTCGAACCTGCTGGCCCTGTACGACCCCGGAGGCCAGCAGGCGAACCAGCGCCGTATCGAGGCTATCCGTGCGGTGCGGGCGTTTCCCAGTGAGCGGGTGCTGGGAGGCGTGGCGGTGCGGGGGACGCGCTTGGAGGTGGAGCTGCACGAGGGTGGATTCGACGACGAGGGGGACTTGCTGCTTTTCGTCCAGGTGCTTTCGGAGTTCGTCTCGCTCTACGCCGAGACCAACACGTTCGCCGAGCTGCAGGTGCTCCGGCGGCCATCAGGGGAGGTGCTGCGGTGCCCGCCGGTCCAGGGCAAGCAAGCGCTGCTCTGATGGCTCGGATGAGCGTCACCGGGCACCAGTTCGACTTCTTTCAACTGGTGTACCTCCTGGAACGGTGGCTCGATCGGCGCGCACCGGTCGGCGGGCCAGGCCCGATCGATGACGAGGGAGTTCGCTTTCGCCCCGATGCGTCCCTGGCGTTCTCACCTGCGGACGTGATGCGGGTCGAGAAGGCCGATGCCGACGAGCGAAGGCCGGGTTCAAGCTGGGACTACCGCGTGGTCGTGAGCTTCATGGGGCTGTATGGCGTGGCTGCGCCGTCACCGGTCTACTTCTCCGAGCTGATCGGCTTCGAGGACGTGGATCCTGACCCGCTCGTGGACTTCCTCGATCTCTTCAACCACCGCCTGATTTCGTTGTACTACCGGGCCTGGCTGCGATACCGGTACCCCTACCGGTTCGAAGTGGGAGGCGCCGACCAGCTCTCCGGCTTTCTGCTGGCGTTCCTCGGGCTCTGTGATCCAGTGTCGCGCCAGGGCTTGGGTGTCGATGCGTTTCGACTCCTCAAGTACATCGGCTTGCTCTCGCTGCGCAGCAAACCACCCGAGGCGCTCCAGAGGGTGCTGACCGACTACCTGGGCGGTTTTCCGGTGGCGGTCCGGGAGCTGGTGCTGCGGTGGGTGGATATCGAACCGGCCAACCGCAACCGGCTGGGGCTGGGGGCGAGCACGCTCGGGCGCGACCTGCTCGTCGGCACACGTTTGCCCGACCGCATGGGCCGCGTGCGCGTCGTCGTTGGACCGCTCGGGCTCGACCAGTTCCTTAAGCTGCTTCCCGACCGCACCCTTTTCGGCGAGGTGTGCAGTCTCATCGAGCTGCAAACATTCAAACGCTTCGCGTACGACGTGGAGCTGCGGCTGCACGGGTCGGCAGTCCCGACCCTGCAGGTCGGCGGGCCGGCCGCGGTGCGGCTGGGCTGGACCTCGTTCCTGTGCAGTGCGCCGGGACGGGATGAGGATGGCGTCGTCTGGCTGCAGCCAGCGCGGCGATCGCAGAGCAGGGAGGTGCGCGCATGATCACCCGGGACGTTCGAGCATTGCTCGGCAAGGCAAACCCGTACATGGCACGGCAGCTCGAGGCAGCAGCCGGGTTCTGTATCGCCCGGACGCACTACGAGGTAACGCTCGAGCACCTGTTCTGCAAGCTGCTGGAGGACGGGCGCGGCGATCTGGTCAAAATCCTCCGCCACTTCGGAGTCGACGCCGGGGCGCTCGAGAGCCGCTTGCTGGCGGCGGTCGAGCAGATGCGCTTCGGCAACACCGGGCGCCCGAGCTTCTCGCCCCTGCTGCTGGACGTCATCGAGCAGGCGTATCTCATCGGTTCGCTCGAGTACGGCTACGAGCAGATCCGGTCCGGGACCGTGCTCGCCGCCGTGCTCGCATCGGCCGGGATGTCGCCGTTTCGGTCGTACCTCGACCTGCTCGAGCCGATCCGGCTGGAGGAGCTCAAGGGCTCGTTCGCGGAGATCGTCGCCGGTTCGGAGGAGGACCGTCCGGCGACGGGGCGTTACGGCGCGCCGCGTCCCGAACGGGTGGCCCAGCCCGGGGCGAAAGCAGACAGCGCGCTCGCGCAGTTCTGCATCGATGTCACACAGCGGGTGCGTGAGGGGGCAATTGACCCGGTCCTCGGGCGCGATGAGGAGATCCGCCAAATGGTGGACATCCTCGTGCGGCGGCGCAAGAACAACCCGATCCTGGTGGGCGAGGCGGGGGTCGGCAAGACCGCGCTCGTCGAAGGCTTGGCGCTGCGCATCGTCGCCGACGATGTGCCGGGACCGCTCAAGGACACCCGGATCCTCAATCTCGACCTTGGGCTGCTGCAGGCCGGGGCGGGCGTCAAGGGCGAGTTCGAGAACCGCCTCAAGTCGGTCATCGCCGAGATCAACGAGGCCAAAGCGGCAGGCGAGAAGATCATCACCTTCATCGACGAGGCGCACACCCTCATCGGTGCCGGCGGCCCGGCGGGGGGTGGCGACGCCGCCAACCTCCTCAAGCCAGCGCTGGCGCGCGGTGAGCTCCGCACCATAGCCGCTACCACGTGGTCCGAGTACAAGAAGTATTTCGAGAAAGATGCGGCCCTCGCACGCCGCTTCCAGCTCGTGAAGGTGGACGAGCCGGACGAAGTCCGGGCGATCACCATGCTCCGCGGCGTGCGGTCCAAGTTCGAACAGGCGCACAACGTGCGCATCCTCGATAGCGCTGTCGTAGCTGCGGTGCAGCTCTCGCAACGCTACATCTCCGGTCGGCAGCTTCCCGACAAGGGCGTGGACGTCATGGACACCGCGTCGTCACGCGTCAAGGTAGGCCTGGACGCGAAGCCAGCGGCGATGGACCGCCTCGAGCGGCGGATCATGTACGCCGAGATGGCGCTCGCCGCGCGCCGACGCGACGTCGAGGGTGGCACGTACAAGGACGACGGCGAGATCGAGCGTCTGGAGAGCAGCATCGCTGCGGCGCACGCGGAGCTCGCCGCCATCGCGCCGCTCTGGGAGCGCGAGAAGGCGGCGGTGAGCAAGGTCATGGCGGCGCGCTCCGAGAGCGGTAGCCCCGAGGAGCTGCAGGCGGCGCTCGCCGAGCTGGCGGAGGTGCAGGGCCCAAGCCCGCTCATTCCGCTGGAGGTGACGCCGGATGTGGTGGCCTCGGTGGTGGCCGATTGGACCGGCATCCCGGTCGGCAAAATGGTACGCGACCAGGCCGGGATCGTGCTCGAGCTCGAGCAGCAGCTCGGCAAGCGCATCATCGGTCAGGATCACGCGCTGGCGGTCCTGGGCGAGCGCATCCGAGCCGCCCGCGCCGGGCTCGGTAACCCCAACGCCCCGCAGGGCGTCTTCCTCATGGTCGGCCCTTCGGGGGTCGGCAAAACCGAGACCGGCCTCGCGCTCGCCGACCTGCTGTACGGCGGGGAGCGCTTCCTGACCACCGTCAACATGTCGGAGTACCAGGAGGCGCACACCGTGTCGCGGCTCATCGGCTCCCCACCCGGGTACGTGGGTTATGGCGAGGGCGGCGTGCTCACCGAGGCGGTGCGCCAGCGGCCGTACTCCGTCGTGCTGCTCGACGAGGTCGAGAAATCGCACGCTGACGTCATGAACCTCTTCTACCAGGTGTTCGACAAGGGCATGCTCTCCGACGGTGAGGGGCGGGAGATCGATTTCAAGAACACGGTCCTGATCCTGACCTCCAACCTCGCCTCCGACACCATCATGGAGATGACGGCCGGCGGTGCCACCGCCGAGGACCTCATCGAGGGGATCCGACCGGTGCTGCGTGAGCGCTTCAAGCCGGCGCTGCTCGCCCGTATGACGATCGTGCCGTTCTTTCCGATCAGCCCCGAGAACATGCGGCGGATCGTCGACCTCAAGCTCGCTAAGGTGGCCGAACGGCTGGCCGCGAACGCCCGGGTGACGCTCGAGACCACCCCGGCGCTCGCCGACTGGGTCGCCGAGCGCTGCACGGTGGAGGAGACCGGCGCCCGCAACGTCGACCAGGTCATCGCGGGACAGATCCTGCCGCGCATCTCGACCGAGATCCTCTCCCGCATGGCGAAGGACGAGCCGGTGGGCACGGTCAAGGCGGACGTCGGCGAGGACGGCGCGCTGACGATCACCTTCGCCTGAAGAGCAAGGCATGGAGAGGCAGCAAGGACGCCTCGCGGGTCGAAGCTTCCGTCTCCAGCCGGTGACGGCGGACCTCGCCGGCGAGGTGGGGCTGCACGGCAGGGAGGCGCGGTCGCTGAGCGGTACGGTGGGAGCCTCAGGCACCGGGCCGACGACCGGCGCTTGGCGCCTCGTGGTCTGGAGGGGCCCCGTGGCCGACGCTTTCCGGACAGCCGTACGAGGGCGGCGCCGGTGGAAGAAACAATACCGAGTCGAACGCCGTAATAGACGGTGGTCTCGTCTTCGGGGATCGAGCGGGGTCTGACCGTTATCGAGGCCGTTGGTCGGGAAGGAGCGGGTTACGAGGTACGGACCTAACCGTATCCACTGTACAACGACGACTGTACATCCGAATGGAAGGAGGAACCGCATGACGCAACGAAGGCTTGCCGTCGTACTCGCGATGCTGTTCATAGCAGCCGTGGCCGGCGCGCAACAGGTCCAGGTCAGGGAAGAGATGCTTCCCAACGGCATGAAGCTCCTGCTGGTAGAGCGCCATGACTCGCCGACCGTGAGCTGCGGCTTCGTGGCCAAGGTTGGGGGTGTCAACGAGCCCCAGGGCATCACCGGCATCTCGCACATGCTCGAGCACATGATGTTCAAGGGCACCAAGGCGATCGGCACCTCGGACTGGTCTCGCAACGAAGCCATCATCAAGCAACAGGACGAGGTGCGCGCCGAGATGGAGAAGGAGTACGTCGTCCTGCGCGAGAAGCTGCGGCGGGGTGAGATCTCCGGCAACATTCACGACGAGGCCAACGCGACACCGAGGCTGAAGGAGCTCAAGGCCCGCTACGACAAGCTCGTGGAGGAGGAGAGGGCGGTCGTCGTCAAGGACGAGTTGGACCAGCTCTACACCGAGCAGGGTGGCTCCGGTCTCAATGCCTTCACGAGCGAGGACCAGACCGCCTACTTCATCACCGTGCCCTCCAACAAGCTGGAGCTGTGGTTCTGGATGGAGTCCGATCGACTGCTCAACCCGGTGTTCCGGGAGTTCTACTCGGAACGCGACGTGGTTCGTGAAGAACGCCGGCTGAGCGTCGAGTCCACCCCGACCGGGCAACACGAAGAGGCGTTCGATGCCATGTTCTGGCAAGCCTCTCCCTACAGCCACGGGGTCATCGGCTGGCCATCCGACATCGAGTCGTTCACGCGTGCGCAGGCGGCCCGCTACTTCGCCACCCACTATGCTCCGAACAACATTACGGCGGCGTTGGTGGGGGACTTCAAGGCCGACGAGGCGCTCGCTCTCGCACAGAAGTACTTCGGGCGCATTCCGCGCGGACAGGTGCCGCCGCCCGAGATGGTCACGTTCGAGCCTCCGCAGCTTGCCGAGAAGCGGATGTTCGTCGAGGCCGACACCAACCCAGAGGTGACCATCCGCTACCACGCAGTGGCGTTCAACCACCCCGACAGCTTCGCGCTCCAGGTCCTCGCCAGCATCCTGAACCGCCGCACCGGCCGGCTATACAAATCCCTCGTCGAGGACAAGCAGTTGGCCGTGGGCGAGCCGCATGGCTTCGCCCGTCCCATGAAGTACGAGGGGTACTTCGAGATCTCGGCCGAGATCAAAGACGGTGTCGACCCGAAGACCGTCGAGGACGCGCTGCTGGCCGAGCTGGCGCTACTGGCCGAGAAGCCCGTGGGCGATAACGAGTTGCTGAAGGTCAAAAATCAAATCCTTGCGGACTCGTACCGGCGCTTGGGGTCCAACTTTTTCCTGTTGCTACAGCTCCTGCTCTATGACTCGAACGGCGGCTGGCAGTATCTCAACGATTCTCCGGCCAAGCTGCTGGCAGTGACGGCTGCGGACGTACAGCGCGTTGTCAAGACCTACCTCACGCCGGACAAGAAAAACGTCCTGACGATGGTCCGCAAGGCCGGCGCAGCGGCCGAGGACCCCGAGATCGCAGCCCTTCCGGCGCAGATGAAGAGCATGGTCAAGCAGCAGCTCGCGGCTATCGACCAGATACAGGACAAGGCCCAGCTCGAGCAAATGCTGGCTCAACTTCAGCAGCACGCCGAGCAGGCACCGCCGCAGGCGAAACCGGCGATCGGCATCATGCTCAAGAAGCTCCAGCAACGGATCGAGGAGCTGGGCAGCGGTACCGCCAAGCCCGAGCCCGGAAAGGAGAGCTGACCATGCGACGCCAATCCCTCATACCCGCCCTGTTGGTTCTGGTCGTGGCGGCCGTCGCATCGGCGCAGATCCCCGACCGGCCCGAGAAGCTAACCTACCCGAGCCTGGTCTGGAACGTCCCCAACCCCACGCCGCTGCGGGCCGTGCTTCCCAACGGCGTCCCCGTCTACGTCTCCGAAGATCGCATGCTGCCGCTCGTCAACGTTCAGGTCTTGTTCCGTGGCGGCCGCTATCTGGAGCCCAATGGCAAGGAAGGCGTCGCCTCTCTCGTCTCCACGGTGTGGCGCACCGGCGGTGCGGGAGACCTCGACGCGGCCGCGCTCGACGAGAAGCTCGACTTCCTCGCGGCCCAGCTTTCAACCAACGTCGGCGACACGACCGGTGCGGTCAGCCTCAATCTGCTGGCTAAGGACCTCGATGCCGGCCTGGCCCTACTCATGAAGGTGTTGCAAGCCCCCCGCTTCGACGAGGCCCGTCTGGAGAAGGCCAAGGTCGACCTCATCTCCGACATGAAACGGCGCAACGACGAGGCAGCCGATATCGAGAGACGGGAGGGGAGCCGCCTGCTGTACGGCGAGGACTTCTGGCTCAACCGCCTACCGACCAAGGCGTCGGTCGACGGCATCACCCGAGCCGACCTGGTGGCGTTCCACAAGCAGCTCGCCAACCCGGCCAACTTCGTTGTTGCCGTGGCCGGCGACTTCGCCCGCAAGGAGATGCTCGCGAAGCTGGGTGCCTCGCTCGGCGCGTGGAAGGCGACCGGCCCGAAGGTGCCGCCGGTACCGCAGCCGGTTGCATCGGCCAAGCCCGGTGTGTACGCGGTGGACAAGAAAGACGTCAACCAGGGCCGTGTCTCCATCGGCCATCTCGGCCTGCGACGCCCGATCCCGGACGAGGAGGCGCTGCAGGTGGCCAACGATATCCTGGGCGGTAGTGGGTTCACCGCCTGGATGATGAAGCGCATCCGGTCAGACGAAGGCCTTGCGTACGGCGCCTACTCTCGGTTCGGCGTCGGTGACCAGATTCCCGGCATCTTCTACGCGTCCTTCCAGTCCAAGTCGGCGACCTGCGCCCGGGCCGCGATGTTGACGCTGGAGCTCATCGGCAAGCTGCGCGCCGGTGAGGCGACCGCGAAGGACATCGAGACCAGCAAAAAGTCGTTCATCGAGACGCTACCGCGGTCGTTCGAGTCCAAGCTGCGGACCGTGCAACGGTTCGCCACCGATGAGCTGGTGGGCCTGTCGCACCAGTACTGGACCGGCTACCGCGCGCGCATCGCGGCGGTCGATGCCGCAGCGGTCAAAGAAGCGGCGGAGAAGCGTATTCGGCCGGATCAGCTCATCGTGGTGATCGTCGGCAATCTGGACGAGATCTTCAAGGGCAGCCCGGACCATCCGGACGCCTCCTTCGAGAAGTTCGGTCCGATCACCAGGCTCCCGCTACGTGACCCAATGACGCTGCAGCCGATCGCCCACTAGGGACGCTCCCTGACTACCCTTGAGGCGCCCGGCAAACCCGGGCGCCTTTGTTATCCTGCGGGAGGGAGGTGCCGTGACGAAAGTCGTCGTACACCGGCTGACGACGGCCAAGCGTGCGCTCGAGGCGTGTCGGCTCGTCGAGAAGCTCTTCGAGGCCCGCAAGAAGGTGCTCGTGTACTTCACGGACGAGCACCGTGCGGCGACCTTCAACGAGTATTTGTGGACGTTCTCGCCTGGGTCATTCGTGGGCCACTCGCTGTGGGACGGGCACTCCGAGCTCGATGACCACGTCGTGCTCGCGTTGCGTACCCTCGAGCGACCCAACGGTGCGACGGTCCTCGTGCTCGTCGACCCTCTCGTCGACCTCGCGGGGGCGAGCTCGTTCGAGGAGGTGTACGACTTCATCGCTCCAGGACCGGAGGACGGCGACAAGATCGAGCGCTGGAGGGCCGCTGGGTTCGAGGTGGGCTGAAGCCCGCGCGACAGCGGCTCAACGGCCCGCCCGCCACGACGCCGAGCGCACGACCGACTCGAGCACCGCACCGACGCGGCCCAAGGTCTCGGCGCTCACGCGCTCGACGGTGTCGGTGACCAGGTGCCAGTGAGGGTAGTCGAGGTCCACGATGTCGGCGGCCGGCACGCCCAGGCGCAGGAACGGCGTGTGATCGTCGAGCAGGGCGTGCCGCGGTTCCGCCACGAACGTGCCACCAAACCCCAGCTCGGCTGCGCGTTGCCAGATGGCTGCTGCCAGCCAGGTTGTCGAGGTCCGCTCGTGTTAGCAACGGTCGGAATTTGACCCAGGGCAACGTTTGAAAACTGACCCACCCTGGCGGGTCTAAGTGTAGCTCAGCAGGGTTGTGGTTGTAGTCGTTGGTTCTCCTTTCTCTGTCCTTGTTCTTGCTTGTTCCCTCCCCCCGAGGGGGGAGGCGCC
>JAAYVZ010000026.1 GCA_012516935.1 Holophagae bacterium
CAGCGGATGGCCGCGACCCGGGCCGGGATCGAGGCACGGGTCGCGGCTGGCGAGGTAATTTACGGCGTCAACACCGGGTTCGGGCGGCTCGCTGACGTGCGCATTGCTGACGACAAGCTGGCGCAGCTCCAGCGCAACCTCCTGCGCTCCCACGCCTGCGGGGTGGGGGAGCCGTTTGCCGAGGACGTCACCCGCGCCATGCTGCTGCTGCGGGCCAACGTGCTGGCCGGCGGGTACGCCGGTGCCCGGCCGGTCGTGGTGGACCGTCTTCTGGACCTCCTCAACGCCGGGGTCCACCCGGTGGTGCCGTGCCAGGGCTCGGTCGGCGCGTCGGGCGACCTCGCACCGCTCGCGCACCTGGCGCTCGTGCTCATCGGCGAGGGGGAGGCGTTGTACCTCGGCAACCGCGTGGCCGGCGCCGAGGCACTCGAGCGCGCCGGGCTGACCCGCCTCGAGCTCGGCCCCAAGGAGGGACTGGCGCTCATCAACGGCACCCAGGTGATGACCGCGGTGGCGGCGCTGGCGCTGTGCGACGCCGAGCGGCTGGCGGCGTCGGCCGACGTCGTCGCCGCCATGTCGGTGGATGCGATGGAGGGTACGGACACGGCGTTTCTGGCGGAGATCCACGAAGCCCGCCCGCACCCCGGGCAGCTCGCCTCGGCGCGGGCGCTCTGGGCGGTGCTTCAGGGCTCGGAGATGCGGGCCGCGCACGTCGCCTGCACCCGGGTCCAGGATGCCTATTGCCTGCGCTGCACCCCACAGGTTCACGGCGCCTGCCGTGATGCCCTCGCCCACCTGCGGGCCAAGCTCGAGGTGGAGGTCAATGCCGCAACCGACAACCCGATGGTGCTTCCGGACGGCCGGGTGGTCTCGGGCGGCAACTTCCACGGCGCCGGCGTGGCGGCGGCGTTCGACTACGCGGCGGTGGCACTCACCGGCTTGGCCTCGATCTCCGAACGGCGGTCGGCTCGGCTGGTGACCCCCGAGCAGTCGTACCTGCCGGCATTTCTCGTTGACGCTTCGGGGCTCAACTCCGGCTTCATGATGGCTCAGGTGACGGCAGCGGCGCTGGTCTCGGAGTGCAAGACGCTGGCCCACCCGGCGAGCGTGGACTCGATTCCCACCTCTGCTGGGCGTGAGGACCACGTCTCGATGGGCACCTGGGGGGCGCGCAAGCTCGGGCACATCGTCGACCTGACCCGCACCGTGCTGGGGATCGAGTACCTGCAAGCCGCGCAGGGTTTCGAGTTCCGTCGGCCGCTGCGCTCCTCACCGGCGCTCGAACGCGCCCACGCCTGGCTGCGCCGGGAAGTGCCCGCGCTCGAGGCCGACCGCTACCTGCACCCCGACATCCTCGCTGCCGCGCGGCTGGTTCCCTCGCTCGCCGAATGCATCCAGATCGACCTCTGAGCGGCAGGCGCCGGAGCGCTCGCCGTCGGGGGGCTGAATCGAGGCACAGCCAGCCGCAGCCGTTCGGTGCCGGGCCGTCCGGAGCGCGGTCGTAGATGACGAGGCGCTCGGCCTTCGGGAGCCGGCTCCACGTCGCCGTGGTTCCGGGCCCGATCCCTTGCCCACGAGCGTGGCAGCACGCCACGGCGAGGCGTATCCAGGACCTCGGGCGACCGGCCCCGGTCGCAGCTACTGTCGTCCTACCGGCACCCCCATCTCCTTGAGCAAGTTGTGAGCGCCGTCGACGTGCTCCATGACCCACAGCATGTAGCGGGCGTCCACGTTGATGGTGCGCGTCAGCGCCGGGTCGAACTCGTAGTCCGAGGTCATCGACTCCCAGTTGCCGTCGAACGCCAGCCCGACCAGCTCGCCTTTGCCGTTCATGATCGGCGAGCCCGAGTTCCCGCCGGTGATGTCGTTGGTCGAGAGGAAGTTGACGGGCAAGGTGCCGGGCGCCGCGTCGCCGGAGCTGCCCGATCCGACCTTCTCGTACGCGAGCAGGAGCTTGGGCGGGCAGTTGAACGGCTCCTCGCCGGTGTGCTTGGCGATCACCCCGGCAAGCGTCGTGAAGGGCTTGAAGTAGACGCCGTCACGCGGGTAATACCCCTTGACGGTGGCGTAGGTGAAGCGGATCGTGCTGTTCGCGTCGGCGTACAACGGCACCTGACGGAAGGCGGCGAGTGCTTCCATGTACTGCGCCCCGGCCACCAGGTTCTCGCCTTGCAGCCGCTGGTCCTCGACCTTCGCGGCCCGGAGCTCCGTGACGAGCTCGCGCGCCAGGTCGAGCATCGGATCCTTGCGGGCGGCGAGCGCGGCGGCATCGAGGTCGAGGGCGCCCAGGCGAGCCGTCTGGTCGGTGAGCTGCGTGTCGCTGAACAGCCGGGTCAGGAAGATGCCGATCGCCTCATCGCCGGTCTTACCGGTCGCGGCGAGCTCGCGGTCGAGGGCGGCGACGCGCTGTCCGGCGGGCAACGCTTGGATACGCCTGAGGAAGTAGGTCAGCACCGCCTTCTCGGTGGGTATCTCGAGGTTGCGCTGCATGGTCGAAAGCCGCATGCGGATCGACCGCTCGTCTCGGGCCTGGAAGCCGTCCTCGCGCTCGAGATCGGGCTTCGCCTTGTTGTCGCACCAGTACGTGAGCGTGATCGCCGCCCCCAGCGTCGAGGAAGCACGGGCCAGCGAACCGACCAGCAGGTCGCGCTCGCGCGACGCCCGGCGGGCTGCCAGCGCCCGCTCGAGATCGGGCAGCGCCTGGCCCCAGCGCCGCTGGCGCTCGGGGTCAGCAGCGATCCAGGCCGCGAGCTTCTCCTCCTCGGCTTTCTTCGCCGCCACAAGCCCGCTTTGCGTGAGCCCTCGCAGCATCCCCTCGGTCTTCTTGAGGCCGTTGGAGAGCCCCTTGACGACCGAGGCGAGCTTGATCTCGACGTCCTTGGAGGTCGCTGAGCGCTCCTCGAGGATGCCGATCCAGTCGCGCAGCGTCTGGATGCGGTTGGGATAGCTGAACGTCAGGTCGGAAGCGATCTCGGAGGCCAGTCGGTACCGGTACGTCATCCCCGGGTAGCCGATGATCATCGTGAAGTCGCCCTCCTTCAGCGGCTCGCTGGCGATCTTGAGGAAACGGTCCGGTTTGAACGGGACGTTGTCCGGTGAGTAGGGGGCCGGCTTGCCGTCCGGACCGACGTAGGCGCGCAGAAATGAGAAGTCTCCGGTGTGGCGCGGCCACATCCAGTTGTCCGTCTCGCCGCCGAACTCGCCGATGCCGCGCGGCGGGGCGTAGACCAGCCGTACGTCGCGGATCTCGAGCTGCTTGAAAAGGAAGAACTGGCGCCCGGAGAACATCGCGGCAACGCGGCAGGTCAGGCCGTCTTTCTCACAGGCGGCGACGAGCTCCCTCTCGCGCCGCTCGACCGCCGCCGCGCGCTCGACCGCCGACATCCCGGAGGTGATGGCGTTGCGGACCTCCGACGTCACCTCCTCATACCCCACAAAGACCATGACCTGGCTGGTGCGCGCTGGGAGCTCCTCGGCCCGCGTGCGGGCGAGGAAGCCGTTGGTGATGTAGTCGTGCTCGGGGCTCGAGTTGATCTGGATGGCGCTGAACGCGCAGTGGTGGTTGGTGACGATGAGCCCGTCGGGCGAGACGAACGAGGAGGAGCAGCCGCCGAGCCACGGCGTGGCGCTCGCGAGCCCCACTCCCGACGCCGGGTTCCACAGCTCGTCCGCTGAGAGCTGGCAACCCATGGCGCGCAACCGCGTCTCCAGGTCGCGCACCTGGTGCAGCATCCACATCCCCTCGTCCGCGCCCGCCAGCGCCGCCATTGCGACCAGAGCGCACACCACCAAAACTTTTCGAGCTGACCTCATGAGCCCTCCTTCCTCTCGCGCACGCTGCTCCCGGCGTCGCGCGCGACCGCCTCACATGGTACGACCGTCGCCGACCGAGGTTTCGGCCCAGTGGAGTGCTGCCGGCCGAGGTGGGGCGAAGTGATATCGTGGCGGGCGTGAGCACGGCGACGTGGATCGACGGGTGGCAGCAGGTCGTCGGCTCGGGCGACGCCAGCAAGCTGGAGGAGCTGTGGCTCGAGCGCTTGGCCGCCGGTATCGGCGCCGGGGACGATCTGCTGGCGGCCTTGAAGCTGATTCGCGGCGCCAACCGCAAGGCGCTGGCGGGCACCTTGCTCGAGCTCGCGGTCGAGGAGGCGGCGAGCGAGGGATCGTGGGGGGCGTGCCGGGCGTTCGCCGCCGAGATGCTGCGCCAGGGCGTCGGCGACGACACGTTGGCGCGGGCGAAGCTGGCGGCGGCGGTCCGCCATCTCTGGGCGGGCCGGCCGTCGCTGGAGAAGCTGCTGCAGCACTTCGACCTCGGCGCGGCCCGGCGGCCGCTCGAGGCGCTCGACCAGATCGAGTCTTGGCTCACCTACGACGTCGGCGGCGTGGTCCTCATGGCCGGGAAGGGGCCGGGCAGGATCGTCGAGGCCAACCCGGCGGTCGGTATGCTGCGGCTCGATCTCGAGCAGGACAAGCGCGTGCCGGTGCCGATCGACGCCGCTCCCAAGTATCTCACCCTGCTGCCGGAAGGGCACTTCCTGCGGCGTCGCCTCGAGGACCGCGGCGGGTTGCGGGAGCAGGTCCTGGCCGATCCGCAGACCACCCTGGTGGCGGTCCTCGAAAGCCTCGGCCCGTCCATGGGGGTGCCGGAGCTCAAGTCGGCGCTTCAGGGTCTGGTCGGCGAGGACGAGTGGGCGTCGTGGTGGGCAAGGGCGCGGAAGCTGCCGCGCCTGCTCGCCGAAGGCAGTGGCTCCCGACTGCAGTACCGCTTGGCGGCCGGGGAGGCGGCGGACGGCGAGATCCGGGAGCAGTTCCTGGCCGCGTCGTTGCCCGACCGGGTGGAGCTGGCTCGCCGCCACGGCGGGGGAGCCCGCAACCTGGCCGAGCTCATGGGCCGCGAGCTCACCCGGGCGTGCGCTGCCCCCGATGCCGACCCGGTGACAGCCTGGGAGGGACTCCAGCTTGCCTTGCGCCTCGGGGGGAGCGAACGGGCGGAGGTCGAGGCGCTGCGCGCCGAGCTGGTTCGTCGCGTCGGGGTTTTTGAGCTGCTGGCGGCGCTGGGCGACGCGGTGCAGCGCGAGCAGGCGCTCGAGCTCGCACGCCAGCACGTGCCGGACGAGTGGGCGGCGGTGCTGGCGGTTTGGCTCGAGCAGGAGAGCCATCCGAAGGTGCTCGGGCGCCTCGCCGTCTGGTTGATCGAGCGCGGTGAAGAGGCGGTCCTGACCCGGTTTTTCAATCAGGTGTTCCTGCAGCCCTCACGTTTTCCAGCCGCGTTCGTTTGGGCCAGTGAGGTCAGCGGCGACCCGGCGCTGCGTTCGTTTGTCGACGAGCACCTCGGTGGGGCGTTCCTGGTTCGTCTCGTCGAGCTGTCGGAGCGCAAGGAGATGGTCCCATACCGGGCGCGCCTGCGCGAGCTGCTCTCGGCCAAGGGCTTGGCGGCCAGCATCATCGGCGAACGGCTGTCGTTGGAGCAGGGCCGCCGGCTGGTTCAGGTGCTGGAGACCCCCGGTGAGCTGTGGGAGCAGCGGGCGTGGCTGCGGCGGGCCGTGCTGGCGCGGTTCCCGGACCTCCTCAAGGCGCCCGTCGTGGGTGTGATTCCGGCGCTCGCGGCTACGGCGGAGCGCCTGCAGGATGAGCTCAAGCGACTGCGCGACAAGGATATCCCGGAGGTACTCCGGGCCATCCAGATCGCCAAAGAGGAGGGCGACCTGCGGGAGAACTTCGAATACCACGCCCAACGCGCCCGTCAGGAGCTGCTCTCGGCCCGCGCCGCCAAATTGCAGGAGGACCTCGCGAAGCTCCGGGTGCTGGACCCTTCGCAGGTCGACTGCTCGGTCGTCCGGGTCGGGACGCGGGTTACGCTTCGCCGCGCTGACGGCTGCGAGCTGACGGTGACGATTCTGGGACCGTACGAGGCCGACCCGGACGCGGGCATCCTCTCGTCGGGCTCGGAGGCGGCGCAAGGGCTGCTCGAGCACCGCCCGGGCGCCGTCGTCGCCTACGCCGGCGAAAGCTGGACGATCGTCGCCATCGTCCCGGCGGTGTGAGCCCGCTTCCGCCTGCCCGGTCGAGGGCTGAGCGCCGAGAGCTCTCCCTTGCGCGCCTCGCACGGCGAGGCGGCCGCCCGCTCTCCCCCAGCCTGCAACCTGGGCTCGGATGTGCTCGTCGTGGATGGACCCTTTCCCGTGCATCGAGGGCAGGGACCGCGAGACCCCGAGCGCGGGACCGGGCTTGGCCGCAAACCGCTCTCGACGCGCCTGGCGGGTCTCTGGTAACGTTGCCACATGAATGCGGGGGGAGTAGGCGGAGTTCAGTTTCCGCGGTGGACGAACTGGCTTCGTGTCGGGCTCATCGTCGCGCTGTTGACCGGACCGCCGTACCTGGTGCTGCTCGTTTGGCTGGGCGGCTCGCCGCTGACCACCGACGTCGGCTACCAACCCGAGCAGCCCGTGCCGTACAGCCACGCCCTGCACGTCGGGCAGCTCGGGATCGACTGCCGCTACTGCCACACGACGGTGGAGCAGGCGGGCTTCGCAGCGATCCCGCCCAGCGCGACCTGTCTCAACTGTCACCAACGGATCAGAACAGAAAGTCCGAAGCTCAAGCCGGTGTGGGATGCGGCGGCGGGTGGGCCACCGGTGGCCTGGGTCAAGGTGCACGATCTGCCCGACTACGTGTATTTCAACCACTCGGCGCACGTGCGGCGCGGGGTGGGGTGCGAGTCGTGTCACGGGCGGATCGACCGCCAGGAGGTGGTGCGGCAGGTGGCGCCGCTGTCGATGGGGTGGTGCCTCGACTGCCACCGCGACCCCGACCCACATCTGCGGCCGCTCGAGGCGGTGACCGCCATGGGGTGGACGCCGGCCGGGGATCGCCGGGTCCTTGGGAGGGGGCTGCGCGAGGCGGCGGGAGGTGCGCCGTCGGTGCAGTGCTGGACCTGCCATCGCTAGGGGGGGACCGTGGCCCACGACTATTGGCGTAGCTTGGAGGAACGCAGCGGCGCCCAGACCCCGCGGCTCGCCCCCGAGCTCGCGCGTTACATCGGCGAGGAGCTGCCACCGGCCACCCGGCGCTCGTTCCTCAAGCTCATGGGGGCATCGCTCGGGTTGGCCGGGCTCACCTCGTGCCGGTGGCCACGTGAGCTGATCGTCCCCTTCGCCACCCGGCCGGAAGGCCGCATTCCCGGCCAAGCCCAGCAGTTCGCGACGCTCATGGAACACGGCGGCGCAGCGCTCGGGCTGCTCGTCACCTCGGTCGATGGCCGACCGGTCAAGGTCGAGGGCAACCCGCTGCACCCCTCGAGCCTGGGTGGCACCCACGTCTGGGCGCAGGCGTCGATTCTCGGGCTTTACGACCCCGATCGCTCGCGTCAGGTCCTGCGCGACGGCACGGCCAGCAGCTGGGACGAGCTGATTGCTTTCGCCGGGCCGCACTTTGCAGCGGCCAGGGCGAAGCGTGGCGCCGGACTGGTCGTGGTCGCCGGTGAGTCGTCGTCCCCGACCCTGGCGGCATTGCGAGAACGGTTCGAGGCCGAGCTGCCCGCCGCCTGGTGGGTGAGCGACGAGCCGGTGTCGTGGCGAGGCCAGGAGCAGGCCTCGGCTGCTCTCGTGGGGGTGCCGGCCCGCTGGCGGTTACACCTCGACAGGGCGCGCGCGGTGGTCGTCCTGGATGCCGATATCTTGAACACCCATCCGTTCGCGGTGCGGCACGCCCGCGATTTCGCGTCCACGCGGCGCGCCGGGCAGGCACAGAGCCGGCTTTGGGTCGCGGAGGCGGCGCTGACGCTTACCGGTGCGGCCGCCGACCACCGGCTGCCGGTGCGTCCGAGCCAGGTCGGGCTGGTGGGGCTGCACCTGCTGCGAGAGGTCGTCGCCTTTGGGGTCGCGCTGCCCGCCGAGCTGGCGGCGCTTGCGGCCGGCGAGCTGCCGGCGCTCGAGCCCGGGGCGCAGGCGTTCGTGCGCGCGGCGGCGAACGACCTCGTCGCCCACCGCGGCGCTGGGCTGGTGGTGGCAGGGCCGGCGCACGAGGCAGCCTGCCCCGTAGCGCTGGC
>JAAYVZ010000027.1 GCA_012516935.1 Holophagae bacterium
CGAACAGGTCGCCAGACAGCGGTCGAAGACGAGCTCGCCCGATCCTGCCACGGCGACCGCGAGCCCCCCGCCCGCGTGCGCCGCGATCCGCTCCACACGGGCACCCAACTCGAAACGCGCACCGCGCTGGCGAAGCTGCTGAGCCACCTGGTCGACGAACGCCTGGAACCCGCCCTCGTAGGTGCCGAGGCTTGGCGTCCGGGCGTGCAGCCGCGCCCACAACCAGGCCATGTTGACCAGCGGCGCGAAGCGCTCGCCGAACTTGCCGACCACCATCGGCTCCCACATTCGCTCCCACACCCGATCGCCGGCCCACCGCCGCATCCACGCCGCAACCGTGACCTGCTCGAACGGCTGCCAGTTGCGAGTGCGCCGGAGGTACAACCCGACAAGCCCAATGCGAAGCTTGTCGAGCCCCCAGCCGAGCCCCGGGAAGCGCAAAGCCGCGAGCGGGGAGTCGAACGGGAAAAAGCGCCCGTCGTGGTACATCACCGTGGTCGGCCGGCGGAAGATGACGCCCTTGCCGAGACCCAGCTCCTCCGCGAAGCCGAGCAAGTGACGGTCGGAGGCGAACCAGTGATGGTAGAACCGCTCCACCGACCAGTCCCAGTGCGGCTCGCGGAAGCCGCTGGCAAGACCGCCCACCACTGGTGCGGCCTCGAAAACCGTCACTTCCCAGCCGGCCCGCACGAGGTCATACGCCGCCGCCAGCCCGCCGATCCCCGCTCCGATGATCGCTGCACGCATGGACGCTCCCGCTGCGATGATACAGCCTCGGCATCGAAGTCACATCGAGGCGACAGCGCTCCCGTTCGTCGAGGTCCAGACCGTCGTGCAAGGTGGCGGGTGGGTGATGGCGGTATCGCATGGCGGACCTGAAGGATCGGTCGCCGCTTTCGAGCGGCTGTGCGACAGCAGCAGGAGCTTGACAAAGCAACGACCCCGCGGGTGCGGGGTCGCGGTCTAGCTGGTGCCCAGGGACGGAATTGAACCGCCGACACGGGGATTTTCAGTCCCCTGCTCTACCAACTGAGCTACCTGGGCACGCCAGGTCGGCGGATTATGCGTGGTCGACTACCCTGTGTCAACCTGCCGCCGCTTATCCTCCTCCCGTACCGGCCGAAACCCCATCCGGGCATGTGGCGAGGAATCCGTGCGTTCACCCGCCTGCCGTACGGTGCCCGTCAGCGGCCTTCGTCGTTGCCGCGTGGCAGCGCTTTGTCCGCTCAAGTTCCGACCGGCCGCGGGAACGACCGTGTCACAATGCGCGCATGCGATCGCAGCCATCTGCAGCGATCTGGCTGGTCTTGCTGGTGCTACTCGTCGGGATCCTGTACCCCGCACTTGGCCTTCGGCGGGTGGTGGCGCCGGAGGCGAGCCTGCGCGGCCAGGCGCCGTGGCGCGTACAGTGGGGGCCGTTCCCCGCACCCCTCCCCGAGCAGGTCCGAGCCGCGACCGAGCTGGGTGCCCGGCTGAGCCTACTGAAGCGTGACACCCTCGGCGTGGCTGTCTGGAACCCCTGGGTCGGCGGTGGCCGGCCCGGCTGGATTGCCTCGGCCCGCGAGGGCGGCTCGCCCCTCCCATTGCTTGCCGTCGCGTTGTCGCGCGAGGGCCGGGCCTGGACCGGCCTGGTGGCACTTCTGCTCGTCGCTGCCTACCTGTCGTGTGTCTGGATGCTCAAGCGGATCGGCCTTGGTCCGTGGCCGGCTGCACTGGGCGGCGTGGCGTATGCACTGGCGATGCCGGTAGTGGACCACTGGCTCGACTGGCAGGGATCCGCGCTCGCCCTGGGCCCGCTGGGCGTGGCCCTCGTCCTGGTCGCCTCGGACTCGCTGACCCGCTCTGCCGCATGTTGGGGGGCGGCGTTGGTAGTGCTCGGCTCGACCGGATCCCCAGCCGCACCGTTTGTCGCCCTCGGAGTGGCCGCCGCGACGTTCCGGGAGCCAACCACGAAGGTTTTGTACCGGCTGCTGGCGGTAGCCCTCGGTGCGGTCGTGGCGGGTACCGTGCTGGCTCCTCGCTTATGGCTCGCCGTTGCCGGCCGGGAAGACCGGACCGCCGTGCAACCGGCTTCCATCGAGTCACCACTGCCGGGAATCAAAGCCCTGGCTCTCGCCCCCGCACGGTTCGATCCGGAGGAACCGGCGGACGCCCAACGCGGCGCCGACGGACGAGGCTACCTTGGCCTCGCGACGCTGGCGCTGGCCGGCCTCGGCCTGGCGGCGGCACCGCTCCGCCAGCGCGGCCTGTGGGGCGGCGCGCTCCTCGGCACGCTCGTGCTCGCCTGGGCGCCAACCTCCTGGCTGGTGAGAATCGGTGTGACCCAGCGTCCGCTCGGCGCTCTCGCCTTGGCGGTAGCGGTGCTCGCGGCGTTCGGCCTCGACCGCCTTACCCGCGGTCTCGATCCACGCAGACACGCTCTCGTCGGCGTGCCGACAGTTGCGCTCGTCGCCTGGTCGCTGTTGCCGGTTGCGGTGCGGCACCTGCCGTACGCGACGCCGGAGGAGGGTACCCTGACGGTGCCGCTACCGGCCGCGGCGCCAGCGGCCGAGCCGCGGGTGCTGGGCCTGTACGGCTGCCTCCCTCCCGATATCGGCGCCGCGTCCGGGCTGGCTGACGTGCGAGCCAGCTTTTTCGATGGCGAGCCGCGGTATACCAACCAGCTCGGCAGCGCTGTGAGCGGCGTCTGCTCCATCTCCCGTGCTCTGACGCCCGAGATGGCGGCGCTGGGAGCCGGCACCCTGCTCGAACCGCTGCCGCTGCGCGTGGTCTCGAACGAGATCTACTCGCGCATCGAGGTCGCTGACGTGCCTGTCGTGCCCGGTCCCGACGCGACCCTCCACGGTGCTCTCGCCTTGGAGCCGGGCACCTGCCGGATAGGCATACCGGCCGGGAACTCCCTCGTCGCTGCGCCAGTCGCGAGAGTGGGGTCGCGCTCTTTCGAGCTGGCCCCAGACGAGGCGCTCGCAGCCGAGAGCGACGAGTGGCGGTGGTTCGCGCTGCCCCAGCATGAGGCCTCCACCGCGGTCGCGCTGGTGTTCGGAGCCGAAAGCCCCGGGAGCTTGCCGGTCGCCGTGGACCGCTCCGGGCTGCGGCTGGTGGGCGAGGGAAGCGGCGTCAGAGTGTGGAGCTGGGACCGGGCGGCTGCCTTCGCCAGCCTGCGACTCCCACCCGACGACCAGCACCCGGGCTTGGACGCTTGCCCGGGGCATGTCGCCATCCACGCTGCTTACCCCGACCGGGTATCGATGGCGGTGCGCGATGCCGGCTCGTGCTCGCTGCTGGTCCAGGTCAAGTTCCGCCCGGCGTTGTGGCGAGCGACGGTCAACGGGCAGCCTGCCCAGACCTTCGGATGCTCCCAGGTGTGGACCTGCGTACCTGTCCCGGCCGGCGACTCGATCGTCGACCTCCGGGCCGAGCTGCCTTGGCCGTTGCCGGTGCTCTCGCTCGTCGGTCTCGTCACCATCGCCGGGCTGGCCTGGGTTGGGAGGAAGCGATGAAGCTGGTCATACAGGTGCCCGCTTGGAACGAGGAGGAGCACCTGACAGCGGCGCTCGCGGAGCTGCCGCGGCAGGTGGCGGGGTTCGACGAGGTCGAGGTCCTGGTGGTCGATGACGGCTCTACCGACCGGACATCCCAAGTGGCGCGGGAGGCCGGGAGCAAGGTGGCAAGGCTGCCGCTGCACCGCGGCTTGGCGCGCACTTTCACCATGGGGCTTGAGACCGCGCTGACTCTCGGTGCGGATGTCATCGTCAACACCGACGCTGACGGTCAATACGACCCGACCTGCATCGAGCCACTCACCGCCCCGATTCTCGCTGGCGAGGCCGACATCGTGCTGGGTGACCGGGGGGTCGCGACACTCCGGCACTTCTCTCCCGTCAAGCGGCTCCTGCAGCGACTCGGTTCGTGGGTGGTCCAGCTCCTCTCGGGGGTTCCGGTACCGGACGCGACAACCGGCTTTCGAGCCTTCTCGCGCCGGGCTGCCGCCCGCCTGAGCTGCTTCACGACCTTCACCTACACGCTCGAGACCCTGATTCAGGCTGGACAGTCGGGGTTCGCGGTTCGCTCCGTGCCGATCCGCACCCGCGAGACCAGCCGGCCGTCGCGTCTGTTCCGCTCCAACCTCAGCTACGTCCTCATCTCGCTCGTGACGCTGCTGCGTTTGGTGTTCATCTACCGTCCGCTGCGCAGCCTTCTCGCTCTGGCCTGCGTCTGCTGGCTACCTTCGCTGTTCCTACTGGGGCGATTCGCGTACTACTACCTGACCGAGATCTCGCCGGCCGGGCACGTCCAGTCGCTCATCGTCGGCGCCGTGCTCGCACTCACCGGCGTGCAGCTCACCGTACTCGGCGCCCTCGCCGACCTCACAGCGGTCAACCGACGGATGCTCGACGAGATTCGAGGCCACCAGCGGGAAGCCCGGTGAGCCACCGGCGGGCGGTCTCCATCCTCGCGGCGCTCGCCGGGGCGGGGTTGTTGGTAGCGACGCTGTGGGCAGCCAGGCCGGCGCAGGTGCTCGAGCTCGCCCGTCGCACCTCGGTCGAGGGCCTCGTCCTCGGGTTTGCCTGGGCGACCGCCGTGCTCCTCCTGCGGGGGCTGCGGCTCGGCCTGCTGTCGGGTAGCCGTCTTGGTGTCACCCGGGCGACAGCGGTGATCGCGTCCTCGCAGCTCCCGGTGATCGTCTTGCCCATGCGACTGGGCGAGCTCGCGTTCTTCCCCGCCCTGCGGGCGGCCGGCATCCGTGGGGGCATGCGCGGGCTCGGCTTTCTCATCCTCACGCGGGCGCTCGACATCGCGGCCTTGCTCCTGTGGGCTCTCGCCGTCGGCCTGTGGATGGGGGTACCGGGGCTAGCGACGGCGGCCGGCCTCGCTGCCGGGGCGGCGGTCGCCATCTACACCGCGCTCCGGGTCACGCGGGCGGCACGCCGGCTCCTGTTCCGAGCCCGACACGGTAGCGCGTGGCGACGGCGGCTCATCGTGCAAGGCCTGCGGGTTCGGCGCGAGCTGATCTGGATCACGAGGTCGCCATGGCGCGCGGCCGTCGTCGTCGCTTGCTCGCTTGCCGCCTGGGCGGGGGTCTGGCAGCTCACCCTCGCGCTCGTGCATGGCATGGGTTTGACCTGGTCCCCAGCCGCGATCCTGCTCGGCGTGATCGGCGCAGCCATGGGCGCCAGCATCCCTCTCAACGCCGTCGGCTCGTTCGGGACCCAGGAGGCAGGTTGGGCCGCTGCCCTTGCCACCCTCGGGGTGGCACCCTCCGCCGCCCTCGCTGCCGGCTTCGCCTCCCACTCCTGGAGCGTCGTCTTCGCGGCGCTGCATTGGATCGTCGCGGCGCCGTTCCTGTGGCTCCGGCACCGGCGCCAGCACCTTCCGAAACGCCGACCCTGATCAACCCCTCGACCTCGTCATCAACGGCGGGACCAGGCGCTTCCCTGGCTGGGTGCGTCGTGGACATGGTCTTCGACGGCGTCGCCAACGCGAGCCTGAACGGAGCGCCTCACTCGCGATCGGCCGGCGCCAGCGGGGGGAGGCTGGCGCGAGGCGGCCACAGCTCGCAGCCGACGACCTCGCGGTCGAGCTGCATCGTCAGCTCGTCGAGCGCCACGCCGATCGCCTCCGCCGCCTCAGCTGGGCTCCCGAGCGTCGAGACGTCCATCGGCGCGCCGTACGCCACGACGACGCGCGCGAACGGCTTGGGGATCATGCCCATATCCCACGAGCGCAGAAGCTTGAAGCGATCGGCCGAGAAGGTGATCGGCACCACCGGGAGCTTCGTGCGACGGGCGAGCAGCAGAGCACCCGGCTTGACGCGGCGCCACGGTCCTTTGGGCCCGTCGACGGTGAGCGCGGCGAACGGCGCCCCGGCTTTGAGCTCCCGCTCCATGGCCACGAACGCCTCGCGGCCGCCGCGCGAAGGTGAGCCGCGGGTGGCATGCAGCCCCAGGCCGTCCACCGCACCGGCTCCGAGTGCCCCGTCTTTGGACTGGCTCGCCATCGTCACGCACCGCGAGTCGCGGTTGTAGACCGTCGAGCCGATGATCCGCCCGTGCCAGAGTGCCAGCACATACGAGGGCGGCAACCGGTCCTCGCCGCGGGCCTCGAACCTCCAGGTCAGGGCGAAGAGCCTGAAAACCATTGCCACCAGCCGCCCGACGAGATACCAACCGCGCTCGCCCACGGGTGCATTCTGCCACGGCCGCCCGCCCCCGGCTCACAGGCCGGTACAATCCCCGCGTGAAGATGCACATCGTGCTGGTGCGAACCCGCTACGCCGGAAACATCGGCTCCGCGGTGCGGCTGGCGGGCAACTTCGGGGTTCCCGAGCTGGTGCTCGTCACGCCCGGGTGCGATCTCGACGACCCCGAGTTCATCCGCATGGCGATGGGCGGTCAGGACCTCGTGCGCGTCTCGGAGTCAGGCTCGCTCGACGAGGCGGTGCAGGGCTTCGATCTCGTCCTCGCCACCTCCTCTTCGCGGGCTCGCGATCAGCGCCGTGTGCTGACGCTACCCGAAGCGCGCGAGCTGCTGGCCCAACGGAGGCCGCGAAGCGTGGCGGTGGTGTTCGGACCCGAGCGCGGCGGGCTCTCCGCCAACGAGCTGCGTACCTCTCACGTTCGCGTCACGGTACCTACCGCCTCCGCTCTGCCGGTGCTCAACCTCGCGCAGGCGGTGGCGATCGTCGTCGCTGGTCTGTGCGAGGGGAGGATCGAGCCCGCCGTTCCGCGGGCCGCGATGGACCACCCGGCGCCCTGGGAGGACCTGTCGAGCGCGTTCTCACACCTGCAGGAGGCGCTGCTGGCTTCTGGCGTGCTCGACACCGAAAACCCCGCCCGGATCATGGACCAGGTGCGGCGCTGGCTCGGCCGTACCGTCCCGACCCGTCGCGAGGTCGCGTTGCTACACGCCCTTGCCGCCCACCTCGAGTACCTGACCACCCGGCCTGCTACCCGGTGAACGGTAATCGGTGAGCGAAGGGGCCGCAATTACCCGGTCGACCGATGGCTGGAGGCGGCTCAACCAGTTCGACCTCATCGTCCCCCTGCGCACCGGGCATTGCCGTGTCACATCCGTGGCTCAGCAGAACCCTGGTCGGCCTTGCCCAACAAAACCTCCAGCGGATTGCGGCCGGTCAGCCGGCAGAAGCGATCTCCCAGGCCCTCCACGGCACCGCCGCTTTCGTCGAGCTCGAGGCGCTCCAACCGATGCGCGGGGAGGAAGACCGTCACCGGCGCGATGAGCATCTGGCCGCCGTCGCGAAACTGCCGCAGGAAATCCTCGAACGCCTCGAGCGGCACCACCCGTGCCGTGGCCCCGACCGGCGTCAGCGCCAGCAGCACCCCCCAGAACTTCTCGCGCGGGCCGGAGCAGGAGACGACGACGAGCTGGCCGGTGTCCACCGGATCAGTGCCCTGGCTGACAGAGCTCGATGAGCACCCCTCCCCCCGATTTCGGGTGGAGGAAGCACACCTGGCTGCCGTGCGCGCCCGGCCGCGGCTCCTCGGACAGGAGCTGGAACCCGGCCGCCTTGAGCTGCGCCATCGTGGCGCGGATATCCTCGACCTCGAAAGCGATGTGATGCAGCCCCTCGCCACGCTTCTCGATCGCCACGGCGATCGGTGAATCTGCAGCGGTCGGTTCGAGCAGCTCGATCTGCGAGCCACGCACCGGAAGCATGGCGACCTTGACCTTCTGGCTCGGCACTTCCTCTCGGGCCGACTCCACGAGCCCGAGCGCGCGATACAACACCAGCCGCTCATCGAGTGATTTGACCGCGATGCCGATGTGATTGATAGCGACCATCGTACCTCCCGACGGCCCGACCGGGCCGCCGGTGGAGCTTAGCACGGTGGGATGGAAGCGGTCGGTGAGCAGTGAGCGAAAGCCGGGTGGTCGCCAACGATCACGACGTAGTTCCCTCGATCACCGACTACCGTTTTCCGATCACCGGCTGGCTGGGAGCGGGCACTCCCGCCTCCCCTCCGTCCACCAGGCACCGGTCACGGATCACTGAGCGGATGGGAGGGCCGTCAGGTTCGTGCCGGGGTAGTAGTGGGTCAGGATCTCGGCGTACGACGCACCGCTGATGGCGAGGCCGAAAGCTCCGTTTTGGCACATCCCGACTCCGTGGCCCCAGCCGCGCCCAACGAACCGCAGCGCCGGGGCACCGTTCACCCGTGCCGGGCCGACCACGAACAACGAGTCGGGCAGGTCCAAGGCGTAGCGGAATGGCAGGCCGGCCAGTACCGTCTCGCCACCGGCGTGCCGCACGGCGATCCGCACGACCCGTCCCGACACCCCACGCTGCACGACCCGCACCCCCTCCACACCAGTCAGGCTCAGCCGGCGGCCAACGTCGTCGAGGGTGAGCTCGCGGCGCCACCACGACCAGCTCGATGAATCGTCGGCCGACGAGCGCGGCTCGACCTCGAGCACGGAACACCGCTCGTGGGCGCACCACAGCGCCGCGGGCGAGCCGGCCTGTGCGCGCAGCGCCGCCTCGCGCCACCGCTCGCCGCGACGCTCGAGCACGCGCAACCCTGGCGACACTGCCACGAGATCGGAGCCGTCGTCGCGCACCAACCGAAGCCCCGCTCCGGCCGCAGCCAGACGTCCTTTCACCTGTTGGACCGCACCGCTGAACTCAGCGAGCCGCACCACCAGCGCCAGCTCCCAGCGCTCCCGGCCGCCCTCGGGAGGCGGCGCCAACTGCAGCCGGAACGCGCGCAGCAGCTCGAGCAGCCCGTCCTGCCCCATGTCCTTCCCCGGGCGCCGCACCAGCACGCCGGCCCCGTCGAGACCGAACGCCCGCGCCAGCCCGTCATTGCCCGGGCCCACCTCCGTACCGGCGAGCGATGACGCCAGCGCGGCTGCGGACGGGCCAGCGCCGAGCGCCGAGGCCAGTGCCTCACCCACCAGCGCCAGCCGCGCCTCGCTGTCGAGCCATGGTCCGGGTGTCGGCGCCGACCCGATCGCTAGCTCCGGCTCGGCAACGCACGGCACCCCTTCGAGGTACGGCGCGGCCGCCCGCGGGAACTGGAACGCCGCGCTCTCCGTATGCCCGGCACACGTGGAGTGGTAGAACGCCTGGGCCGGTTTCCCCTGATAGGTCAGAATCTGCCCGCGCGTCTCGAGCACCGCCCGGTCGGAGAGCGGATGCTCGACGCCGACCCCCTCGTACACCTGGCACTGCATCGAGTCGCACAGGTCCCACCCCTCGGCCGCGTGGTCGCCGAGGTGGGCCACCGTGTAGGTGCGGGCCGCGACCGCCTGTGCCTTGAGCGCCTCCAGCGCCGGGAACGTCTTCGGCCCCAGCTCAGCCGGGACCACGCCCCGCAGGTAAGCCTCGAGGTTGAGCACGTTGACCACCGTGCCGGCATCGTTGCGTCGGCGCACTTCGAGTGAGCCGCGGTACGTCCTGCTCCCGAGCTCGACCGGCAGGCTGTCGGCTGGCGTGAGGCGCAGCCACGCGCCGCACACCGTCCGGCTCTCCCCCTGGACGCACGGCTCCTGGCTGCCCCGCCCGCTCGGCTTGACGGTGTCGCCGAACCCGGCTTGGGCGAGGCGACTCGCCAGCTCCCCGGCGCCGAGGCCCGGTTGGCCGATCGCGATCACCCGCCGCAACGGCCCGCTCATGTCGATGCGAGCGCCCAGCCCGGCCCGCCGCAGCCGTGCTACTGCCGCCTCGGCGTTGGCTGGCTCGCCGTACGCCCCGACCTGACACTCCAGATAGCCGCTGTGGGTGGTCAGGCTCAGCGGTGCGCGGAGGTCAGCTCGCCCCGACGGCGTCTCGATGCCAAAGACCCTGCCCGGCTCCCCGACCGTGACCGGCAGCGTCACCGCCTCGAGCAACACCCGCACGAGCGGCGCCTCACGGTCCGCGCCCGGCGCCAGCGGAGGGAGCGCCGGCAGCGGGGTCGGGACG
>JAAYVZ010000156.1 GCA_012516935.1 Holophagae bacterium
CCGGTGGAGGCCCCGGCGCAACCCCGCCGGCACCGGCTGCCGCCGCTTGTCGTATGCGCCGTGCCCTCACGACGCTCGGGTACGCCCCGTTGTACCGGATGACGTGCCGGCGCGGCTCCGGGATGTGCATGACGATGCGGGCGAACAAGCCCAGCGGGTCGCGCGCACTCTCGTTGCCAGTGCCGCCACTCGCGCGCTGGGGTAGACTCCTGCTCCTGGGCCCGGCCGATGCGGGCTGCGAGACGACCATGGACCACATCCGCAACTTCTGCATCATTGCTCACATCGACCACGGCAAGTCGACGCTGGCCGACCGCCTCATCCAGCGCTGCGGCGCGGTCGAGGCGAGGGAGTTCCGCGACCAGATCCTCGACTCCATGGACCTCGAGCGCGAGCGCGGCATCACCATCAAGGCCAACACCATCACCCTGTCGTACACGGCGCGGGACGGGCACACCTACGAGCTGAACCTCATCGACACCCCCGGCCACGTCGACTTCTCCCACGAGGTCCGGCGCTCGCTCATGAGCTGCGACGGGGCGCTGCTGGTCGTCGACGCCTCCCAGGGGGTGGAGGCGCAGACCGTCGCCAACCTCTACCTGGCGATGGAATTCGACCTCGCGATCGTGCCCGTCATCAACAAGATCGACCTGCCCTCGGCGGACGTCGAGCGGGTGATGGAGGAGATCGACCGCGACCTCGCTCTCGATCCGTTCGAGGCGATCCCGGTCTCCGCCAAGCTGGGCACCGGCATCGACGACCTGCTGGAGGCGATCGTCCGCACGCTGCCGCCGCCCGAGGGCGATCCCGAAGCACCGCTGCGGGCGCTGCTGTTCGATGCCCAGTACGACGCGTACCGCGGCGCCGTCCTTCTCGTACGCGTGCTCGACGGCACCCTGCGCCCCGGGGCCCGCGTCCGGCTGATGCACTCGGGCGCCGAGCACAAGGTCGAGGAGGTCGGCTACCAGCGCCTCCGACGGGTGCCGGCCGAAGCGCTGACGGCGGGCGAGGTGGGGTACGTGCTCGCTGGCATCAAGAGCCTGTCGGGCCTCGCCATCGGTGACACGCTCACGGAGGCCGAACGCTCCGCCGCCGCGCCGGTACCCGGCTACCGCGAGGCCAAGCCCGTGGTGTTCTCCTCGATCTACCCGATGGAGACCAACGACTACGGCGACCTCACCAAGGCGCTCGAAAAGCTGAAGCTCAACGATGCCGCGCTGATCTACGAGAAGGACAGCTCGGCGGCGCTCGGCTTCGGGTTCCGCTGCGGCTTTTTGGGTCTGCTACACCTCGACGTGGTCCAGGAGCGGCTTGAGCGGGAGCACGGCCTGTCGCTGATCCTCTCCGCTCCGTCGGTCCGCTACCGGGTGGTGCTCAACGACGGCTCGGAGGTCTGGGTCGACAACCCGACGTTCTACCCCGAGCCGTCGACGATCGAGGAGGTCTTCGAGCCGTACATCAAGGCGACGATCATGACCCCGGAGCGCTACCTCGGGACCGTGATGGAGCTGTGCCGCGAGCGGCGCGGGGTGGACACGACGTTCAACTACCTGGCCGCGGGGCGCATGGAGGTGCTCAGCGAGCTTCCCCTGGCCGAGGTCCTGTTCGACTTCTACGACCGCCTGAAGTCGCTGACCCAAGGGTATGGCTCGTTCGACTACGAGCTGCTGGACTACCGCCCGGCCGACGTAGTGAAGGTGGACATCCTCGTCAACTCGGAAAAGGTCGACGCCCTGTCGCAGCTCGTGCACCGCGAGTCGGCGCGGCCACGCGCCCTCCGCTACTGCGAGCGGCTGGCCAAGACCATCCCTCGCCAGCAGTTCAAGATCGCCATCCAGGGCGCGATCGGCGGCCAGATCATCGCCCGCACCACCATCAACCCCTTCCGCAAGGACGTCACGGCGAAGTGCTACGGGGGCGACATCACCCGCAAGCGCAAGCTGCTCGAGAAGCAGAAGGAAGGCAAGAAGAAGATGAAGATGGTGGGGGCGGTGGAGATCCCCCAGGCGGCGTTCGTGGCGGTGCTCCGCGCCGAGGACGAGGACGAGGGGTAGTGGCGCCAACGCACCGGAGCCTGCCCGGGCTCTACCTGCACGTCCCGTTCTGCTCGGCCATTTGCCCGTACTGCGACTTCGCGGTGTTGCGCGCCGGGGGCGCCATCCGGGCCCGCTTCGCCGACCGTCTGATCGCCGAGGTGGCGATCGCAGCCGCCAGCTGGCCCGACCCGAGACCGTTCGACACCGTGTACTTCGGCGGCGGCACGCCGTCGCTCCTGCCCCCCGGGGATCTCGCGCGCGTGCTCGCTGCCTGCGCCGATCGCCTGCCGCTCGCGAGCCCCGCGCCCTGGGTTTTCCTCGAGGCCAACCCCGAGGACGTGACGCCCGGTGCCTGCGCCGCGTGGCGCCGTCTCGGGGTGCGCACGCTCTCGCTCGGGGTGCAGTCGTTCGACGACGACGCCCTCCGCTTCCTCGGCCGCCGCCACACCGGCCGGCAGGCGCGCACCGCAGTCGAGACCGCCCAGGCGGCGGGCTTCGATACCGTCTCGGTCGACCTCATTTTCGGCTTGCCCGGCCAGACCGCCGCGGCCTGGCGCCGCGACCTGGAAGTGGCCGTCGGCCTGTCGCCGGGGCATCTGTCGTGCTACCAGCTCACGATCCACCCGCGCACGGTGTTCGGGGTGCGTGCCGCGCGCGGCCAGCTCGTCGAGTTGCCGGACACCGAGCAGGCGGCGCTGTTCGACCTCACGCACCGCTTCCTCGCCGACGCCGGCTGGCCCGCGTACGAGGTCTCCAACTTCGCCTCGAGCCCAGAGCACCGCTCGCGCCACAACCGCAAGTACTGGGACCACACGCCGTACCTCGGGCTCGGTCCGTCAGCGCACTCGTTCGCCCTCGTCCCAGCGTCGGCGCACGCCGGGCGGGCGGATGCTGGCGGAGCGTCGGCGAGAGGCCACCGCTGGTGGAACGAGCGACACCTACGGGTGTGGGAGCAGTACGTCGTGGCGGGGAAGCGGCCGGTTGCGGGCGAGGAACTCCTCGGCCCGCCAGCGCTGGCCTCCGAGACGCTGCTGCTGGGGCTGCGCACCACGGCCGGCGTCGACCTCGACGCCTTCGCGGCGCGCTACGGAATCGACCTTCTGGAGACGAACCACGCCCTCGTTACCAGGCTCGTCCGTGCGGGCCGCTTGCAGGTGCGAGAGGACCCGCAAGGTCAGCGGCTGGCGCCGACCGTGCGTGGGCTGGCCGTCGCCGACAGCCTGGCCGCCGCTTTCGACCTGCCCCTTCCCACCTGATCCCGGCTGCCCGAGCCCGACGAACCGGCGACCGCTCCGCATGGCGTTGCGGCCGCACTGGTTATCCTCGGCGCTGTCGCCGATCATGACGCTTCGCACCGCGTCGATGGCGTGCCGCTGCATCGCCTGCTGGATCAGGCCCGCTTGCCGTTTGCGGCAGGTGCCGCTCTCCTCGGGACGGTGCGGACAGCGGTCGCATCGCCCTGCGGTCTTACTGTATCAGCGCTACGTTCAGGAGACCGGTCGAAGCTGGACTTGAACCGGAGGCCCGAGGAACCTCGGCTGCCTACCGCACCACGCATCCGCGAGAGCCAGGACGCGCGCGAGAATCTCGCGCGCATGGTCTCGAGCGCTTGCGTATCCCTCATCCTCGCTCGTCGCAACACCAAATGCCTCGTAGCCCAAGGCTCTAGCCCGAATTTCTCATCGATAGGTATTGAAAAGGGGCTCGATCTCGGCTATCATATTCTTGTCGAGATAAATACGAGAGCCAAGGGGAGCCCCATGAAGCCAACACAGTGTACCGC
>JAAYVZ010000157.1 GCA_012516935.1 Holophagae bacterium
ACCTCGAGCGGGACGCGCTCGACGATCTCCAAGCCGTACCCTTCCAGAGCCACGTACTTGGCCGGGTTGTTGGTCATCAGCCGCATGCGGCGCACGCCCAGCTCGCGCAGAATCTGGGCCCCCATCCCGTAGTCTCTCTGATCCGGGAGGAACCCCAGCCGCTGGTTGGCCTCAACCGTGTCCGCCCCGCCGTCCTGCAGCTCATACGCGCACAGCTTGTTGACGAGCCCGATGCCCCGCCCCTCCTGCAGAAGATAGAGCAGAACCCCCTTGCGTTCTGCTGCGATGCGCTCCATCGCGATCTCGAGCTGGGGACCGCAATCGCACCGCGACGACCCGAACACGTCTCCCGTCAGGCACTGGGAGTGCACGCGCACCAGCACCGGCTCGGCCGGATCGATGGCACCCATGACCAGCGCGACGTGCTCCTCGCCACTCAGCTTCGAGCGATAGGCGAACGCCCGAAAGGTGCCGAAGCGCGTTGGCATCAGCGGCGCCGCCACCCGTTCAACGAGCCGTTCGGTGCGCAGGCGGTGGGCAATGAGATCCCTGACCGCCAGAACCTTGAGATCGTGCTCCGCCGCCACCTCGAGCAGCCGTGGCAATCGAGCCATCGAGCCGTCGGTGTCCATGACCTCGCAGATGACGGCCGCCGGGTAAAGCCCCGACAGCCGTGCGAGGTCGATCGAGGCCTCGGTGTGCCCCGTACGCTGCAGAACTCCCCCAGCGCGCGCTCGCAGCGGGAACATATGCCCGGGCCGGACGAGGTCGTGCGGCTTGGTCGCCGGGTCGATGATCGTCAGGACCGTGTTGGCGCGGTCCGCGGCAGAGATCCCGGTGGTGGTCCGGTGCCGCGCCTCGACCGAAACGCAGAACGCCGTCTGGTGAGGCGACGTGTTGTGCTCGACCATGGCCGGAAGCTGAAGCTCGTCGCACCGTTGCTCGGTGAGCGCGAGGCAGATGAGCCCCCGCGCGTGGGTGGCCATGAAGTTGATGGACTCCGGGGTTACCCTCTCGGCGGCGATGACGAGATCGCCTTCGTTCTCGCGGTCCTCGTCGTCGACGACGATGACGAAGCGGCCACGGCGGAACTCCGCCACAGCCTCCTCGACGGTCGACAGGCGAGAGGCGATCGGCCGTGGAGCGTCGTCCACGAGTCCTACTTGGCGGCCTCCGCCGCCCCCGGCTCCGCCACCATGTTGAGCGTGACGACGGACACCCGCGTGACCTTGTTGATCTGGTCCTCGAGCGTCAGCTCGAGCACGTATTCGCCTGGCTTCGAAAACGAGGACAGCGGCAGATCCTGCCCGAACATGTAGAGCCCTTCGGCCACCTTCGAGAGCTGCACCGGCATCGGTGGCCGCGCCCCCCCCGGCTTGCCGTCCTGGGTGAGCTTCATGCCCATGGCAACCTTGGGCTGACCGTTGTCTCCCACGCCGGGCTTCATGATGTACGCGAAGTACACGAGCTTTTCGGACGGCCTGTAGGTTCGATCAGCGCGCGGGATGATCCGCCAGCCACCGATGTTGAACGGGTCGCCGAGCTTGAAGTTGGTCTCCTGCGTCGGGTTGACGCCCACGTACATGGGCGTGATGTAGGTCCCACTCTCGTTGGACGGGTCGGAAACAGCGTCGGCCGCCCCGACCGCGATCGGCGTCTCACCGGCCAGTAGCGCGATCTCGACCTTGTACTCGCCGACATCGACCGGCACCGTCAGCTCGTACGCCCGATAGCCCGTCATCGAGACCGCAGTCACTGTGGTCTGAAAGGTACCGATGACCTTGTCATCGGTCTTGCGCGACACCCGACCGATGGCGTTGGTCGCCACCGGAGCGGCATCGGGGAGCTGCACGTGCAGCCAGAGTGGGTGCATGGTGTCGGAGAACACGCCGGTCGTCGCCAGGAAGTACGCGCCCTCGGGCCACGGCTTGGGCTCCGCCTCGAGGATTGCGAGCTGGGCGGGAGTCGCCGCCAGGGTGTTCTCAACGATGCCCCAGCGCGGGATCTCTCCGACGCTGGCAATTTTGTTCACCACCAGCTGTTTGGGACGCTCCGCGAGAACCTTCAGGGAGGCCTTGTTCTTGCGCTCCATGCGATCGAACGGGAAGTCGTTGGAGCCCGGGTGGGTCTCCACGAAGGTGAAGCTGATGTAGTCGTTCTTATCGGTGCTGCCCGGCTTCGCATTCGGCTTGAGGTAGCGCCACACCTGGCCTGCGCCCCGCTGCATCATGCCGGGACGGTCGTCATCGCTCGGCGCGGCCATCGGCTCGATGCCTGCCGGCATACCCATGAGGAGAAGGACCTTGCCGCGGTCGGTGGTGCTTCCGGCGACCTGCTCGCCGTTCCCCTTCTCGAACGAGAACTGCTTGTCCGCAGCCTTGACGCGCGCCTCGAAGTCGAGCTTGAACTCGTTGGGGACGGTCTTGAGGTTGGGGTCGCGCTTGGCCCAGAACAGCTCGACGAACACCTCAGCCTGGGCATCGCTCGTGAGGCGGCTCCACTCGGCCTTCTCCTCATCGGTCATGAGAAAGCCAGCCGCACCCTTCGACCAATCGACGTACTGCTGCGAGAGCTGGGCGGTGGCGGGAAAGGCGACGACGAGCGCCAGCAGCGCCAAAGAGATGATGGAACGACACATGAGGCTTCTCCTTTTTCTCGCCGGGTGGCGGCGAGCTGGGACATTCTACACCCATGGCGCGAGCAGCCCCGGTCATGAGGCCCGAGGTGCCGAGCGCTCAGAAGGGGTTGCCGAACGAGATGTAGAACTGGCCGGGGGACTCCAGCCGCCCAGCGGCAATGAGCTCGCGCTTGAGCTTCCACCCGTACTCGAGACGCAGGGGACCGACCGGAGTCTCGACCCGCACCCCGAGCCCGCCGCCCCAACGTACCTGGCGGGCCTCGATGTCGTTGTACTCCCGCCAGACGTTGCCGCCGTCGACGAAGAAGTTGGCACCCACCGGCCCCCACAGCGGC
>JAAYVZ010000158.1 GCA_012516935.1 Holophagae bacterium
CACCGTGTACGTGAGCTGTCGGAAGTTCGCGACCACCTCGCAGTCGGCCGTGATCGGCCCCGTCGTGTACGTGGTGCCCACCAGTGAACCGTACGGGCAGGTGCCGCCCACGCTGGCGATCTCGTAGCCCACAGCCGGCGTCAGCGTGAAGGTCGCAGTCGCCCCGTGAACCACCGCCTGCGACGGCGGCGCGATCGTGCCCCCAGGCGTCCCCGCCCTCGACGTCACCGTGTGCGTGAGCTGCCGGAAGCTCGCGACCACCTCGCAGTCCTCCGTGATCGCCCCCGTCGTGTACTGGTTACCAGAGAACGAGCCCATCGGGCAGGTGCCGCCCACGTCGTCGATCTCGAAGCCGGCATCCGGCGTCAGCGTGAAGGTCGCACTCGCCCCGTGAACCACCGCCTGCGACGGCGGCTCGATCGTGCCCCCAGGCGCGCCCACGCTCGACGTCACCGTGTGCGTCGTCGGGCCGGTGTCCTCGACCACCAGCTGGACCGGCACCACCACGAGGTCCGTCCCGTTGCCCGGACCCGCATCGGGGTCGTTGCTCGTGATGCAGAGGTTGGCGGTGTAGGTGGCCGCCGCGAGGCCAGTCGAGTCGAACGTCACCGCCACCGGCGTCGAGGCCGCCGGCGCCGTCGTCCCGCTCGCCGGGCTCACCGACAGCCACGGCACGTCCGCCAGGTTGGTGCAGAGCGACAGAGAGAGGGAGGAGATCATGTTGATCCAGAGCTCGACGCCGTCTAGCACGCCGTCGTCGTCCAGGTCGGCGTCGTTCTGCCCATCCAGGAACCCCTTGAAGATGGTCCGGCCGCCGTTGCCCAGGATCAGCGCCGCCTGGTTCGGGTCGGGGCCCGGGGTGGTGTAGCCAGCCAGCGCCTGGAAGCCGGCCAGCGGCTCCACGTACTGGCCATAGGTTCCGTATCCCACATGGGCCAGCGACGTGAACTCGGGCACGCCGTTGGGCAGGTTGAAGAAGCGATGCCCCGGCTGCCACCAGTAAACCGGCGCGGGGGGATCGTCGTCGTCTGCGACCCAGGTGGCGCCCAGCGTCGTCCACAGGGCATGGCCGGGGTCGTCCGACATCACCCAACTGGTCACGATCACCCGCCCGCCGCCGGCGGCGTAGGCGTTCAGCGCGTCCAGCGTCGAGCTTTCCGGCCAGTAGTTGTCGTTGCCGAAGAGCACCAGGTCCCAGCCGCCCAGGGCCAGGTCCGCCTCGAAACCGGCGAAGTCGTCGTCGTAGTGGGCGGTGTAGCTCAGCCCCAACGCCTGCAGCGCCTGGTCGAGGAAGGTGTCGGGCGCCGTGTGGTGGTCGTCGTCGGCATAGATCAAGATGTTCATCGGAGCCAGCCTGGCCCCGTGCCACCGATAGGCGGCCGGCCGGGCCAGTTTCGTGCCGCCCCGGTTGGACGGCGCCGGCGTCCCCGTCTCGGCGCGATAGAGCCACTCGCCGTGACCGGACACCCCGCCGCTGCGTTCAGCCACGGAACGGCGCAACGGCCGGAGTACCGGCTCCTCGGCGATCTCCCACTCCAGATCCGCCTCGCCGGCGTTGGCGATCGTGAGCGTCTGGTTCGTCGTCACATCCGGCGCCTGCGTGCTGCTCATCGCGAGCGGGCTGACGTCGATGTTCGGGGGAATCAGCCGGAAGTTCGCGACCACCTCGCAGTCGGCCGTGATCGGCCCCGTTGTGTACGTGGTGCCCAGCAGTGAACCGTACGGGCAGGTGCCGCCCACGCTTGCGATCTCGTAGCCAGCAGCCGGCGTCAGCGTGAAGGTCGCGGTCGCCCCGTGGGCCACCGTCTGCGACGGCGGCGCGATCGTGCCCGACGGCGTCCCCACGCTCGACGTCACCGTGTGCGTCGCCGGAGCGGTGACGGTGAGGCTGACCGGCACCACCACGAGGTCCGTCCCGTTGCCCGGACCTGCATCGGGGTCGTCGCTTTCGATGCAGAGGTTGGCGGTGTAGGTGGCCGCCGCGAGGCCGGTCGAGTCGAACGTCACCGTCACCGGCGTGCTCGTGCCCGCTGCGGTCGTGCCACTGGTCGGGCTCACCGACAGCCACGCCACGTTCGCCAGGTTCGTGCAGACGACCGGGCCATCCGCCGAGTTCAGAGAGACGTCGTCGAGCGCGAAGTTGTTGCCGACGGGGCCGAAGATCTCGGAGTGGAACTCGAGCGTGTGCGCGGCACCATCCGCATAGGCGCTCACGTCCACCGTGATCTGGCGGTAGCTCGTCGTGCCGCACTCCGGCGCAGCCCCCGTGGTCTGCCAGAGCTGCGTGCCGTCCATCGTGACTTCGAGGTAGTCATCGGCCTCGCCCGAGCAGGCGCCGTTCATGACGTGGAAGGTCAGGGTCGCCGGCCCGCCGGAGGGGATCGTCACGCTCTGCGAGACGCGGCCCTCTTCGTAGGTACCGGAGATGCCGCCGAACCACGCCCACCACTCGCCGCTGCGGGGGAAGGAGGTGCCGCCGCCATTGCCGCAATCGTCCTCGGTGCACAGCACCGTGCCGAAGGTGAGCGAGTACTCGGTCCAGAACGGGTTTGGCGTGCCTGCCTCGAAGCCGCCGTCGTGCACCTCCTCGGCGTTGATCGCGCTCTGCAGGTCACGCAGCTCCTCGGCAGTGCGCTGGACCGGAGTCGGCGGACCCAGCTTGGCGACGCTGCCCCCCGCGGGCACCGCCTCGGGCCGCAGCGTCGGCTCCGTGTCGATGCTCCAGACGAGATCCGCGTCACCGGTGTTGGCGATCGTGAGCGTCTGGTTCGTCGTCACATCCGGCGCCTGCGTGCTGGAGAGGTTGAGCGGCGAGACATCGATGTTCGGCTCGTCCGCGCCCCCACCGATGGTGATCGGGTCACCGGCGCTGTTGAAGCAGTACTCGCGCACCGTCGCCGGATGGCCGGCCGGCCCGGTCGTCGTGATGTGTGCCCAGCCGTAGCAGGTGCTGGCCGTCGAGCACGTGAACCGGAAGCCGAGGTAGCCGTCGACGCCGACGTTCCAGGCGGTCGGCTGCGCCATGCTGGAGTTGTAGGTCAGGCTGCCGTCGATCACGTCGCCCGGGCCGAGCACCAGCCAGGTGCCGCCCGAAGCGCTGGAGGCGACGCCGCCGTTGGCCGCGCTGTTGAAGTAGAAGTAGAGGTTGGTCGAGCCCCACGGGTTGAAGTTCCAGGGTGTGATCGCACTACCGTCGCTGAAGGTGTTGTCCTCCCAGCGGATGTAGGTGCCGGTGGTGCTCGCCTGGACCGTGTGGTTCGGCGCGAAGCAGACGATGTCGGGGTCGCCGGTGGCGATCTGGAAGTTGGCGATGACGGTGCAGTCACCCGTGACCGGAGCGGTCTCGAAGCTGTTGCCGGTCAGCGTGCCGCCGCAGGTGCCGGTCACGTCCCGGATCTCGTAGCCGCTGCCCGGCGTCAGCGTGAAGGTGGCGGTGTCGCCGTCGTCGATCGTCTGCGGCGTGTCCGGCGAGATCGTTCCCGTCCCCGCGCCCACGCTCGGCGTCACCGTCCAGGGGCCGCCCGAGGCATCGCTGACGACGAGGGTGTAATCCTCGGCCTGGCCGTAGCCGGCGCTGTTGTTGGGCGGAGCGTACTGACCAAACCTCTTGATCACGCGCATCCGGGTGCTGCCGGCGGGCGCGGTGCCCGGCACCGTGATGTCCGCCTCGGCCTTCACGCCGTCGGTGCCGGTGGAGTCGTAGATCGTCCCGATCTGGACCTCTTCGCCCGCCTCGAAGGCGCCGTTCCGGTTCCAGTCGATGAAGACGTTCACGTAACTGGTGTACGTCCCCATCGTGTTCCCTTCCACGGAGATGTGGTAGGTGTGGCCCGGGCCGACGTTGCCGATGATGTGGGTGAAGTCCTCGAGCGGGATGGAGCTCGTCGCCGGCGTGGTGTTGTCGATGCCCGCGAACGTCACGTTGGTGATCGGCTCGACGCCTTGCGGGAAGGTCACCGGCGGGTACGGCTCGGGGAAGACGAAGCCGACCCTGAGGGTGGCCGTCGCCGCCCCGGCGTTGCTGCCATGCTGGGTGGAGAGCGCCCCGGCCGGAATCGTGTTCACGTAGGTGCCGTCCGTATCGCTCGTCACGTCCACCGTGATCGTGCAGCTGCCGCTCGCGGGGATCGAGGCGCCCGACTGGAGCGTGATCGTGCCGCTGCCCGCGGTGGCGACCAGCGTGCCGGTGCAGGTGGTCGCCGCGTTCGCCGGCGTCGCGACCACGACGTTGGCCGGCAGCGTGTCGACGAAGTCGGCATCCAGCACCGCCGCGCTCGGCTGGCTGTTGTTGCGCAGGGTGATCGTCAGCGTGCTCGTGCCGCCGGTCGCGACCTGGCCCGGCGCGAAGCTCTTCTGCACGCTCGGCGCGCCCGGGCCGGCGAGCGGCATCACCGCGCGGGTGAACATGGCCCGGTACTCAGCGTGGCTGTTGCCGATCG
>JAAYVZ010000159.1 GCA_012516935.1 Holophagae bacterium
GCTCCTGGCGAGCCAGCACCGCACGGAGGGCCACCAGCACCACGCACTCTCCCACCTCGGGACGACCCGGATGCTGACCAACCGCTGCGGGGAGCGGGTCAAGCGGTACGAGCTGTTCCCCTACGGTGACACCATCACCGCCCCGGCCAACGACACCGAAACCCGCCGCTTCACCGGCCACCAGCGCGACCTCGGCAGCCTTACCAACACCACCGACGACCTCGAGTACATGCATGCCCGCTACTACGGCGTGAAGATGGGGAGGTTCCTCGCACTGGACCTTGTCGGCGGCAGACCACGGTCGCCACTAAGTTGGAATCGCTACGCCTACGGGAGAAGCAACCCCCACCGGTTCCTGGACCCTGACGGTTTGGCGGTGCGTGAGTTCAAGCTCTTCGCTGAGGGACCGAACCGGGTCCCTGTCAGAGCAAGAAAGGAAGAGGCTGCAGACGTCAACACGCTGGGCCTGCAGACCAAGGCCAATGGTTGGGTCCTGGGCACCAACCTCGAAGTCGTGTTTGATGAGGGCGACAACCTCTCCGACTACCGTGTGGAGCGGGAGGCTGCCTTGCTTTCACCCACTGCTGAACTAAGGGGCTTCGAGAAGGAAAGCCCAGAGGATCCCGGACAAGTTGCCAGAATTGGAGCCTCAATCGTTGTGTATGACAGTCCAGGGATGCTCATAAATAGCAGAGAGGGTATACCCCTGTCTCGAGTCGAGACAGCACGGGATCCCCGGTCCACGGGTCGCTTTGCGGCTGTCTTCGAGGTTCGTGTCCTCAATAAGTCAACAGGTCAGTACGATCCGAAGAGGTACTACTATGCCATCGTGGTGTCTTATACCCGCGGGAAGCCAACTCAGTCTCAGGTCACTCAGATCACAGAAGAACAGTATAGGCTGTATCGCCAGTACCTGTCGTCGCCTGCGGAGTAGCCCGAATCGGAGATCGTCATGATTGGACGCCTTGTCCTTGCACTGGCCATCCTTGGGGGCCGAGCTGGCGGGATTGGCTTTGTCGCAAATTCAACTTCGGCCGTTCCAGCCACGGCCGAACCAACTCCATCGTCGATGATGCGCCAGGAGAAGGGCGCGAGAATCGCCGAACCAGCGGAAGCGGTGCAAGGTGACGGAACGCCGGCGGCCGCCTCGGCCGAGGCAACACCGCACACTCCGACTGCCCAGGCCAAGGTTCTGCAGACGCCACTAGACGCTCGCTCGCTGTCGACCCTCTCCTGCGCATGTGGCGGGGAGACTGGAGGGGGCGCAAACGGCGTTGCATACTCGTCACTCGACGACTACTGGGTCTGGTACCCCCTGTGCTCTCCCAGCCATCAGGCCGTCGGGGTCCGCATAGAGCCCGGAGGGCTCCACCGACTGCCAGGATTCGATGAAGAGCCGACGCCGATCCCGATGCGGGAGCTCGACCCGCTGTTGGCGCGGGTCGTTGGGTCGTCGTTGGGAGCACCTCTCGACCACAATCTACTGATAATCGTTGGGGGGAAGTTCCAAGCCAGTAGACTGTTCTTCGAGAACGGAGTAGTCTTCCTCGACTGCAGCCGAACCCCAGGACCACTGGAAGTCATCGCAGCGAGCGTGTTCTTCATCCGGGAAGTAAGGCTAGTGACCACGGGCTACGACGCAACACCAGCGGGAACGCTCAGGGCGACGGAGTGGTATGTACACACCACTGAAGGGTTATACCTCGTGTCCTCCCCCTCATTACCATGCAGAGAGCCTGGCAGGGCCTGCGTTGTCCGGGGGGCGGGGCCGCTTTCTGCGGATTTCCCTGGCCCGGCGAGGGGTAGTCAGTTCTAGATGGCGACCAGCCGTCCTGATGGGTACCAGATGGATACGAGGTATCTCAGACGTGGCATTGTGTAACGGAAGGCACAGGAGACCAAACGCTTGACCCGCTGCTGTAGTTCCAGCCCGACGGCCCGTTCCACCATCGCATACGGTCCCGATCCCGGGCGCGCCGGCCTACCGAGCCAGGACACCCTGCCCGAGAAGGGCTCGAACGGCAACGGTACCGTCACCGATCCGAGCTCCTTTGCCCGCGGCCAGCTACTTAAGAAGTACGACGGCACCACGACCTTCAACCTGCGCGGCCTCGACGGCGCGCTGCTGCGCGAGGTCGAGCTCAAGGCCGGGGCCTACGAGTGGGTCAAGGACTACATCTATCGCGACGGCCTGCTCCTGGCGAGCCAGCACCGCACGGAGGGCCACCAGCACTACCACCTCGACCACCTCGGGACGACCCA
>JAAYVZ010000160.1 GCA_012516935.1 Holophagae bacterium
GAATTTGTGCCTAATGCGTAGCCACTACTATTGTTGAGTATCATACTTGACTTGAAGTATGTTGTGCTGTATGATGTGCTCATCATGTACCTCGACTCCTCCACCGTCCAACGCAAGGGAACCTCCTACACCCGGCACCTGCTGCGCGAGAGCTATCGCGAGGGCGGCAAGGTCAAGCACCGCACAATTGCCAACCTCTCCGGCTGCTCCGCCGCGGAGATCGAGGCGATTCGTTTAGCGTTGCGCCACAAGCACGAGCTCGCCTCGTTGACCTCCGCCCGCATCGCGGTCGAGCTAGAGCAGGGGAGCTCCTGTGGTGCGGTGTTCACACTGCACGCGGTTGCCAAGCAGCTCGGTCTGACGAAGGCGCTTGGTGGTACACAGCAGGGCAGGCTGGCACTGTGGCAGGTGATCGCGCGGGCGATCGATCAGGGGTCACGGCTGTCGGCAGTGCGGCTGGCAGGCGTGCATGCCGCGGCCGAGGTACTCGGGCTGGCTGGCTTTGACGAGGATGACCTGTATGCCAATCTGGACTGGTTAGCGGTGCGGCAGCGCCGCATCGAGGATCGGCTGTTTGCTGACCTGGGTGAGCCTCGCTCGGGGCTGTACCTGTACGACGTGACGTCATCGTATCTGGAGGGGGAGCACAACGAGCTCGCGGCGTTCGGGTACAACCGTGATGGCAAGCGAGGCAAGCGCCAGATCGTCATTGGCTTGCTGTGCACGGGTGGGGGGGTGCCGATCTCGATCGAGGTGTTTCGGGGCACCACGCAAGATCCGCAGACGGTGGCCGCGCAGGTGCGCAAGGTGGCGGAGCGATTCGGTGGCCTGCGGCTGACGCTGGTGGGGGACCGGGGAATGCTCCGAGGACCGCAGATCGCCGCTCTTCCAGAAGGGTTTGGCTACATCACAGCGATCACCAAGCCGCAGATCGAGGCGCTGGTGGCCGGAGGGCTGCTGCAGATGTCGCTGTTTGACGAGGAGGTCTCGGAGGTGCTAGCGCCAGGCGGGGTGCGCTACGTGGTGCGGCGCAACCCGGTGCGCGCCGCGGAGCTGGCGTGGAGCCGTGCGGACAAGCTGAAGGTGCTGCGGCGGATGGCGGAGGAGGCGACAGCGTACCTGGCCTCACACCGCCGGGCGCGTGTCGAGGTGCAGCAGCGGGCGCTTGAGGCGAAGGCCGTGAGGCTGAAGATCCAGGCGTGGGCCACGGTCGTGGTGAAGGGCCGTGAGCTGTCGTGTGTGACGGATGAGGCCGCACTGGCCGAGGTCGCCAAGCTCGATGGCTGCTACGCGATCACCACCAACCTCTCGCCGGCGGAGGCCTCCGCCCAGACGGTCCACGACCGCTATCGCGACTTGGCGTTGGTGGAGCAGGGCTTCCGGACAACGAAGACGGTCGGGCTCGAGATGCGGCCGATCCACGTTCGCCTGGCCAGCCGCACGCGCGGCCATGTGCTGGTGGTCATGCTCGCCTATCGCCTCGTCCAGGAGCTCGCCCGCCGCTGGGCGCACCTCAACCTCACGGTGCAGGAAGGCCTGGATCAGCTCGCCACGCTCGCCTCGCAGAAGGTCACGGTGCAGGGCACGCCTGCCTACCAGACGATCCCGCGCCCATCCCCGGCGATCCGCGAGCTGCTCGCCGCCGCAGGGGTCACGCTCCCCGCTGCCCTGCCGCCTCGCCGCGTCACCGTAGCCACCAAGAAGAAGCTCCAATCTCGCCGCCGATCACACTGATTCTAAAACCCTTATCCGATCACAAACCCGTCGACATCGACGGGAACTTCCACCGTAAAGAGCCGGAAGAAGGAAGACCGGAGGAAGGGTAGCAACGCCAAGAGAAAATGGCTTCGCCGACGAGCAGGCAAGGCGGTCGCTACCGCGGCAGCGCCTGAAGCGCAGCGTGGACCGGGGGCGGCACCAGCCCCGAGACGTCGCCTCCGAGCTGCCAGATCTCCTTGACCACCCGCGAGGAGAGGTAGGTGAACTCCTCGTTCGGGGTGAGGAATACCGTCTCCGCCTCACTCCACAGTCGGCGGTTCATGAGCGCGATCTGGAACTCGTACTCGAAGTCGGAGACGGCGCGCATGCCGCGCAGGATCACGCGCGCGCCCGAATGGCGCATGAAGTCCACCAGCAGCCCGGAAAACGACGTCACCTCGACCCCGGGCAGATCGGCGAGCGAACGGGCGATGAGGTCCACCCGGGTCGAAACCGCCAGCAGCGGCGCCTTGTCGGTGTTCTGCAGCACCGCGACGATGACCCGAGGGAAGATCTCCCAGGCGCGGCGGATGATATCCACGTGCCCGAGGTGCATGGGGTCGAAGCTCCCGGGGTAGACGGCGGCCAAGGCGTGGTCCCTCATCAACGCTCCTCCAGCGCGATGGTGGCGCTGTTGTGGTGGTCGTCGACGGCGCGCACGGTGAGTACGTGGGCGCCGGGCATCACGGGCAGGCGCATCACCTCGCGGCGCGAGTCGAGCAGGCCATCCTCGCACGCCGCCCGATGCCAGCCCTGCGCGTCGCGGTTATACTCCAGGATCGCGATCGGCGACAGGGCATCCTCCACCTCGACGAGCCACTCCGCACCTTCCCGGCGTGCGTGCAAGCGAGGTGGTGTGTTGTCCACCGTGACCCAGCCCGAGAGCGCTTGTTCCGACGCTGGCGCATCCGGGTTCGCCTCGCTGTCCGACGCCGTGAGCCGAAACCGGTACCAGCCGTCGGCGAGCGCTGTGGTGTCGAGGGCGAGGGTAAGGGTGTCCAGGTTCTGTCGCACCACCCACCACGCGTCGCTGTGCTGCCGCTGGACCTCGAGCGAGAAACGCAGCGGGTCGCCGTTGGGGTCCTCGGCCTTCCACGAGAGCGACTGGTACCCGACGCGGTAGTACTTCCGGCCCAGGCTCTGCTGGCGCTGCTGGTCCTCCTCGTCGAGTACCGTGAAGATCCCCGCGAGGTCGGGGTGCTGCACGTCGACGACGCGCTCGGAAGGTGGCGGACCCTTGAGGAAGACCTCGCCGGGTGGATGCGTCACCAGCTCCTTGATGATCGGTGGAAGGTTGATCTGGCGGTAGGCGATCGCCAGGCGCCCGACGCGCGGTGCTCGGCTCGAGATCGCTTCCAGCTCCACGCGAGCCTGAAGGTAGCGGGCTGCGGGTGCTGCGACCCGCACCTCGCCGCAGGGCAGGGTGGGGCTCCACTCGCTCCACGCCTCCCCCGGCTCGCCGGTGGGACCGGAGCGGAAGCTCTGGCGACATCCTCGGCCCGGTGGGAGCTGGCCTTCGAGAGTCGCGCGGCCCCATTCGGCCGGCTGCCCGGCATCGAGCGGCGGCGAGATGAACGTCCCGCGCGGCGTGCCCTGCCGTCGCAGAAGCGTCACCGGGCCCACGGTCAGGACCCAGTCCCCCGACGCATCGATGCGGGAGATCGCCGATGCGTCCACGGTGTCGAGCTGGGCCGCACCACCGTCTACGAGCTGCCAGAGCCCGCCTTCCACGGTTGTGCCGATGACCAGACCGGTCCCACTCCAGGCGAGTGGTCCCGCCACCTGCCGAGAAAAGCGGTGCACCGGCACGGCCGCGCCCGTGGGGTATACCCGGACGATCTCCGACGTGGCCGGGCCCTTGTTGGTCTGCGGGGTCGAGGACGAGCTCTCGCTCACGGTCACGGTTGGTTCGCCCTCGACCTTGGCTGGCGTGCCGAGCGTGGGATCGCCGGTCAAGCCGGTGGCATACAGCCACCCGTCGTCCCCGCGCTGAAGGTCGGCGATCTCGGTGAACTCGGAGTCGTAGACCACTACGGGGGCTCCGCCACCGCCCCAACGCAGCAGCATGCCCTTTCCCGAGGTGCCGACATAGAGCTGCTCGTCACCAGCCTCGAGGCAGCGGGCATGACGGTCGGGGACGTCGAAGGCGACCTCCCACCCGGCCGTGCCGAGCCGCAGCACCCGACCGGGGTCACCAGCAGCCGCCCATAGGCTGCCCCGCCAGAACGTGAGGTCCCAGATACTCCCCGCATCGAGCCTGGCTATCTCACCCAGCGCCGGTGTGGGACCCTCTTTCATCTCAAGCAGCAGGGCGGGTAGCGCGGTGGCGACGTAGAGCCTGCCGGTGCTGTCGAGGGCCAGCGCCGTGACCTGATCGGCGGGTACCTCGCCCACCAGTGTCTTCCTGGACCCTTCCACCTTCCATACCCGTGCCGGGTGGCCGGTGCCGACAAAGGCCACGCCCTGCGGCGTCACGGCGAGCGCCAACCCCAGAGGCTCCTCGAATTCGGCGACCGAGTTGAGGGGGGGGAGCACCTGCAACGTGCCGTCGGGAAGCACCGCGACCCCGCGCGAGGCGGCACCGGCGAGCGCCCGCGGGGTATCGAGCGTGAACCACCGCACCGGTGCAGCCAGTACCGAGGTGGCGAGCAGCGACGACACGACGGCAGCACGAGCTCTCATGGCACCTCCCGGGGTGGCCGCACGCGCAAGGTGATGCGACTCGCCCCCTCGAGCGGGTAAGGGGCTGCCCAGCGCGTCACCGAGAGAATCGAGGTTGGCAGCCGAGAGACAGCCTTGCCGAGACCACTCCCTAGCGTCCACGCCCATGAGGGCGGGGTAGCCGAAAGCTCACCCCCCGACAGCCCCACGCTGCCCTCGCGGCTTTCGAGGGCCGCCACCAGCGTGGTCGAGGGCTCGAAGCGACGTAGCGCCGCGAGCTGCTGGGAGAACGTGGCCGGGTTGCTCGGACGGTTCTTGAGGAGGTACTCGGTCCACGAGGCGCCATCGGCGACCACCAGGTCGATATCTTGGGGCGCAAGTACCCGTGGAACGGTGATCGCCAGGCGCTGGAGGGCGCGAGGTGCCTGGAAGGGCTGGAGCCGCACCTCCACGGCGATGGTCTCGCCGGGTCGGACGACCGTGCGGGCAGGGATGACCTCTTCGATCGAGGCTCCGGCGTGTGTCTCGTCGCGTGACACCGCAACGCTCACCTCGGCGAGCGGCGGGTGTGGCAGCTCGGAGGCGCAGAGGACGCCGGTGACGGCACCGGCGAACGATGCCAGGCGAGCCGGTGCGTCGGCAGAGCGGGCAGCCTGCGAGATCTCGAGGCTCTGGCCGTCCGCCAGGCGACCGCGGAACCGCAGGTGGACCGAGCTGTCGCCGGCTGAGGCCGCGCGGGTGGTCAGGCTCGCATTCACGACGTAGGTGACCATCAGCGGCGACAAGAGCGGGTGCTCGGCGACTCGGAAATGCCAGCGGGTGAACCCCGATCCGTCTCGTACCTCAACCTCGACCGGAAGCCCTCGAGGTGGCGGGCCGACCCGGGCGAGCACCCCGCTCGGACGGTCGGCAACCAGGGTTCCGAAAGGCTCACCAACTGCGAAGATCTTGAACGGGCTCTGGAACGAGCGCTGGACCGCGAGCACCCGGGCTTTCGCCACCGGCAACCGAACGCTGCCCAAGCCGAGCATCGGGTGACCGAACGCCCACAAGGTGTCACCTTCCCGCGCCGTGACGGTGCCGCCCGCACCGACGATGGCGTCGCCCCAGACGAGCAACGGAGCCATCATCTCGCCGGCTTCGGGCACGCCGACGGCATCGCCTCGCGCCGCCGCGCCGACCGGGCCGAGCCCAACCCGGGCCAGCAGCTCCGCTGCCCACCCCTGGCAGCCGCCTGGCAACCCTGCGACGGCCACCGGCAGACTGCCGGCGAGTCGGAACGGCGGCACGCGCGGCAGCAGAGCGACCGCGTCCAGCCGGCCGGCAGCGAGCGCCGCGAGCTGCTCGAGGGTCGGCGGGGGCAGCGGTCCGGGAGGTGCGAAAGCCGAGATTTCACGCATGATGGCGAACGGTGTGACGCCCGCCAGTGGCTCGCGTGCGAACGACCAGCCGTAGGCGATCGCCCCCAGGAGCTTGCCGTCCAGCCAGACTGGGGACCCGCTCATGCCGGCGACCACGCCGCCGTCTTCCAGCGCCGGGTCGAGAAGCCGCACCAGCACGGTGCCCCGCTCCGGCCCCGAAGCATCCAGGACGCCGACGACCTCGACCGCGGTCTCGCGGCGCTCGCCGCCGACCCACTCGGTGATGCAGGTTCCCCGTTGCCCCGGCCGCACCTCGGTCAGGTCGACCCAAGAAGGGGGACCGGCAAGCGCGAGGACAAGGCTAAGGGCGAGCATTACCGGCGCTCGTCAGGCGCTGGATGCGTGGTTGGTGAGATCCTTGCCGGTGAGCGACAGGAGGGTGGGAAGCTGGCGAACGAGCGCCGCCAGCTCGCTGGGCAAGATCGCCTGTTGACCGTCCGAAAGGGCATGGCTCGGGTCGTTGTGCACCTCGATGAGCAGCCCGTTGGCGCCCACCGCCACGGCTCCACGAGCCATGGGAACGACCTTGTGTCGTTTCCCGGTCCCGTGTGAGGGATCGACGATGATCGGCAGGTGTGACAGCCGCTGCACGGCCAGTACGGCCGAGAGGTCGAGGGTGAAGCGGGTGTGGTCGGCGAAGGTCCGGATGCCGCGCTCGCACAGCACCACCTGCCGGTTGCCCTCGGCCAGGATATACTCCGCGGCAAGCAGCAGCTCCTCCACGGTCGAGCCCATGCCGCGCTTGAGCAGCACCGGCAGACGACACCTGCCGCAGGCCTTGAGCAACGCATAGTTGTGCATGTTGCGCGAGCCGACCTGGATCATGTCGGCGTGCTGGCAGACCAGCTCCAGCGATCGCTCGTCGAGGGCTTCGGTGACGATCGGTAGACCGAACTCGCGCCCGGCGTCGCGCAGGGCTTCGAGACCTTCGCGCCCGCGACCCTGGAACGAGTAGGGAGACGAGCGGGGCTTGAAGGCACCACCGCGCAGGATGTGACCGCCCGCCTGCCGCACCGCCGCCGCCACCGCCCGCACCTGCGCGTGGCTCTCAACGGCGCAAGGGCCGGCCATAACGGCAAAGTGCGGGCCTCCGACCGCAACGCCACCGACCCGCACCACCGAGTCCTCGTCCTTGACCGCGCGGCTGACGAGAGGGTAGGGAAGGCGTAGGTGGACCACCTCGAGAACCGCATCCATGGTCTCGAAGAGGGAGGGATCGACCGACTCAGGCGAGCCGGTGAGGGCAAGGACGAGCCGCCGCTCGCCGTGGAAGGGGTGGGCCTTCAAGCCCACGCCCGAGGCACGCGCAGCAACCGCCTCGATCTGCAGCGGGGTGGCCTGCGCGGACATGACTATCAGCATAGGTGCACCACCTCAACCAAGCTATACTAGCTGAGGGAAGGAGGTTGTCAACGTGAAGAGGGCGCTCGCGCTCGTCGTGCTTTGCGTCTCGACATGGTCGTACGCGGCCTACGTCCTGATCCTCAAGGACGGGACGCGCCAGATCGCCAAGGAGAAGTACCGGATCAAAGGTAAGAACGTCGAGTTCGTGACGACTACCGGCACGCTTCGATCGATTCCCCTCGTGCTAGTGGACCTCAAGGCGACGGAGGAGTTGAACGCGCGCGACTTCGGGAGCGCCATGCCGCTCGACTGGGTGGACGGCAACGAGGTCCTGCCGACCCCTACGCCGACGCCGTCGGTGGCCCAGATGGTGGGTCACTTGCGGTCGGGTGAGGTTGCCGGGCCGGTCCAGAGCGTGCAGCCGACGCCCACGCCGATTGTTGCCTTTCGCGAGGCCAAGTACCCGGACCAGCGGGTTGACCAGGCGTTCCAGCAGGGGTTGGAGAGCTACCACCTCTACCTCTACCGGACCAGCCAGGGCACCCAACGCACCTATCTTTTTCTCGAGGTGCAGGTCAACGGTCAGAAGGAGGTCAGTCGGGCTCTGCAGGCCATCACGACGACCTACCATGTGATCGCGCAGGGCCTGCAGAAGGATGATCAGGCGGCACGTCTGCCCGAGCGCGTCGAGATCCTCCTGCTCAACGAGGCGGGCAAGGAGGCCGGTGTCTTCCGTATCTCGCCGGCCGACGCCGAGGAGTTGGCGACGGGCAAGGTCACTCCCGAGGCGTTCTTCGTCCAGAAGGTGATCTTCTGAGAGGTTGGCCGAGACGTCTCCTTCGTCCGTGGCTGTCGGTCGGTGCCGGGGTCCTCGCGCTCGGGCTCGCCGCCTGTCGGTCCGAGCTGCCCCCAGCCGAGCGCGAGTGGCGGGCGGCGCGGCTGGGGGCGGTCCGCAGGCAGCTTCCCGCCGCCCGCCGAGCCACTCTCCACGCTCTCCGGTTCTTTCCCTATGACCCGCATGCTCGTGTCCGCGCCGTGCTCGAGCCCGCCCGCCCGCTGACCGCTCTCACTTTGACGACGAGCGATGGGAGGGCGCGCCCCGCCAGCCGGGTGGGAAGTTTCAGGTTCCGGCTGCCGGGCGGTGAGGGGGTGCTGACCGTGTTCCGTCTGGACGACGCCGCCGAGCCGCACCTGTTCCTTCCCTTCCGCGACGCTGCGGCCGGCAGTGAGAGCTATGCCGCGGGGCGCTACGTCGAGATCCAGCAGCTCGCGGGCGGCTTGGTCGAGGTTGACTTCAACCGCGCCTACAACCCTGATTGCGCGTACGGGATCACCGCCTCGTGTCCGCTCACGCCGGCCGAGAACACCCTGCCGTTCGCCGTGCGAGCGGGCGAGATGGCGCCGCCTCCTGGCGCCGCCCACTGAACGATGCACACCGCCGCCATCCTGCTCGCCGTGCTGCCAGCCGTCCTTGCCGACCCCCGCGGCGGTCCGTCCGACTGGGCCTTCGCGGCTCCCGGCCAAGTGCCCCCTTCTGGCGTCACGGGGTACGTGGTCGAGGTTCCGGCCGCTGGGCCCGATCAGGCCTGGCTCGAGCACGTGGTGGCACTGGGCGCCTCGGGAGCCATGGTGGTCTCCATCGGCCCCGGGTTGCCACCGGCGGCGGCGAGGCCGTACCTCGATGCAGTGGTGGTCGATCCGGCACCGGCCACAGCCCGTGTCGCGGTTCTGCTCAATCAGCTCCAAGCTCTCCCACTCGTGCTCCCGGCGGCTGACGGCGCCGCGGCGGTCGGCGTCTTGGCGGCGGGCGCAACCTCTGCGCTGGTACCGATGCCGGATCCTGCGTGGGCTGACGCACTCGCGGGCCTGCTCCCGGAGTACGAGCCGGCGACCGGGCCGGATGGGCCTTTGCCGACAGCCTTGCGGGGTCCGGACCTGGCCACGGTGGTTGGCCTGCCGGCCGGTTTCCCCGGTGGCGACGTGCGCCTTTCCGGCAGCTGGTACGGAGGCGCGGCGCTGGTGGGTGAAGAGGAGCTGCGGCCTATCCTCCGGGTCCGGCCGGAGGCGGCGATCGTGACGCTGCCACCGCTTCCGGATGGCGGCATCTTGGTCGCCACCCGGCCGGTCGATCCGGCTGCTGCCGTCGAGCAGGTTCGGGTCACGGGGGAGAGCATCCCGTCAGCGGCGGAGGTGTTGGCTCGCCACCAGCGACAGGCGGCGCGGCAGGCACGGCTGCTCCCTCGCTGGACGGCCGAGCAGACCTTGCTGTTGCGGGTCGAGGTTCCCGAGCTCTCCCGCTCGTTTGCGGTGGTGCTGGCAGGTCCCGGGTATTGGGAAAGCGGGACCGGAAGAGACTGGGAGATCACGCGCAGCTGGGTGGACGGGGTTGCGTGGCGTCCCGACCGGTTACCGGAGCTGCCGCTGCTGGAGCCTCGGCGGCCGCCGGTGCCGCCGTTGGCGCTGCGCCTCGAGCCCTCTTACCGGTACGAGCTGAGGAGGATCTCCCAGCGTCAGGGACGGGCGTGCTGGGAGCTAGGCTGGGCGGGCGTCGCCGGCGACGAACGGCGCCAGGGTACGGCGTGCATCGACGCCGTGACCTGGGGCCTGGTGAGCGTCGAGGAGGTAGCCTCGGGCCTGCCGGGCGAGGTGCGGGCGACCCGCAGCTTGACAGCGTACGAGCCGTTCTCGCTGGGACCCGATACGGCCTGGTTGCCGACGCGGGTCGAGGTCGACGACACGGTGGCGGCGTTCGGCGGCACAGCTCTGGTCCGGCGCGAGCTCACGCTGACCGACGTTCGGCTCAACCCGGAGGGGTTCGGTTCCACCCGGGCTGAGGCGTACGCCCGGCCCCACCGGATGCTGCGCGACGGCGAGTCGGGGGTGGTGCCGCTGGTGCCGGACGGGCACGGCGGCCGCAAGCCCGGGAGCGACACCAGACCGGCACAGCGGTTCTTGCTGGCCGGAGCGGCGTGGGATCCGGGGCTCGAGACACCGGTGCCATTCGGTGGCTTGCAGGTGCTCGACTTCGACTTCCGTCACCGCGGCGAACAGCTTCGCCTCATGCTCGCCGGGGTCGTCAACGACGGAGCCTGGAGCTTCCGCTCGGGCCGGAGCGAGCTGACGCTGCGCGGGTTTGTTCAGCTCATTCCCTTCGTGTCCACCGTCTCCCAGCGAGGCGACGAGCAGCGGGGGGAAACGATCGAAAGCACCCGTCAACGGCTCGGTTTCGGCCTCGGCACCACACTCGGGCGGGTCCGCCTGACGATGGAGGCCGGCGCCGACCGCTGGGATTTTCGACGGGCCGACGACACGGCTCGAGAGTTCGTGCTGCCTTGCGACACGTGGGAGTGGGTGGGACGCCTCGAGAGCGCGGTTCCGGTCGGGCCGGCGACGCTCACCGTCTCCGCCGAACGTGGGTGGAGGCAACGATGGAACGCCTGGGGCCTCGCCGGAGCCGAGAAACCCGAGGACGTTTGGACCCGCGGGCGGGCGACGATGCTCTACGAGCGGGCGCTCAACCCACTCGCCCGGATGCGGGTCGAGGGCGAGTACTGGGTCGGATGGCATGTCGACCGCTTCTCGGCGCCATCGCCGGGCCGTTTCGGTGGGGTTCGCCTGCGCGGGGTCGCCACCGGTACCGTGCAGGCGCAACGCCTCGGTGTCGTGCGGGCCTCGCTCGCGGTGCCGCTCACCACGACCCTGCGAGCGGAGGTGGGGGTCGACGCGGGCTGGGCACGCGAGGATCGCTCTGGCTACCGTCACCGACCGCTCTCGGGTGTGGGCGTGTCGGCCACTTTTCCGGGGCCGTGGGAGACGCTCGTGCAGGGCTCGGTGGGCGTCCCGTTGGCGACGCCCGGCAAGCGCACGCCGTCGGTCGACCTCTTTATCCTGCGTCGCATCTGACAGCCACTGCCGCTGACCTGGATCCCAGCGGATCGCCGACTGCAAGGTGGGGGCTCCCCGACGATCACGGGCTGGGTGCGAAGACCCACGGGTGGCGAGCCGCGTAGCCGCTGACCTCGAGCCGGCGGCGCACCGCGGCGGCCACTTCGGGGTCGTCGATCCGCGAGAAGATGGACGGGTTGAGGCGAACGGCCCGCTCCAGGTGCTCGAGCCCGCGGGGTTCGTCACCGAGCGTAAGCATGACCATGCCGGCGTTGAACCGAGTTTCGGGGCGCTCGGCGAGCCTCAACGCGCTTCCGAAAAGCTCGCCGGCACGGCTCGGGTCGCCGGCCAGCATCGCGAGATCGCCCATCAGTACCGCAGCCCGCCAGTCGAACGGTGCGCACCAGGCGGCCCGCTCGAGGTTGGCGAGCGCGGCGCGGGCCAGGCCGGGTACCCGGTCCTGCGGTACCTTGCCCGCGCGCAGCACCTCGTCGAGCGTTTGGGCTTGTCGGAGAAGAACCGAGAGGTGGCGCTGTCGGCCGAGCCACAGCCAGCCACCTGCGACCAGCGTGATGGCGAGGAGGAGGACGAGCGGTCGCCGCCAGCCGGGCGGTGGTGGGGGCACGGGACGGGCAGGCAATGCGAGCACGGCCAGCACGACCCACTGGGCGGCGATAGCTGCCTGATGAAGTGGGAACTGGGCGAGGGCGACGACCGCCGCCGCCAGGACCAGCGCTTTGGCCCCGGCCAGCTCGCCGAAGACGGGTCGGGCAGCTCGCCAAGCCAACCACAGACCGGCAGCGGCGAGCGCGAGCCCGATGAGGCCGGTCTCGGCCGCAAATTGGAGGGGATCGTTGTGGGCCTCGCCGAACCCGGTCTCGAGCCCCAGAACGCGACTGCGCTCGGCAAGAAGGTCTTCGTCCTGGTAGCGGAACGAGTGGGCCTCGAACAGTCCGAACCCGATGCCGGTGAGTGGTCGCGCCGCCACCATCCCCAGGCCTGCACCGAACCCCGCTGTCCGCCCTGAGCCCAGCCATGCCCAGCCGCCGTCTCGCGTCTGCTGTATCACCTCGGCGAGCCTGCCACGCATCGGGCTGGCCAACAACGCCGCTGACGTGACCACCAGGGCGATGATCAGGCCAGGCAGCCGGGAGCGGCGAGGTAAGGCCTCCCAGAGCAGGACCGCACCGGCGACGGCCAGCGCGCCGACGACGCTTACGGTGCGGGTGGCGACGATGGTAGCGGCCATGCCGAACGCCGGTAAGGCCCAGCGCAGCCTGCGCCCCGGGCTCCGCAGCGCCCTGGCGGTGGCGAGCAGGCAAGGCAGGAGGAGAGACAGCGCGACATCGGCGGGGTTGCCGAAGGTGCCGATCCAGGCGTAGCGGCCCTCGAGGAAAGAGAAGAGCTCGAACCCTTCCGGTCGCCATCGTGGAACGCTGAAGACCGCTGCCAGGCCCGCCCCGACGATGCCGGTGGCGACGACCAGCACCTCGAGGGTGCTCCGGTGCGTGGCGGTGAGCCAGCGCAGAGAGCCCCATCCGAGAGCGACGAGAACCACCGGCAGCAACGCTGCCAACACCCGCACCGGCTGGCCCGAGAACGGCATCGACACGGCGGCCCCCATCAGCAGGCCGGCCCACGCCAGCCACCAGGGGTCGCGCCACATCTCGCGGGACCAGGCGCGGACAAGCGTCACCCCCCCGAGCACCAGCCAGATGGCCATGGCCAGGAGGCGCTTGGGCCCTCGAAACACCTCGTAGCCAGCGAGGCTCCAGACCAGCGGCACGACCCCGACCAGCCCACAGGCAGCGACGAAAACGAGGCGCTGGAGCCAGTGCGGCGCTGTCGCGCGTGGGGTCCGCAGGCGGCCCGGCTTGCCCATACTCACTCCTCCAGACGTACCGAAACCACGCGCGAGACGCCGGGCTCCTCCATGGTCACGCCGTAGAGCACGTCGGCGTGGGCCATGGTGCGGCGGTTGTGGGTGACGAGCACGAACTGGGTATCGGTGCTCATCGCCCGCAACAGCCGGCACAGCCGCTCCACGTTGGCGTCGTCGAGAGAGGCGTCAACCTCGTCCAGAAGACAAAACGGCGCTGGCCGGATGCGGAACAGGGCGAGCAGCAACGCCACCGCCGCCAGTGCCTTCTCTCCGCCCGAGAGCAGCAGTACCGACTGCGTGTGCTTGCCCGGAGGGCGCACCCGGATCTCGATTCCTGAATCGAGCGGCGAGTCGGGATCGGACAGCTCGGCACGAGCCTCGCCGCCACCGAAGAGGTCACGGAAGACCTCGTCGAACGCCAGGTTCGCCTCCTCGAGCGTGGCCAGGAAGCGCAGTGTGCAGGTCTGGTCGAGCTCGCCGATGGTGTCGTCGAGCGCGGCGAGCGACCGCTCGAGATCCCGGCGCTGGGCGTTGAGGAAACGATGCCGCTTTTCGAGCTCGTCTCGTTCGGCCACTGCCAGTACGTTGACCAAGCCGAGCGCCTCGAGCTCCCGATGTAACCGGGCCTCCTCGCCCTCCAGCGCCGCCAAGGAACTCTCGGCGGGAACCTCGTCGGGAAGCGTGACCTCCCCGCCGAGGGTGAGAGCGATCGCCTCGTCCACCCGTGCCATGGCGGAGCGGGCCTCGGCCAGCGCGAGCTCGGCGACATGAGCCTCGTCGCGAGCCGCCACGGAAGCGGCCCGAGCCCGCTCGACCTCGCCCGCGGCCGCGGCGACGCGGACCCGCAACGCCTCGGCCGAAGCGGTACAGGTCTCGACCTGGCGGCCGGCCGCGGCCCGGTGAGCGAGGAGCTCGGCCAGCTCGGCCTGGGCATCCGAGGCCGCTTGAGCTGCCGCGGCTGCCGCCCCTCCCTGCTCGGCGGCCTCGCCTTGCGCCTTGGTCCGGCGCACCCCCAGCTCCGCGATCTCCTGGCGATGGCGTTCCACCTCCCGTGTCGCGCCGAGGGCACGTTCCCGGGCCAGCGCCGCGGCGCCGCGCGCGCGCTC
>JAAYVZ010000161.1 GCA_012516935.1 Holophagae bacterium
CTTCCGGCCCCGCAGGCGACCAGCGAGCTCGACGGCGGTGGGTGCGGGGTACCGTACGGCGACACGACGGGGCTGATGTACGCGCCGCTGCTCGTCGAGAAGCTCCAGGACCCGCTGTTTAAGCGCACCCACGCCGGCTGCCCCGAATCGCCTTGGGGTCGAATCGTGGTCCGCTACGTCAACGACTGGCTCGCCGACCTGACCGGCAACCCGCTGTTTTTCTACGCCACCGTCCACGTGGTGCGGACGTGCAGCTCGTTGACGCCGGCCGACGCGGGGCACGCCGGGCTGGTCGCCGCGGACCGCAACGTGCTGCTCGGCGAGGTGGAGTTTGTCGACCCGTCCGCAGGGACGCTCGAGCTCGGGCCAGCGGTGCATTTGGAGGCCGCGCACACACCGGCGCAGCTCGCGGCGATCGGGCCGTTCGAGGCAAGCACCGGGCTCGAGGACCGGCGGGAGCCGCTCGGGACAGCGTTCGCGTTTCACTACGTCAACGACTACGACCGTTCGGAGACCTCGCAGCTCGTGGTGTGGAAGCCGTTCTGGGAGCTCGATGCGTTCGGCCCGCTCGTCGACCCACGCGAGGACGTCATGGACTGCGGCGCGTACATGTACTACGCCTGGGACGAGGACGAGCACGTCATCACGCGCGGAATAATGTGCCCCGTTTCGCCCTGCTGCGGAGGGGACATCGACCCCAACGAGATGCCGTTCGTGGCGCAACGAGTCCCTTTGACCCCGGCAAGCTTCGACCTCCCGGCCGTAGCGGGTTGGATGATGCTCATCCTGCCACCGTCGTACGCCGGGTTCACCCAAGACCCGACGCCTGGCGCCAACGAGAGGTACCCACGCTATCAGGCCGCGGTGGCCGTGCGGACGGTGGTGCGGGCTGGAGGAAATGCCGGTGCCTCCTGGGTGGAGGCCGCCGTCGTGGGCAACGCGCACTGCCAGCCGGGAGGTGCGCGATGAGATGCCTTGTCTCCCTTCCGGCGCTCCTGCTCCCGGCTCTGCTTGCGGCCGAGCCCTGCGCCCTCGATATCGAGCCCGCGGCGACGCTGCTCGTCCCGTACGTGGCGGTGGAGATGAGCGGCGACGAACCCGACCCCTCGGGCGCCACGACCGTCCTGCGCGTGACCAACACCGCCGCCGAGGCGGCGCTCATCCAGCTCACCGTGTGGAGCGCCGACGGTGTGCCGGCGCTCGCCCTCACCGAGGTGCTCTCCGGCTTCGACATGTGGACGGTCGACTTCCGCGACGTGCTTTCGGGCCACTGGTCGCGCTTCGACACCTCGCGCGCTAATGCGGCCCCCCCCAACACGGACACGTTCCCCTTCCGCCGCACCCCGTTCGAGTGGGGGCCCGACGGCCGCTCGTTCAACGCCCTGTGTGTCGGCAAGGCGCCCTTCCTCGTGCCGTGGCCACGCGGGCTCGCCACGCCGGAGACGACCTCGACCACCCCCGGCGAGGGATGCGCGATGCCGTACGGCGACGCGGCGGGGCTCGCGGTCGCCGCGACGGTGGTCGAGACGCTAAGCGCCCCCTTGCACGCCCGCGTCCATCGGGGGTGCGGGGAGATACCGGCCACGCGCCACAGCATGAGCTGGCTCTCCACGCTCACCGCCAACCCGCTCTTTTTCTACGCCACGGTGGACGTGGTGAAGACGTGCACCGCGCTCAACCCCGCCATTGGCGAGTATATCGAGTACACGCTCGACGACCGCAACGTCCTCATCGGCGACGTGCTCTACCTCGGAGAGGCTCACTCCGGGTTCGGGCCGGTCATGCTCGGGTCGATGCCGGCGGTGCACGTGCAGGCCGGCCCGAGCCCGGAGTGGGCCGCGGCACACCCGGGTCCCTACGAAGCCACGACCGGCGTCGA
>JAAYVZ010000162.1 GCA_012516935.1 Holophagae bacterium
GATCGGTGCCGTCGTCAGCCTCAGCGTGCGCCGCATCCTGATCCAGCTCCCGCTCGGCTGCCCGGTCAAGGATGTCTTCCTCGCGGCCTGCGCCAATCTCCGACGCGCAGGCCCATTGCCGGCCTGACGTCCTACCGCATCGCGATGCTGTGCATCATCTTTCAGGCCGAGGTGTGGGCTGACCAGACCATTGTGTGCCCCACAACCCCGTACACGACGACGCGACTGCACGTCCTCATCGCCGACACCCCGGCACGTACCCCACAATCACACTCCCACCCCACCACAACCACCCCACCGACTGCAAAAATGCGTGCGGTGAGAAATGCGGGCTAACCACAAGGAGGTCAACCAGCTCGCTCCTCATAACATCCCGCTCCGCATAGCACCGCCCACAGCCCCGCCGACGACCACTGGGGGTCATTTCTAACGAGCTACCAAGGGGACATTTCTAAAGAGCCTTGACATGAGGCAACGCGGCCAGTTGACAAAGACCATCCCGCGAGCAACAATTCGCTACTGTGATCGCGTTCGGTTCCATCGGTTTAGGTAGCGCCCGCTTCGCATCGACCGGGGCCCTGGTCGGCGAGGCGACCGGCACGCCAATCGGTGCACACTGTCGTCCAAGTAGCCGCTTGACGAGGCACCCGGGATTCCGGAGGATGGGCAGTACGATTCATCGTGGCGGAAGACAATAAGGGCGAAGCTCGTTGCGTCGATCGGACTGTGTGTGGTTGGTTGGCTGGCGCCGGTGTCGTCGTTGGCAGTCCCGAAGATCTTGGTCAACTTGGATTCGGGGGCGAAAGTCGACGTTGCCTACTTGGATGAACTCAACGAAAAGCGCGTTCGCTCACTAGTCCTAGCTGCGGACCGCTCGACGCAAGAGGACTGCCCCTACTCATTGCCGAACTACAAAGGCCTCTTCAAGCAAGGAGACCGGGTCTTCGTGTCCAAGAACTACTTGGTCTGGTTCGACCTGACGCCGGGAGACGGCGTCGTCTACCCCCTTACTCCGAGCCAAGGCCCCGATAGCCTCCTCGCCAACAGCTTCACGAGGGCTGGTGCCTTGGCCGGATGGTGGACGCTAGACCCGGTCACAAACAACTTCAAGTACTTCCGAACGGGGCCACACGGTGGCGGAGCAGGCGGGTGCGGGGCCGTCTGGGCTCACAACGAGCTCATTCCTGGATCTGCATCTCCCAACCCTGCCCCTGAAGGAGTACCCCCCTACCGCTACTTTTGGGACGAGTACAGCCCGCCGCTCGAACACACGTTGTCGGTGGTACCACCGACGGGTGGCGCCCTTCTGGTTTCGACTTTCTACTCCCAGAGAATCCCGGCTGGGAACTTCGGCCTTGTCGCGGATGGCGTCGAGGACAGTGCGGGCGTCCACTACAAGACAACGGTGATGAAGATGGTTGGCCGCGGCTCCCCCGATTTTACCGACATCGAGGACGGCAACGACCAGAACGGCGTGCAGAACTCCATCGACACCGAGCTCGAGTATATTTGCACCCGTAGTGGCGTGAAGGTCGTTTGGAAGTTCAGGTCATCCGACCCCACGAAGACCGTGAAGCTGCGCAACGCGTATGTCTTTCTCTGGACGGCGTATGCCCAAGACGAAGACGGCACCGGAGTGTTGCCCCCCGGCGGCACTGGATGCGACGCAGGCGACAATCCGCTCCATCCGGAGCTCAATGGATCCGAGTATCCGGAGCAGCCATATGGACAGCCAATGTTCAACCAATCTTCCATGACGCTTGCGACGAACTTCGCCCCCGCGCTCTCGGGCATGAGGGACTGGGCGCTAACGTTCCCCGACTACCTCTCTGGTTCTTTCTCGCCCGACGCGACCTGGGGCCCATTTCCGCCGGGGACCGTCGTCCCGATGGTCCTGGTCGACCCGAAATGCCCTTGGCCCCCACACAACCATGACGTTGTCAGCTCCTATGTCACGCAGTACGTAGCGCCGCCGCAGGGTCAGAAACCAACAGGGGGACAGCACTACCTGGTTCCGGAGAACGCGTGGCTCCGCAGTGGCGAATCACAGACGCTTGACCTGAGTGCACCCCGGTGGCAATTCACAAGCCTAGGCGTAACCCACTCTGGGCAGGGCACAGCTGACATCCCCTTCGTTCGCGAGTGGTGGCACCTCATCAGCTCGAACGAAGCTCGTGATGGGACCCTTACGCTCGGGATCAAGCGCCAGCCAGCCAACATGAGCGACTATGAGCTGCTACGCGGAGGTGCCTGGTACTCCGCGACCTACTTCCTATCGACGAACGAGGGACCCCTCGTGCCCGATTCGTTGGTTCTCGACCCCGCTGGCACCAAGATTCTCGAACCGGGGGAGACGGCCGTACTGCGACCGACGTGGTTGACGACCAGGTCGGCGTCTACGTCCAACGTCACCGGGACGTTGTCGAACTTCACTGGCCCGGCCGGCGCAACTTACTCTATTGACGTAGCCTCAGCCCAGTATCCTGCCTTCCCGGCGGCTGACCCCGCCAACCCAGAGGCCAACAAGAAGAACTGCGGCCCTCTGACAGCCAACTGCTACACCGTGAGTGTGTCCGATCCTCCGACTAGACCTGCGCTTCACTGGGACGCCACGGCATTCGAGAAGCTTAGCAACGGGGACCACGCGCTATGGCGGGTGCACATCGGGAAGAGCTTCTCGGACGTCCCCACATCCCATTGGGCCTATTTCCATATCGAGACGCTCCTGCATTCCGGCGTCACTGCGGGATGCGCCCCTTCCAGCTACTGTCCCTCAAGCGTTCTGACTCGCGCAGAGATCGCCGTGCTGATCCTGGCCGCTAAGCACGGCCCTGGCTGGGTGCCGCCGCCCGCTACTGGCGCGGTCTTTTCGGACGTGCCCGCCAGCCACTGGGCGAGCAGCTACATTGAGGCGTTTGAAGCCGAACAGAACAAGTCCACGAGCGCATGCAATGCTATCCCGGCCCCACGGTTCTGCTCCACGGCTTGCAGTCCGGGCATGTTCTGCCCCAGCGCCCCAGTCACACGTGACGAGATAGCGGTGTTCCTCCTCAAGGCCAAACACCCGTGGCCTATTTGGCTGCCGCCTGCGGCGCAAATTGCACCCTTCGCCGACGTTCCGCTCGACCACTGGGCGGTCAATTTCGTCGAACAACTCAAGGCAGAGGGAATCACAGGCGGATGCGCCCTCAACCTGTACTGTCCAAGCAGCACGCTGACCCGTGCGGAGATGGCCGTGTTCCTTGTCCTCACCTTCGGGCTGTTACTCAAGTAGGCTGAAACCCGTGCCACGGCATAAGGGAGTTCTGGCTCCGGTCCCCGGCGCTCTCGGAGCGGAAAGTCCCGTGTGGGGTCTAGGGCATGCTTTGTGAGGCAACATGCTCGTCCGTGTAAGCTACAGGAGCCCCCTTCAATGGGCTCTGCTTCTGTTCCTTCTGGCAACGCAGCCGATCGGCGGCGAGAGTCTCGGGGCAGTGGAGCCAGCGGACCCGGACGTCCGACCCGGTAGCACCACCAGCCAGTCGGCACCAGGCATCGAGCTGGAGGGACAGGGCGCTGAGCTACTTCTGGGCGGCGGCACGGTCGTCGACTGGTTCGGGAATCTTTGGGTGCGCACAGGATCGCCCGGCGACGTGGGTGGAGCAGGAGAGGCCAACTGGTATATCGACGACCTCGCCGTGGGTGGTGTTGCGTCGATCCAGTACGCCGTTGACCGCTACTACCTGAACTCGCTCCCCGGCATGTCCCGTCGCTGGGGCAAGGGCTGGCTCGCGAAGCACATCGTCGTCGTGCTCCTGATGCGAGCCTACGAGCTTCGAAACCAGCTTTCGCCGGAACAGCTCTCTGCACTCGACGAGCTGGCTGCGGATGCCCTCGACGAATCGACGTTCCGAATCGATGGGTGCGGTGTCGTGGGCAACTCGTGCGTCGAGGACTTCGCGTCGATGATGGTGGTGGCGGCGATAGCCCGGAACCTCTATCCAGGCGTGGTATCCCTCCTCGGGGACGCGGAGCTGGAGCGGCTGGAGAGCAAGTACTTCCGCCTTACCTTCACATCCCGCAACGGTTCGTTCGGGCTCGTTCGCGAGAACTCGGTCATCGACGGCCACGAGTACGCTATCGTCCAGAATCACTCGGGCCAGTCCGCGGTGTACGCGGCGATCGTGCTGACACAGCTCGGGAACGCCCTCAACGCCCACCTCGCCGGCGGAAGAGCGATTCCGAGCTTCTTCGTTGACGAACCTGAGCCGGCCGAGAACATCCGTTCGTTGTTTTCGTGGCTGCAGACGACGGCGTTGCCTGACGGGTCGTCCTTTCTGACGGGCTGCCTCGACTACACATCCGGACAACCTGTTTCCTGCAGCGACCCAGCCTTTGCTAACTCGGTCCCGACACTGGTTCCAGGGGGCCGAGCTATCGCCCTGCTGTACGGGGACTGGGCGTTTCGACCCGGTTTCCGATTTCAGGACTTCGACCTCGCAGGCTACTCCGGCTTGCTGAGCGAAGGAAGGAAGTACCAGTACAACGACATCAATACCGACTCCGTGAACCTCGGGCTGACGGCCTCGCTGGCAGAAGGTACGCTCTTGGTCTCGTGGTCCAGCAACGGCGCCGCCGTCTACGACGTGTGGGGGCCCCTTGGCCGTGTTGGATCAACCTCAGGAGCTTCGTTTTCTCTTACGGTAGGTGCATCTCGCGGGAGGATTGGGTTCGGAGTCGTCACGAAAGCCCCTTCGGGGCGCGTTACCGGCTACCAGTTCGACAGCATCGAGTGGAACCGTCCGCGCCGCCGACTCAGCCGGAATGAGTCCACACCAAGCAACTCGCACGGACTGCTTCGACACGAGGGAGAGCGGCAATAGGCTCGCTCCGCATACAGCATCCGACAAGGGGAGGTGCCCTGGAGGTCGAGCGACTTCTGCGTCTTCCTACCCTCTTGGGCTAGCGGGTATCGCGGACTACACTACGTGACGGGGCCACCTTGTGGCCGCCCGGAGGGTACATGGCAGAGCCGATACCGATGGCCGATGCGACGGCGATCACCGATCGCGACGCTAACCGCATCCCGAACGACGAGACAGCCGAGACGATCGAGCGGATCGCCGAGCACATGGGGGCCGTCATCGACCTGCTGCGCCTCGACCGCTGTGACCCCAACTTGCGTGAGACGCCGCGACGCATTGCCAAGATGTACCTCGAGATGTTCCATGGCTTGGTGGAGGGGGCTGAGCCCAACATCACCACGTTCCCCAACGAGGAGCGCTACTCGTCGATGGTGATGGAGCGCGATGTCCCGTTCTACTCCATGTGTGCGCACCACTTCGTGCCGTTTTATGGGCACGCTCACATCGCTTATTTCCCCAAGCGGCGCATCGTCGGGCTCTCCAAGCTCCCGCGCATCCTCGAGTTCTACGCCAAGCGGCCGCAGATCCAGGAGCGGCTGACCGAGCAGATCGCCGACTACCTGCAAAGCAAGCTCCAGCCGTTGGGCGTGATGGTCGTCATCCAGGCCCGGCATTTGTGCGTGGAGATGCGCGGCGTCCAGAAACACGGCGCGCTGACCATCACCTCGGCGATCCGCGGCTGCTTCGCCGACACCAAGGTGCGGGAGGAGTTTCTGGGCTTCCTCTCCCGGAGCTGAATCGCTGGCCGATCGACCCCTCGGCACCTCGCCGCGACCTCCCGGTCAGGTACGTCGATGGTGCCTGGGCGTCTTTCCCCTGGCCGGTCCCAGACACCTCCGCTGCCGCGGCTGCAGCCGCACGAATGACCCGGCTCTTCGATCCAGGCGGCTACCACTCGGGCCTCGAGCCGGGTAGGGAATATCTCGTGGTCGACCAAATGATCCACAACGCCGGCGATGACCGACAAGAACCTCGGCCTCGCCTGCGTGCTCGAGGATGACTCGGGTCTCCTTTCGTGAGACCGGCACTTCGCTCGAGACAACCTCCAGGTCATCGCCTCGAGTGGACGGTGTCGTGAGGGTGGGTACGGCGCGCCCAGGAACGCGTCTGGGCTTTGCTCGTATACTTGCCGCGTGAGAAAGCTCGCTCTCGTCGTTGTCGTGGCCGGCGTGGCGATAGGGTGCTCATCGGGCAGCCCGAAGCTGATGTTTCTGACTCAGGAACGCTGGGAACAGGAGATCCGCAAGCGCGGTGTCGACTCCTCGCGGGTTCCCAACCCCCTCGCGGTTTCCGAGCCGATGCGGCTCGCGGCCATGCAGCTCTCGGGCGAGATCGGCGACGATCGAGTACGGCTCAGACGGCTGCAGTCGAGCCTGTTCAACGAGTCCGAGTTTCCCTTCCATTACTCCGGGCGCGAGACCCTCACCGCCGCCGAAGCGTTCTTCCGGCGCGAGGGCAACTGCCTTTCGTTCACCAACCTGTTCGTGGCCATGGCCCGTTCTTTGGGTCTCCCGGTCACCACGGCGCTGGCCAAGCGGAGCCGGGCAAGCGAGCGGGAGGGTGATCTCATCGTCGTCAATAACCACGTCGTCGCCACGGTCGACTGGAACACCAAGACGGAGTTCTTCGACTTCGACCGGCGGCGCCACGAGCCGCCGACACAGTTCAAACCCCTCGATGACCTCTGGATCACGGCGCTCTTCCTCAACAACAAGGGCGCCGACGAGTTGCGGGCGGGGCATCCCGATATCGCGATCCGCTACTTCGAGGACGCCGTACGGCTCGCACCCGAGTTCGCTGCCGCCTTGGGGAACGTCGGCGTCGCTAGGCGCCGCCTGGGCGACATCGACGGGGCGCTGCAGGCCTATCAGAAGGCGCTCTCTATCGAGGCCGACAACCCGACCATCCTCAACAACCTCTCGTCCCTCTACCGGGCCCTGGGGCGCCACCAAGAGGCGGACCATGCGCTGATCGCCGCCAACCTGATGCTGGCTTCTCCGCATGTCCTCATCGTTCGCGGCGACCTCGAGCTCACGCAGGGGCGGCCGGACGCGGCGGAGAAGCTTTTCAAGCGGGCGCGCAGGTTGGGTCCCGAGCTGACCGACCCGCTGCTCGCTCTCGCCCGGCTCGAGGTCGCGCGGCAAAAGACCAGAAAGGCTATCAAGTATCTCGAGGACGCCCTCAAGCTCGAGCCAACGAACCGCGACGCCCATGAACTCCTGTCCCGCCTCAGATCGGCCAGCGCCAACTGACCCCGAGAACCGACAATGGATTCAGAAGAACGACTCCCAAACCCCAGAACCGGTGCGTGCGCTGTGCGGCGCCGCTCCGAAGATCGATGAGGATTCAGCGCCGATGTCAACTCACAGAAAAGCACGCCGCCAGTCGGTGGCCCCGATCAGCACCCCCAAGTCCCTCTTTCGCCGCGTAGAGCGCACCCTCGGCGTGATCCAGCAGGCCGAGGACCTGCTCGGCACCATTTGCAACGTGGCGCAGTACATGGTCTCCAATTTCAGGGCCGAGCTCGGGATCTCCGGCGGACGAGTCTACCGCCTCGACGAGGATGCTTACGAGCTCGTGCAGGTGTTCGGCAGCGCCAGCGACCTACCGCTGGGAACGCGGGTACCGCGCGACTACGTCGGCATCCAGGACACCCTCGATAGTGGGCTCGTCGTCATGGAGCGACGTGCACCCATCCTCGATGCCGAGCTCGAAAACCGTCTGGGCACCGGGGAGCGGTTCGCCGCCATCGCCGTGGCCGAGGGAGACTACATCATCTCGTTCGACGTCTCCCCCCGTCTCGGCAGCGTCGAGGACTTGCAGTCGTCGCTCAACATCGTCCGCCTGGCCATTCACCAGAAGCTACAGCAGCAGCGGTTCGCCGGCATCCTCGAGGACGCCCGCCGGATTCAGTCCTCGATCCTACCCAAGCGCAGCCCTCGCTACGGTAGCTTCGATATCGCCGGGGACTCCCGCCCGGCTGAGGTGGTGGGCGGAGACTTCTACGACTACATTCCGATCACTCCGGAGATGTTCGACCTCGCAATCGCCGACGCTTCGGGGCACGGCTTACCGGCCGCTCTGCAAGTACGCGACGTCTACATGGGCCTGCGCATGGGGCTAACGCGTGACTTCAAGGTCTCGCGCACTGTCGAGCGGTTGAACTCGATCATCAACCGCTCCAAGCTGACCTCGAAGTTCGTCTCGGTGTTCCTCGGAGAGCTCGAGAGCTCGGGGAACCTCATTTACGTCAATGCCGGTCACGTGTACCCGTTCATCCTGCACGCTGACAGGAGCATCGAGTACCTACGCGAAGGTGGCATGGTGCTGGGGCCCTCGCCCGATGCGCGTTACTTGCGAGGCTTCGCCCATCTCGAGCCCGGCAGCCTGCTGGTGCTGTACACCGATGGGATCACCGAGTGTCGCCACCACCGGACCGACCAGGAGTTCGAGCTATCGCGCCTGCAGTCACTGGTCCGGCGCTATGCCCACCGCCCGGCCGCCGAGATCGTGTCGATCGTCTTCGAAGCGGTGAGTCGCTTCTCTGGCTCCCCCATCCCGGAGGACGACCAGACTCTGGTCATCGTCCGGCGCCCGGCGCTGACCCCATCGAGCGGCTGATAGCACGCTGCTGTCCGCGCCGATATCGAAGATGGACGCAGACGGCGGGGAGGGCAGGTCGTCGATGGCAGTGTGGACGCCACGAACGACCTCATCGAGGTCTGGGACATCGTGGTTGTCGCCTCAGCCCCTTCTTGTCCGAGGCCGAACGCCCACTCCGAGGTCGTAGCGCTGTCCGGGGGTGTTGAAGTACTTGGGGTTTGCGGAGGGGGCGGTGCGGAGTCACCCCACGGAGGGTAGGTCGGACCTGGGTCGGGGAGGGGCGGAGGTGTGTGAGGGCGTGATTTCACCCCACTGTGATGACGCGGAGATTTAGTCGCATAGTTGCTATGGTTGTGTTGTCGCTGAGTCCACAAAGTAGACGAGATAGTA
>JAAYVZ010000163.1 GCA_012516935.1 Holophagae bacterium
AGGCGGCGTGGCGGCCGCACCGGGTGGTGGGTGGGCGGTGAACCGATCGCCGAGCGCCGGCCGGGCTGGTCGTGGGGGTTTCTACCACCTCTTTCCAATAAAGGGATTGACAACCAAGGCTCTCTCGGTAGTATTCGCCTGCGGGGGGAGGTCGCGTGACCGAGTACATCCCTGTTTTCCTGTTCACAGTCGTTGCGCTCTTGTTTCCCGTCGTCACGGTAGGCATCGCCTGGCTCATACGGGCGGGCAAGCACGACCCTGTGAAGCTGGAGCCGTACGAGTGTGGCATCGAGGCCACGACGTTCGCCCACGACAACCGGTTCTCGATTCGGTATTACCTGATAGCCGTGCTGTTCGTGGTCTTCGATGTCGAGACGGTGTTCCTCTATCCGTGGGCGGTGGCATACCGCAAGCTGGCGCTGTTCGGGCTGGTCGAGATGTTCATCTTCCTCGCCATTCTCATCGTCGGATACATCTATGCCTGGAAGCGGAAGGCGCTGCAATGGGCCTGATCGAGAACCGTTTTGGGCCGAACATCCTGATCACGTCGTATGACAAGCTGTTCAACTGGGCGCGTCGGTCCTCGGTGTGGCCGCTGCAGTTCGGTCTGGCCTGTTGCGCCATCGAGATGATGGCGGCGATGGACCCCCGCTACGACCTCTCGCGCTTCGGCATGGAGGTCTTCCGCGGCTCTCCGCGTCAGGCTGACTTGATGCTCGTCGCCGGCACCGTGACCGAGAAGATGGCCCCGGTGGTGAAGCGGCTGTACCGCCAGATGGCCGAGCCGAAGTGGGTGCTGGCGATGGGCTCGTGCGCGATGTCCGGCGGCCCCTACAAGACCTACGCGGTGACCCAAGGCGTCGACCGCCTGATTCCGGTGGACGTCTACGTACCGGGTTGCCCACCTCGTCCCGAGGCGCTCATCTACGGTCTCATGCAGCTCCAGAAGAAGATCGACCGGACGACCATTGCGAAGAAGGCGGAGTAGCTCGATGTCAGGCTACGTACCGTCTGACTATGGGTCGGGCTCCGTTGCCCGAGGTCTGGGGTCCGGCCGCCCGCCCCTGGGCAGGAGAGGTTGCTGATGGCAGAGCAGGAAACCCCGACACCGCAAGCTCCTGCGGTCGCGTTGCCGGCCTGGGAGGCCAACCCCGTCACCCCGGATCCGCGGGACGCGAGGCAGCACGCGCAGGTGGCGGAGCTGGCCGCAGCCGTGCCCGACGCGGTGCTGGAGGCGGTCGACATGGCCGGGCAGGTCACGGTGCTGGTGGTAACCGAACGCTTGTTGGAGGTGTTCCGCGCCTGTCGCGAGCAGCTCGGCTACGGTTTCCTCGTGGACTGCACCGCGGTCGACTGGAGGGACCGCCCGGAGGGGCGTTTCGACGTTGTCTGGTGGCTCCACCGGCACGCCGGCGAGCAGCGCCTGCGCCTCAAGGTGCGCGTCGCCGACGGTGTCGAGGTCCCGAGTGCGACCACGAGCTGGAAGACCGCCAACTGGATGGAGCGCGAGGTGTGGGACATGTTCGGTATCCGTTTCGCAGGGCACCCGAACCTCGAGCGCATCCTGACCTGGGAGGGTTTCACCGGCCACCCCCTGCGCAAGGATTTCCCGGTCGAGGGGATCGACACCGGTGCGGCGATCTATCCGGACATCTACCCACCGGGCGGGGGGCCGACGAAGGCCGGAGGTGCCCAGTGAGCCAGGACTTGTATCTGCTCTCCTCGCTGCCCGACAGCGAGGAGATGGAGGTCTCGTTCGGCCCGCAGCATCCGGCCACCCACGGCGTGCTGCGCGTCATGGTGCGCCTGGACGGCGAGCGCATCTTGGACGCCAAGCCGATCATCGGCTACCTCCACCGCGGTACCGAGAAGCTGTTCGAGACGATGCACTTCAACGGGTGCATACCGCACACCGACCGGCTCGACTACACCACGGCGGCGGCCAACAACCAGGCGTTCGTGGGGGCGGTGGAGCGGCTCATGGGGGTCACCATCCCCCCCCGTGCTGCTTGGATCCGCATGATGCTCGCGGAGATGCAGCGGCTCGCCTCGCACATCATCTGGCTCGCCACGCACGCCCTCGATATCGGGGCGATGTCGCCGTTTTTCTACACCTTCCAGGAGCGCGAGTCGATCCTCGACCTGTTCGAGGAGTACTGCGGTGCACGACTGACACTCAACGCCATGCGCGTCGGCGGTCAGCCTTTCGACCTGCCCGAGGGGTGGCTTGGCCGGCTGCGAGCGTTCGTCGACCAACTTCCGGCGCGCATCGCCGAGTGGGAGCGGCTGCTGACCGGGAACCGCATCTGGAAGCAGCGCACCGTCGGCGTCGGCGTCATCTCGGCCGCGGACGCGATTAACTGGGGGCTCACCGGGCCGCCGCTGCGGGGCTCGGGGGTGCGCTGGGACGTGCGCAAAGCGCTGCCGTACGACGGCTACGACGAGGTGGAGTTCGAGGTTCCGATCGGCCAGAACGGCGACACCTACGATCGCTATCTCGTGCGTATGGAGGAGATGCGGCAATCGTTGCGGATCCTCCGCCAGTGCCTCGATCGCCTCCCGGATGGTCCGGTAATGGCCAAGGTGCCGAAAGTCCTCAAGCCACCCAAGGGCGAGGTCTACCACTCGGTCGAGGGACCCAAGGGCGAGCTCGGCTTCTATCTCGTCTCGGATGGCTCGACGCAGCCGTACCGGCTGCACGTGCGGCCCTCCTCGTTCATCAACCTGCAGTCGTTACCCGAGCTCGTGCGTGGTGGGCTGGTCGCCGATCTGGTGGCGATCATCGGCACGCTCGACATAGTTCTCGGCGAGATCGACAGGTAGGCCCGGCATGCGTGAGACGCTGGTGGTCGAAAGCGCGTGGGGTACACCGGATGGGATGAGCGTGGCTCGTGGCCCGTGGCCCGTGGAGGGGCGATGACGAACCCGTGGGTTGCCTTCGTGCTGGTGCCGATGATCAAGATCGTGGTGATCCTCGGTACCGTGGTCCTGGCCACAGCCTACATGTCGTTTTTCGAGCGCCGCCTGGTGGGGTTCCTGCAGATCCGCCTCGGCCCCAACCGGGTGGGGTGGTTCGGCGTGCTGCAGCCGATCGCCGATGCACTCAAGCTCTTCGCCAAGGAGGACATCGTTCCGTCACGGGTGGAAAAGATCGTGTACCTCTCGGGGCCGGTGCTCATCATCGTGCCGTCGCTCGTGGTGTTCTCGGTGATCCCGTTCGGCCCGCCGACGACGCTGTTTGGCTTGCTGCCCGAGCCGATCGCGCCGTTTGTCACCGACATCAACATCTCGGTGCTGTTTGTCATGGGGGTCTCGTCGTTCGGGATCTACGGCATCATCCTGGGTGGCTGGGCCTCCAACAACAAGTTCTCGCTGATGGGCGGGCTGCGCTCGGCGGCGCAGCTCATCTCGTACGAGGTGCCGATGGGGTTCGCCGTCGTCGCGGTGCTGCTCATGGCGGGGTCGCTGTCGCTGGTGGACATCATCGAGGCGCAGCGGCAGGCGCACGTTTGGTTCGTCTTTCCCGGGATCGTCGCGTTCTTCATCTACTTCGTGTGCGGGATCGCCGAGACCAACCGCAACCCGTTCGATCTGCCGGAAGCGGAGGCGGAGCTGGTCGGGGGCTTCCACACCGAGTACTCGGGGATGAAGTTCGCCTTCTACTTTCTCGCTGAGTACGCCAACATGATCCTCATCTCGTCGATGGCCACGGTGCTGTTTTTCGGCGGTTGGCTACGGCCGTTTCCGAGCTGGGGATGGCTCTCGTTCCTCGACGTGGTGCCGCCGTTTCTCTGGTTCGTCGCCAAAGTGGCTGGGTTCCTCTACTGCTACATCTGGTTCCGTGGCACCTTCCCACGGGTGCGCTTCGATCAGCTCATGGCGCTCGGCTGGAAGGTTTTCATCCCGGTGAGCCTCGCCAACCTGATGGTGATCGGCGCCGTCATCGTGCTGCTGGGAGGTGGAAGGTGAGCGTGAGGAAGCTGCTGACCGATGTGCTCCACCTCGACTTGCTGGCCGGGCTGTGGCAGACCGCCCGCTTTTCGATGTCGCGCAAGGCGACGGTAGAGTACCCGGAGAAGCGGCTCGAGCCCGCGCCGCGGTTCCGTGGCATGTTCGGTTTCTCGGAGGAGCGCTGCACCACCTGCCGCGCCTGCGAGCGTGCTTGCCCGATCAAGATCATCCACATCGAGAGCCATCTCGAAGACGTCGAGGTGGACGGCAAGAAGCGCCGCAAGCCGGTGCTCGACCGCTACGACATCGACGTCAAGCGATGCATGTTTTGCGGGCTGTGCGAGGAGGCGTGCCCCACCAAGCCCAAAGCGGTCTGGCTTACCACCAAGACCTACGAGCTCGCCACCTACGAGCGCGACATGGCGCTGTACTTCACCAAGGAGCGGCTGCAGAGCTGGGAGGGCGTGGTGGCGTACGAGGGTGTGGTGCCGCCGGCCGCGGGGCAAACCCCCGAGGACCTCGGCGGCAAGGGCGGGAAGGAGTAGGCGTATGGACTGGATCGTCGCCCACTTCGCCGAGCTCGTGTTCTTCTACCTGGCCGCCATCGCAGTGGTCGGCGCCGGCTGCGTGGTCATCTTCCGCAGCCCGATCAATGCGGCGCTGGCGCTGCTGTGCACCTTTCTCGCCATCGCCGGGATCTTCGTGCTGGCGCACGCCGAGCTGCTGGCTGCCGTCCAGGTGCTGGTGTACGCCGGCGGCATCATGGTGCTGTTCTTGTTTGCGATCATGCTCGTGAATGTGCGGGCGCTGCCGCAGCAGCCGCAGTTCATGCGTCGGCTGGTGCCGGCCGCTGCGGTTGCCGGGCTGCTGCTGGCGGGCCTGCTGGTTGTCGCGATGTGGCGTGTCGGGCAGGGGCCACTTGCCGACCCGGCAACGCTCACCACTGCCGAGGGCGCCTTGGTCGGCAACACCCAGGCCGTGGCATGGAGCCTGTTCATGCAGTACCTGCTGCCCTTCGAGGTGGTGTCGATCGTTCTGTTGGTGGCGATCATCGGCGCCATCGTCTTGGGGCGGAAGGAAACCGCCGAGGAGGGCGCGTGATCCCGACCTCGTACTACCTCGTGCTCTCCCTGGTGCTGTTCTGCATCGGTGTCGTGGGGATGGTGGTCCGGCGCAACTTCATCACCGTGCTGATGTGCGTCGAGCTGATCCTCAACGCCGCCAACCTCAACTTCGTCGCCTTCGCCCAGAAGCTGGGCGACCTCACCGGCCAGGTGTTCCCGATCTTCATCATCTCGATCGCTGCGGCGGAGGCGGCGATCGGGCTCGGCATCATCATCGCCCTCGTGCGCCTCAAGGGTACGGTCAACCTCGACCAGGTCAACGTGATGGAGGGATGAGATGAGAAACCTGCTGTGGCTCATCCCCGTCCTCCCGCTGCTCGGCGCCGTGGTCAACGGCCTGTGGGGCAACCGCAAAGGTTGGAGCAAGCACACCACCGCCGGGGTGGCGCTCGCCGGCTCCGGCCTCGCACTCGCCTCGGGGCTGGCCGCGATCGTCGACTGGGCGAAGGCGGTGGGCGTGCACGCAGTGCACGTCAACCACCTGTTCACCTGGATCCCCGCCGGCGAGATGACGACCGCCGACGGGTTCCTCGCGAATCTCACCGTCGATCTCTCGTTGCGTCTCGATTCGCTGTCGGCGGTGATGTTGTTTTTCGTGACCGTGGTTGGTTTTCTGATTCATGTGTACTCGGTTGGCTACATGCACGACGAGGCGGCGACGGCGTACGCCCGCTACTTTG
>JAAYVZ010000164.1 GCA_012516935.1 Holophagae bacterium
CGCTCGCTCCGCCGTTCCCACAGCCCCGACAACGACCTCACTTGATCATCGCCGATGTCGTATGGGTGGCTCGCCCCGAGAGGGGAGTAGGATAAGATGACGCGCGAGAGCACCGGACTCGCCTTCCCATCCTGCGTACCCGTATGTCATTCCCACCTCCCTCAACCCCTATTCGGAAGCTGAACTCAGATAACACCGCCTCCTCGCATCCCAAGGGCGGCATCAATCTTCTCCAAGCAGATCGCTGGCGTCTCGCGAACTGCACGAGCCGGAACACGCAAGACAAGGTATCCGCGGGCTCTCAGGTAGGCATCGCGCGCCTCATCGGCCGTCTGAGACCAATCATGCTGAAGACCGTCCACCTCGACGGCCAGTTTTCGACCTTCATGCCGAAGAACGAAGTCGACCTCGATATCTCCTACTTTTGGATGAACTTCCGGTGACCAGCCGTTGACCACCATCCAGCTGAAGAGGTCGAGCTCCTCTAGGCTCGTCCCGCGCAGGGTCTCGACACCCTCGATGTAGCGAGTGAGCTTGCCGAGTATCCCGGGCTGCTGCCGGCAGCTTCCAAGATGCCCCACGAGGAAAAACGCCTCACGTGCGCGAGTCACCGAGACGTTGATCAGATTAGGAGGACTCTCCACCCAACCGGCGGCCGAAGGAGTGATTCCCCTCGCGATCACCGGGCTGAATATGATCACGTCCGCCTCGTCCCCCTGGAACCGGTGCGCCGTGCCGACGACCACGCCTCGACCTAAACCTGCCCGGTCAAGCATCTCGCTCAGGAGATCCACTTGCGCACGGAATGGGGTCACCACTCCCAAGCTAAAGTGGGTGAATTGGCTCCCTTGACGCAGCTGGCGAATCAGCACCACCACCGCTTCGGCCTCCGGCCGATTCAGCCAACTCTGATCGCGAGGACCGCGCTCGCTGAGGCCCTCCACGTTTTGACAGAACACACCAGGGCCGGAGGGAACCCTTACCCCTTGGCCTGGATCCTTTCGGAGACGCAGACGCTTGCGATAGATGTGCTCGTTCGCGAAGCCGATGATCAGCGGGTGGCTGCGGTAGTGCTCGTCGAGGTTGACGACGTCGGAATTCCGCCGCGGAAGACACTGAACAAAAGTTCCGTAAACGGTATTCTGGGCGTGGCCGAGCAGCTCGAGCCACTCCTCGATGCCGAAGTTTCTCGCCAAGGCTTGCTCGGCGCTTCCGGTGAGCGTAGGGATTGCCGGCAGCTGTTCCTTGTCGCCAATCACCGCCACCCGCTTGGCCCGGTAGACGAGGGGCAGGATGTTCGTCGGCGTGCACTGAGTCGCCTCGTCTACCACGAGCAGATCGAAGAGCCCCGGCAGGAGCGGGAGCGCCTGTGGCGCCTGAGCCGTTGTAATCCAGATCGGTACCGCACGGAGCGCCTCTCGAAAAATCGGATAGTCCTCTTTGTAGAGACGACCCCGGTTTCGCTCGTAACGTCTCAGGAGGCTCTCAAGAGTCTCCTGAAGCTCGGAATCGTCGGCGAGGGCGCTCACCCAGCTATCACGCGCGGCGGCAAACGAAAGGTTCTCGAGCTCCGCGTCTATAGCTTCAATCCTCGCCTTCAGGCCTTCGGGGCTGTACTCGGCAAAGGCTGCCTGGAGCTTCGCCGTTGGCCAAGACTTGTCGTCACCAGCTAGGACTCCTTCCACTAGCTCGTGGGCGCTGCGGGAGGGAGCCGACTCCGGAAGTGCGCTTCGAGCTTCGGCGAGGCGCTCCCTTGCCCAAGCCCGCTCACGGGTCACACGCTCGACGAGCGCGGGTTTCTCGACCTCAAGGTGCTGTCTCCATGAGGCCTCCCATTCCTCGCAGGCTCGCAGGTGGGCGACAAGGGTGTCGTCCGGCCCCGGAAGCCGCACGGCCGCCACGAGGGGCCGGGGTAGGCCCTCGGGCCGGCGCCCCCACCAAGCAACGGTGAGACTCTCCTCGGTCGGGAGTGCCGAAGCCCGGTGGGAGAGTTCTCGCGCCGCCGATTCGGCCTCACGCGCCTGGCCCCAGTGAGAAAGGAGGTCTCCCACGGGTTCGGTGTAAAGAGCGGTGCGCAGCGCCACCACCTTCGCCGGATCCGGATCGTCGGCGAGTGCCGCCACGGCGGCGTCGAATGCGCGCCCCGCCCCACCCCGCCAAGCCTCCTTCAGCGGCATCCCGGAGCAGGAGGCGTCGTAGTCGGAGGCGAGCGCGCGCATACGCTCAGCCACTCGGTCGCGCTCTTCGCGCCGGCGCCAAGCACCTTCCGCTGTCTCGCCGACCGTCGCCTGTTGCTCCGTCTCGGTCCCAAAACGCCGCCACTCGTCGAGGTTCGAGCTCGCCGGCACACCGGCCAAGCCGAGCCGCCCTGCGGCCTCCCGGAGAGACGCTAGTGTTCCCTCGATCTCGCTGCGAACCGGTTCGAGCCTGCGCCATCGCGCCTGCACCTCTAGCCATCGGCGGGTGGCCTCGACCACTTCAGCAAGCCGAGCACGCCCTAGCAGGTCCAGCACGCCTACCCGCTGCCAAACCGCCAGCGGGTAGGCCGTTCGCAGTTTCCCTTCAAACCTGCGCAGGCCCCGAGCCCGCCGGCTGGCCGGTGACCAGGGGAACCAGTCGAAAGCTCTCTTAGGAGCCGTCTCGTGTTCGGCGTAAAGGGCCGACCAGCCCGTCAGCAGTTCCGCCGACGGCGCCGCTGACTCGGGTATCGCCAGCCCAGCCAAGGTGGCGGACTCCGTCTGCAGGACGTCCCATGCGGCCGCGACCTCGGCGAGGAGTGGGGCAAGGCGTCCCTGCGCGGCCCGGACATCGGTGGCCAAAGCACGCACTGCCACGGTCCAGTCTCTGGCCTCTTCCGAACCCCGCCAACGATCAAACTCCTCCTGCCAAGTGAACCGAGCCAGGGATCGCTCAACCACCTGGGTGAGCGACTCGCGCAGCTGGTCGAGCCAAGCGGCCAACCACTCTGGACCCGGCCCGTTGGCAAGCCAGTCCCAGTTCGCCACCGCCGCAGTGTCCAAGCCGACCGCTGCACAGGCCCGATCGCGCTTCGCCCGCGCCGCAGCGATCTCGCCTCGCAGGCGACTCCTCTCCTGCTCTGCCTGAGAGATGGCAAGTCGTATGCCCTCGATCTCCCTCATCCACGAGGCGAAAGGTTGGACGAACACCGCGCCGAACTGGTCCACCGGGAACTCGTATCCGAGGTCCCGCAGCTGCTGACGAATGCGGCTCTTGGCAGATTCGAGTGCTCTCACGGCGCTCTGGTATTCACCGTACGCGTTTAGTGCTGACCGGAGAGCCTCGTCGACGCGTTGCGGGACCTGACTCTCGAGGAATCCCTGCGTGATGCGCTTCTGCTCGAGCAGCCGCCTCTGTTTCTCGACGGTGGGCGTCGCGCTGGACGCCCCCGGCTTCACCCCCGCCACTACGTTGAGGGCTCGGCGAAGTGCCTCCTCGAGGTTGCTCGCTGATCTCGCACCGGCGCGGATCGCGATCGGAAAGTCGGACTCGAAGCGCTCGACCCGCTCGCGCACGACGTCGACCGCCTTGTTGTTGTTGCTAGCAAATAGAACGCTCGAGCCACGCGCCCAGGCGTTGAGAAGAACGGAGACGACAACTTGGCTCTTCCCGCATCCCGGCGGACCGCTGACTACAGAAACCGGGCGGCCGTCGAGGATCTCGCTCACGGCACCCTGCTGCGAAGCGTTTAGAGCAACGATCGGGAGGAGCTCACCACTCTTGTCGCTCTCCGGGGGTGTGACGTCTTCGAGCAGGGCAAGTCCTCCAAGCGTCTCGCTCTTCCCCTGGAATCGGCGCTCCAGTTCCTCGTAGTCGGCCATCAGATGACGGTTGAAAACCGAGGCCGTGGCCGGGGGCGTGAAGAGGATCCACGCCGTGGGTGGCATCTTGACCTTGTCGGCTGGAAACGGTTTCGCGAACTCCTCGCCGAGCTCGGGGATCTCGCGGCCAAGCGTGTCGCGGAGTGCAGCATCGAGGTCACCGTCAAGCCTCTCCTTCCGCTCGTTGGCCGCCTCCAACAGTTCTGGAAGCCATTCCTCGAGCGGCCGCTTCGGGACTGCGCCTTTCCGGTCGAGGAGGCCAAAGAGAAGAGGCGATACCTCCCACACGCCGGAAACGGGTTGCAGTACCATGCCCCCCTCTTCCGCCTCCGCTATCTCGACCTGACGGTAGAGAGCAGGCAACCAGTCTACATACCAGCCCCGTTCGACGCGATGCCACCGGAACCAACAGGCACAACCGAGGAAGAGATCCGTTGCGTCTCCACTCCGGACCGCGAGCGCGAGGCGCTCGCTCACGAGCATTCCCGGGTCCAATTCCCAAGGACCGGCCAGTGACTGCGGGGCGAAGCCAACTAGGGAAGACCATCGCTCGGAGTCGGTTTTCCCCGTCGGGAGGGCGAAGAATGCCTCCTCCGCTCGCCGCGTGACCTCTTTGTGGAACTGGATGATGGAAAGCCAAGGGAGCACTCGCCGCAGGCGAGGACGGCTCTTGACATCGCTCATGGTCCTGACTCCTGGCGGGTAGCACAGTCAGGCTGCACGCCGATTGTCCTACTGCCACCCGGCGGTGGTGAATGGATAGGAATTTCCTTTCTCACCAAAGCCAGGGTAGGGCTCGATGGAGGTGGAATCAAGGCCTCGGTGAGGCGCCGACGACGTGGTCAAGGAGGGCGTGCAGGAGGTTGTCGACCTGCTCGCCGAGTTCGAAGCGATCTCCAATCGATTCTCCGACCCGCTCGACGCCGACGAGATGGACAAGCTGCTCACCCGCCAGGGCGACGTGCAGGA
>JAAYVZ010000165.1 GCA_012516935.1 Holophagae bacterium
AGTCGCCGCCTCGAGGGTCGCCTCGGCCTCGAGGACGGCCGCCTCCATGCCGTCCCACTCGATCCGCTCCCGATAGGTCAGGCGCCGCAGACCGGCCGGGCGCTCGCCGTCGCGCGTTCGCCGCGTCTCCGATGTCGTCGCGGTGGGTGCCGGTCCGGCAGCGGCGGTCCCGGCCCGTGCCGCCTCCCACTGGGCGAAATCGGCGTAGAGCTGGGCGCCACCGCGTCCGTCCAGCGCCAGGATGCGGTTCGAGACCCGGTCCAGCAGGTAGCGGTCGTGGGTGACCAGGACCAACGCCCCCCCGAAGTCCAGCAGGCTCTCCTCGAGCACCTCCAGGGTGGGGATGTCGAGGTCGTTGGTGGGCTCGTCGAGCAGCAGCACGTCGGCGGGTGCGAGCATGAGCCGGGCGAGCAGCACGCGCGCCTGCTCACCACCCGAGAGCCGGCCCACCGGCTGCTCGAGCTGCTCCGAGGTGAAGAGGAACCGCCTCGCCCACCCGGCGACGTGAATCGACCGGCCCTGGTACAGCACCGTGTCGCCGTGGGCGGCCAGGCTCTCTCGCAAGGTGGCCGCCGGGTCGAGCGCCGAGCGCTCCTGCTCGAACTGCACGACCCGGAGCTGCGGCGCCCGCTGGATCGTCCCGGTGTCGGGCTGCAGGGTGCCGGCGAGCAGGCGCAGCACGGTGCTCTTGCCGCTGCCGTTCGCGCCCACCAGGCCGAGCCGGGTGCCCGGCGAGAGCACGAGCGACAGGTCGCGGACGACGGGAGCCCCCCCGTAGCCCTTCGCAGCGCCCTTGACGACCACCAGCTCCCGGGTGCGGCGGCCCGAGGCCGTGAACTCGATCTCGGCGGCAGGGCGCGTGGTGCGGGCGCGCAGGTCCTCCAGCTCCGAGCTCAGGCGTCCCGCCTCGTCCACCCGCGCCTGGCCCTTGCGGGTGCGCGCCCGCGCCTTGTGGGCGAGCCAGTCCATCTCCCGTCGGACCTTGTTGGCGAGCGACTCCTGGTAGCTCTGCTGGCCGGCCAGGGCCGCGTCCTTGTCGGCCAGGAACTTCAGGTACCCGCCCTTGACCTCGAACAGCCCCTGCGGCCACACCCGGGCCAGCTCGAGCATCCGGCCCGTGACGTTCTGGAGGAAGTAGCGGTCGTGGCTCACCACCAGGAACGCGTGGGCGGCCGAGCCCAGCAGCCCCTCGAGCCAGGCGATGCCGTCGAGGTCGAGGTGGTTTGTCGGCTCGTCCATGAGCAGCAGCTCGGGCTGTCGCGCCAGCTCCCGGGCGATGGCGAGCCGCTTGCGCCACCCGCCCGAGAGCGTCGCGACGAGCTGGCGCGGGTCCTCGAAGCCGGCCCGCGACAGCGCCACCGCGGCGCGCGTCGCCTTCTCGTAGTCCTCGCCCCGCGTCCCCTCGAGGCCGGCGAGGACGACCGCCTCCGCCGTGGTCGCGCCCTCGAACGCCGGGTCCTGGGGCACGTAGCCGACCACGAGGCCCCGGCGCGCCGTGACCACCCCCGAGTCGGGGGGGTCCGCCCCCGCGAGGATGCGCAGCAAGGTCGTCTTGCCCGACCCGTTCGGCCCCACCAGGCCGACCCGCTCACCCGCCGAGATGGAGAGCGACAGCCCGGAGAAGAGCGGCCGTGCGCCGAAGGCCTTGCCGACCTCCTGGCAGCTCAGCAGCAGCTCGGCCACGGGCCTCCTGCCGCTCGACGCACCTGGGTGGCACCTGCTCGCACGCTGGGGATGGTATCAAGGTGCCCTCGAGCGTCGGGTGAGGCCACGTGTCGGCGGCCGGCAACCGACGGTCGCGAGCGTCAGCTTGCCTCGCCTTCGCCGGACGTGCGTGGCAGACTGGGGGCCCATGAGTCGCTCCCCCGAAGAGAACCCGTTGCCCGCACCCGCTGCTGCCCGTGCCCGGTACCTCGGGCGCATCCATCGGGTCGTGGATCACATCGAGCGCCATCTCGACGCGCGGCTTACCCTCGAGGAGCTGGCGCGCGTGGCGTGCTTCTCGCCGTTCCACTTCCACCGCGTGTTCACGGCGTGCGTGGGGGAGTCGCTCTACCGGTTCATCCTGCGGTTGCGGCTCGAGCGGGCGGCCAGCCAGCTCCTCCAGAACCCGGGCAAGGGCATCACGGCCGTCGCGCTCGACTGCGGGTTCGGAAGCTCTGCGGCGTTCGCCCGCGCGTTCCGCGCCGCGTTCGGCGTCAGCGCCAGTGCCTGGCGCGTCGCGATGCGCAAGAACTGTGAAACGGTTCGCAAGGCAGGTGAAGACCACGGTGCCGAGGGCGGCTACGTTGACTCCAGTGCCGCCGCACATGGTGGCGGCGAGACAGCCTGGAGGCCCCTCATGTCACAGACACCGTCGCCACTTCCGGTCAAACCCGCCGAGTCGGTCCGCATCGAGGACGCCCAGCCGTTCACCGTCGCCTACGTCCGCCACGTCGGCCCGTATGCCGGCGACAGCGCCTTGTTTGGACGGCTGTTCGGCCGGCTCTGCCAGTGGGCGGGCCCGCGCGGCTTGCTGGGCCCGGGAGCGCGCCTGCTGACCCTCTACCACGACAACCCCGACATCACGGCCGAGGACAAGCTCCGCATCAGCGTGTGCGCGACCGTGCCCCCCGGCACCCGGCCGGAGGGCGAGATCGGCGTCATGCAGGTGGACGGCGGCCGGTACGCCGTGGCCACCTTCGAGCTCGACCCCAGCGAGTACGGCGCCGCCTGGACCTGGCTCATGGGCACCTGGCTCCCGGCGAGCGGCTTCGAGCCCGACGACCGCCTCTGCTTCGAGACCTACCTCAACGACCCCGAGCAGCACCCGGAGAAGAAGCACCTCGTCGAGATCTGGGAACCCGTGCGACCGTCGTAGGGCGCTCGCAGGGCGAAGGCCCCCGGAGGCGCTGGAGGCGCTCAAGAACCTGGTGGGCTTCCCGGGCGGAATCTACCCGTTCGAGGAGCCGTGGATTCGCGCGGCGCTCGAGGCCGACCCTGCGGTCCAGCAGCTCGAGCAGGCCTACGCGCGCGACTACCCGCCGGTCGTGCACGGCCAGCTCGCCTTCGACCTCGCCACCGGCCGGCTGCTCCGCAAGGCCACCCTGCCCCGCGAGGGCCACCTCCTCAACGACCTCGTGGTGACCCCAGCCGGCGACGTCGTGGTGACCGACAGCGAGGGCAGCACGCTCCACCGCCTGCCCGCCGGAGGCAGCGCCCTCGAGCCCCTGCCCGTCGCGATGCGCTGGCCCAACGGGATCGCCATCTCGCCGGACGGGGCGACCCTCTACGTCGCCGAGGTGGAGACCGGCATCCTGCGGGTCGACCTGGCCTCGCTGCAGGCCGCGCCCCTCGAGCGCCCGGCCCGCCTGAGCCTGCTCGGCATCGACGGCCTCTACGCCCGCGACCGCGAGCTCGTCGCCGTCCACAACTGGCACTTCCCGAGCCAGGTCGTGCGCTACCGCCTGAACACGACCGGCACCAGGATCGAGCGCGTCGACGTCCTCGAGCGCCGCGATCCGCGCTTCGTCCTCCCCACCACCGGCGCCATCGTCGACGACTGGTTCTGCTTCATGGCCAACACCCAGGTCAACCGCTTCAAGTCGGGAGTGATCGTCCCGGGACCGCCGATCCAGCCGATTCAGATGCTCCGGACGAAGCTGTAATCCACCACGGCACGCAAGTTCCCCTCTTGATGTCATCGCAGGCGGCTCGCTCCAATCGAAATCCTGTTTTGGGATAGTCCCCTGGCACGGCCTACCATCCCCAGCCAATGGTGAGTCGGTCGACGCTACAACGAGAGCTGGTCAACAAGCAGCTTCGGAACCTGCTCGCGCAGGCGCGAGTGGCGGCTGGTCTCACGCAGCTTGCGCTTGCCGAAACCCTTGGCCGGCCCCAGTCGTTCGTGTCCAAGTACGAGCACGGCGAGCGGCGGCTCGATATTGGTGAGCTCATCGAGGTGGCAATGGCCCTCGGACTCGACCCCACATCCGTCGTTGCCGATCTTGTCGTTGGCAACACCGCCGAGGGGACTGGGCCGTGAAGATCATCCACGTCGAGACCGTCCTCTCCGCAGGGGCGTTCGCTGGCTCGCACTCCTGGTCGAGTACTCGCTCATCTCTTCTTGACGCCATCGGTGCGGTCGACTGGCCAGAGGGAAGTGGCAGCTTCACGATCTTCCCGGAACCAGGCAAGAAGCGAGGCGCCGGCAACGGGGTGACGCCAATCAAGAGTGGACTGATGAGACGGCTGGAACGAGCCGGTTGGAAGCTCGAGCAGCACATCCCGATCGCGGCACGGCGACAGCCAGGGAAGATCGATGCAGTGCTTCAGACCGAAGCTGGCCCCGTAGCGCTCGAATGGGAAACCGGCAACATCTCGTCCAGTCATCGGGCACTCAACAAGATGACGCTTGGCCTGCTCCACGGTGTCCTGGCGGCAGGGGTGCTCGTGGTCCCATCCAGGGCGATGTACCGCTTCCTGACGGACCGGATCGGCAATTGGGATGAGCTTGAGCCCTACCTGGATTTGTGGAGGTCCGTCCCAGTGGAGCAGGGGGTCCTGGATATCGTGGTCATCGAGCACGATGCCACAAGCACCTCCGTCCCACGCATTCGCAAAGGCACCGACGGCAGAGCCGTCAAGTAGGGCCTCTCTACTTCCAGTCGAAAAGCGAGCCCTCGTGGACCGCCGGCATCTCCGCGTCATCCACCTTGTACCGTGACGTATCGTGGCCGTGCCGTCGGCGCAGCTCGAGGCTCGCGGGCGTGAAGAGAGTGTTGACCTTACTCCGCACCCGGCGGAGATCCTCGCGCTCCCGGTCGAGTTGCTGGAAGCGCTCGAGAATCGGCCCGCATTCGCCAATCTCACACCCGAGCCATCGACGTGCCTTGATCTCCGCCGCCACGTAGGTCGTGCCGCTGCCCCCGAACGGGTCCACCACCAGGTCACCCTCGTTACTGGCAATATCGAGGACTCGGTCCAGCAGCTTGAGAGGCAGCTCGTTGGCCTTGCGTCGCTTGTACCTCGCGTGCCGCACCGGCGAGATGTCGGTCCAGACGTCAGTGAGGTTGACGCCTTTCGGGTTCATCCGGTCCTTGTAGCCACCGTAGTCGCGAATCTCACCTCCACAGTGGCGGCATGTCTCGATAGGAAGTCGCGGCGGCGAGAACCTCGCGGGCCGACCGCCCTTCGTGAAGTACAACAGCGAGTAGTGCGACGGGTAGAGCCGCCCGGGGATCGGCAACGAGAACTTGATGTCAATGGTGATCCAATGCCGAAACTCCAGGTACTGCGATAGCCAGCTCGCTAGGTGGACACCCCACTTCGGGATGTTGTAGAGGAACAGCGCCCCACCGGGCCGAAGGATGCGGACGGCCTCCCGGAGCCAGTCACAGCTCCAGTCGAAATAGTGGGTCTCCGGGAGGTCGTCCCTGACGCCAGTCCCGTAGTCCTTGTTGAGGTTGAACGGCGGGTCGGCGAACACGAGATCGGCGGAGCTGCCGTCAAGCCCCCGCATCCACCCAACACAGTCTCCCTTGAAGAGGCATCCCTTCTCGGTCTCGAGAACCCTGGAAGCTGCGCTCTCCCGCAGACTCGGTGCCTCAGCAAGGTTGGGCTCTATCTGGCGAAGAACGCGTATGACCTCGGCCGGATCGGTCCTCAGTAGCCGTGACAGCCACTCTGGCTGGTGGCCAGCGGCAAGCAGCAGCTCGTCGACCTGCATCCCCAGTGCGCCTGACAGCTTCTCGACCACACCATGGCTGGGAACGGAGCTGCAGCGCTCGATCTCGGCCAGCGCGGCAACCGGCAGACCCGTTTTCCTCGCAAGCGCCCCTCTTGACACGCTCTGCTGGTGGCGCGCTCTGACCACGGCCTCGCCGAAGTGCCCAAACACTGCTCACGCCTCTTTCCGGAGGAAGAGGATGTGCTCCTCGCGCATCGAGTTGGCCATGCCCACGATGAGGCGCCGGATCTCCAGCTCCAGACTCAAGCCGACCTCCCCACCGAGCTGGATGAGCCGACTCTCGATCCCGAAGCGGGCGGCCGGGTCCTCCTCGGGGACACCCAGCGCACTGGCAAGCTGACTCGAGTTCGACCCCACCACCACTGTGCACATGCGGCGCGGTCTGAGCACCCGCGCAACCTCAGCGAGGACCCGAGCCATGTCCGCGAAATAGCCTTCGACCTGTTGCCGACGGCCCTTCGCGTTGAGCCCGATCATGGAAGGACGAAGGGTCTCGATGTCCTGCCCCAGAAACCGCAGGTGCGGGGCATCGTTGGCCAGGTAGTCGATGGCGAAGCTGTACGGCGGCGAGAAGAGCACGCCGTCAATCGAGTTGTCTGCCAGGTCCATATCCCTCGCATCCCCTGTGCGGACTTCGACTCGCCCGAGCGTCATTCCCAGGCCGCCCCAGGCTGCCTGGAACCGCTCGATCGTCTCCACATACTTGCCGAGGATGTCCTCAAAGAACCCTCTGGCGGCCTTGCGCGCACTTCGCTCCGCGTAGCCAACGCTGTCGAGATACGCCAACGCAAGCAAGTCCAGGGCCTCTCTCGACATACCGACTGGCCGGTACTCCCTGTCCCTCACCCTCCGAGCACCGGCATCCGAGGCGAAAGCACGGAAAACACGATCGAGCGTCCTCGTGTCGTGGCGCAGCTTGGCCAGGGCCGACACGTCCGCAGTGAGTGCTTCAGTCTTGGTCGTGGCGAGGAAGGTGCAGAACGGGCTTGCGTCGATCGCCACCGAGTCAATCCCCATGAGGCCGGCCTCGACGGCCGTCGTGCCGCTCCCGGACATTGGATCAAGGACGGTGTCGCCAGGACGAAGGCCCATGATGTTGAGTAGGGCCTTCACCATCTGGGGGTGGAACTTGCCTCGATAGGGGAACAAGCCGTGGGTGGCGTAGCTCGACTTCAGGCGATGCATACCAATGAACGACCGAAGCCTCGCACCGGAGTCCCGCGGCAGGCGCACCCCCCCTCCGGTGCAGATCAGGAAGTGGTTAGTCGGCTGACCGTCCACGGAGACGAAGTAGGCGCCCCTATGGACAAGTGCCTCCTTGCTGAGGAGGTTCCCTTCGAGCATCGCAAGCTTGAGCTCGTAGATCTCGTTGAGCTCCGGCGACACCTCACAGCCCGGAGGAAAGAGGTCGTCGAGAGGGTCGGTCAGCTTGATTGACCCGCTCGCCGGCATCCGACGTCCGAACGCAGCGAGTTGCTCCGCGACCGCCAGCGGGCGGCCCTCAGGACTGTCCTCTCCTTCCGGGTATTCGCAAGCGCCACCAAGTGCCTCGCGCTCCGCTCGTTGCTGCCAGGCATCTGGAAGGAACCCGCCCAGAGTGAGCACCCGCTCCTGCTGGACACCGAGGGCCTCAGAGATCGACACAAGAAGCGCCTTCGACGGCTTTGCCTTCCCTTGCTCGATGCGCGAAAGGTGGGCGGCGTTGACCCCAAGCCGCCTCGCCAGCTCTCGAAGCGCCATCCCTGACTCGGCCCTCGCCCTCCGCAGAAGACTCGCCAGCACCATGCCGGAAGTCTACGCAGGTGTTGACCTCGCAGTCAACAACCCTCCCGCGGCGCCATGGGACTGTTCGTTCGACACCTCCGGAGCACCATGGCTGTTGCGCTGATTGATCCTCTTGAAACAACTCCAGAAACGGCTCCCGAAGACCCGCAGGAGGGCCGATTTCGTGTCGATCAGAAGCGAACCGTGACCGTGAGGTACACAGCCACCGGCCTACCATCGACAGTCGCTGGTTTGTAGCGCCACTTCGCGATAGTTGCCAGACACGTGGACACCCAGGCTGCACAGGGAGGGTTGAGTTGCGGCGTCCGAACGGCCTTGACCTCGCTGACGCTGCCGTCCTCCTCAACAACTGCCTCGATGATGAAGGGGCCCTGAAAGATGCTCTTCAGGCATTCCTCGGGGATCAGGGGATTGGGTTGATCGATCGGGACCGGCGCGACGACGTTTCCGGTGAGGCGGATCGGCGGTGTCTTGCGTGCCGGTCTGGGCGTGGGACTCTTTCTGGCGGCCAGAGCCGCGGTGTCGCTGACGGCAGTGGGCGACGAGTTGCGCGTCGGGGACGGCCGAGGGGGTGCCGGCGCATTCGTCGGACGGGAGCACGCCACTGTGCCGAGCCCGTGGACCAGAACGGTCATGCAGCTGCCGACAAGCAGAAGCCGCGAGCCAGTGCCGGCCTTCAGAGTCCGAGGTGAATTCGGACCAATCTGCGAAGCACGTCGTGTCACGAGACGAGTATAGGACCAGCACCACGGCCAGCGTTACTGGCGGGACTTCACCGCGCAGCGGCACTTGGGACCATTCCGGGCCATGCGGCACAGGAGGCTCGAACCCCGTGGGCGTACTGTTGGAGATCCGTCGCGCAGTCACGGCCACCGTTCCCCTCGCGAGTAGGAAACGCGGTCACTCGATGATGATGCGCGTGACTCCCTGGGCGCGGATCCAGCGGGCGACCTCGTCGACCGCGGACTCGGTCGGGAGGGCGATGCAGCCGAGCGTCCAGTCGCCGGTGGGGCGCACCAGGTCGGTGCCCGGCGGGATCTGCAGCGGGCCGTGGATGCCGATGGTGCCTCCGGTGAAGCCGGCGCGGCGCTGGGCGGCCGTGGGGTAGTCCACCGGGATGAATGTGTAGAAGTAGGTCGAGGGTCGGCCGCGGCCCAGCGGGTACGTGCCGAGCGGCACCTTCTCGTCCCCCTGGCGGGTCTTGCCGACCCCGCCCCGGCCAAGCTCGACGGGGAAGCTCTTGACCACAAGGCCGTTCAGGCACAGGTGCAGCTCGTGGGGCACGGTGAGCACGAGGACGGCCGACCCGCGGCCCGCGCACGGCGAAGGTGCACCGGCGGGCGGCGCGAGAAGGGGTGCGGCCAGGAGGACGAGTGCCGCGACCATGCTACCCGGCCTGGACCACCGCGGCGGTGCCGTCGCAGAGCGCCTCGCTCAGGCCCTGCATGAGCTCGGTGGCGTCGTAGCGAACGCCGACGACGGCGTTGGCCCCGAGCTGCCTGCCGAGCCACGGCAGTTTCGACGACTGTGGAGGTGCCACCAACGTCATCTATGGCTCCATGACCGAATCAGCCTGCCTTGCCGAGGACGGTCACCTCGCGGGCGAGCCGGTCGCCCAGCCGCGCCTTCTCGACCTCGAGGTCGTAGCGCGCCTGGAGGTTCAGCCAGAACCTGTCGGAGGTCCCGAAGTAGCGGGCGAGGCGTAGTGCGGTGTCCGCAGTGATGGCACGGGTCCCGTGGACGATCTCGTTGATGCGGCGCGGCGGCACGCTCGTGTCCTTGGCGACGCGGTACTGGGAGAGGCCAAGCGGCACGAGGAACTCCTCCAGCAGCACCTCGCCAGGGTGAACAGGCGCGAGCGTCGGCCCGCCGGACACCTTGCGCCGGCTAGTGGTAGTCAACGATTTCGACCTCGTGGGCATCGCCGTCCCTCCAGACGAAGCAGATCCGCCATCGCTCGTTGATCCGGATGCTCCACTGCCCCTCGCGGTCTCCAGCCAGCTTCTCGAGCCGGTTGCCCGGCGGGACCCTCAGGTCCTCCAGCGAGTCCGCCGCGTCGAGGACGGCCAGCTTCCGCAACGCCGGCCGCTGGAGATCGGGAGGCAACCTCCTCGACGGGGAGCGGGAGAACAGCCTCTCGCTGTCGCGATCGCGGAAGCTCCGGATCATCACTGGGAGACTAGCGCCCGGGGCTCATAACGTCAAGCGTTATGGCACTGGAGCAGCCAGCAAACCCTGCAAGTCCGTTTGCAGGTGTCATGCAGTCGCTTCGGCCCTCGACACGTGCGAGGCGAACCACGCCGGTCGGGACTCGGGACTGCGCCGGGCCGATGGGGGTCGGGTGGACAAGGGTGCCCTCCCCGGACCATCCGAGACCTGGTGAACGCGTCCCACTCCCCTAATACGGAAGACGGTGGAGTCGATGTCGGTCAGTCGGAGGATGCCGTGGACACGGGCCTGGCACTGGTCCACGGTACCCGGTCAGGGCGGATCGGGGTGCGTGCTGCATCAACAGGAGTCGGCAATGTGCCCCTGTGCGTCGACACGAGGTCACCGGGTGACACGAATGTACCCGACTTGTAACAACTTGTAACAACTGAGCAACTGAGCTCTCCGGGCTGCCGTAGAGGGGACGTGAACCGGTGTTCGACCACTCCCAGGAGGGCGACCGTGACTGCCAGCGGTCAAACCGCGCAACTCGCGCAGCGAGGAGGACGACAGTGAGAAGGACAGTGTGGCTCATTACCGCAGTGCTGGTGCTGACGGCAGGCTCATGGAGCGCCGCCGAGACGGTCGCGGGGTTGCCCCTGCACGTCAAGAGGCTCACCCCGAACGTGATCCGCGTCTGGGTCGGCGACTACATCTCGTCGACTGCCACGGTGGCATTCGCGACGTCCAATGGCATCGTGGTCGTCGACACCGTCGGCGCGCCCAAGGTGGACGCCGAGCTGCGCAAGGTCATCGCCCGCGAGCTCCGTCGCACCGACTTCAAGGTGCTGATCAACACCCACGAGCATGGCGACCACACCAACGGCAATGTGGTCTACGAGGACTGCACGATCGTCGGCCACGAGAAGGTCGGTCCAGCCATGACCGCCCGGCCGGCCGATGCCCAGCGGGTCACCGAGTGGCTCACCAAGGCGATACAGGCCTCGGAAGAGAAGCTTGCCAGGCTCGACGCGGGCTCGGTGGAGGCGGCCAAGCTGAAGGAAGACGTGACCCTCGATCGGCTGAACCTGGAGGCCCAGAAGGCCGGCGTCAAGCTGGTCCCGCCCACCACGACGTTCACGGATCGTCACACCATGCGCATGGGCGACACCACCTTCGACATGTACTTCATCGGCGGAATGCACTCCTCGAGCGACATCGCGATTCTCGTCCCGGAGCAAGGGCTGCTGCTGACCGGCGACACGATGGCCGACACCTGGCTCAACGAGACGCCGGGGTGCCTCGCCTCGTTCGGGGCGCGGGACGGGGTTGCCCACGACTTCCCGATGTGGCTCGCCAACTGGGACTTGATTCTGGCCCAGAAGAACCGCATCAAGCTGCTGGTGCCCGGCCACTGGAACGGCGAGCTGTCGCTCAAGGGCGCCGAGGCCAGGGTCAGCTACGTGCGTACGCTCTGGGACGGTGTCAACAAGGACATCAAGGCCGGAAAGAGCCTGGCCGAGATTCAGGCGGAGTACACGCTCGAGGGCCGGTTCCCCGAGCTGGCCAACAGCCCCGGTTGCTCGGCCCGGAACAACTCCAGCACGATCACCGAGATCTGGAAGGGCGTGACGAAGCAGGAGTCAGCCGCAGAGAAGCTGTACGCGCTCGTCAGCTCGGGCGCCGGCGAGGCGGATCTCCGGGCCGTGCTCGACGACCGCGACAAGAAGCAGGGCCGGTTCTTCTTCAGCGAGGCCGAGATCAACACGAAGGGGTATCGCTTCCTCCGCGACGGCAAGGTCGACCAGGCGATCACAATGTTCAAGCTCAACACCACGCTGTACCCCGACTCGTGGAACGTGTATGACAGCCTGGCCGAGGCCGTCCTGAAGGCTGGGCACACCGAGAAGGCGATCAAGCTATACGAGAAGTCGCTCACCCTCAACCCCGAGAACAACAACGGCAGGGACGTGCTGGCCAAGCTCAAGACCGGAACGGCCGCGAAGTAGCGGGCGGGCGCGGCGTGCCGGACGGACGGACCGGGATGCCGTCCGCTGTGGTTGAAAGAGGTGTCTGGTCCACCACGCTTGACACTGCAACCGGTCGTCCGATGGCGTCAGGTGTGGTGGACCAGGTCTTGCTCGGCGGCCAGGTCAGGTTCCTATCCGGCCTGGCCGGCCCCCGTGAGGATGAGGCCACGACCCACCGGCGACTCGGCGAGAGCACGGAGAACCGGGGCCAGAAGGCGTCGGACGTACATGCCATGATGATAGCGACGACTAATCGACGATGCAGCGGTGCAAGAGACGTCTAGAACATCACCAACGAGGAGCCGGCGACGCCACCCGGAGCCGAGCCCACCGGTCCGGGGACGAAGCCCTCACCTCCCTGGACGCCGACCCCGCGTCCCGACCCCCTCGTGGCTGACCGGACGGCGGGCAGGTCACTCCCCGAAGTGGTCGATCCGGCGCTCCATTGCGGCCTGGCAGACCCTGCACAGCGGCTTGTCGCCCTTGGTGAACATGAGGCAGTCGAGCATCGGGCGGTACAGCCCCTTCGCGGAGTACCCCGCCCCCTCGAAGACGCCGACCACCCCGACGAACTTCGAGCTGGCCAGGTAGGCGTCCATCTTCTGGGCGTGCTCGCGGGACAGCCGCTCCGACTCCTCGACGATCTTCGCGACCTCGGCCTCGGGCGCGCCCGAGCGCTTGGCGGTCGCGATCCTCTCGTTGAGCTGCTGCCGGAGCTTCTGGTACGCCATGTCCTGTGCGTCGTAGTCGGCCTTCTCCCACGGCGTCGGGACCTTCACGCCGGGGGTGAGGACGTCGCTCCACTTGACGTGCGCCGGGTCTCCGAGCGCCGTGATGTTGGGCTCGGCCGGCTCCACGCCCGGCGGGTAGAACTCGTTGTACGCCGTCGAGGAGGTGTAGTACTCGTCCGCCAGCCCCCCGAACGAGTGCCCGAACTCGTGCAGGAAGATGTAGCGGTGCCACTGGTTGTCGGTCGTGAAGGTGGAGTACAGCCCGTAGATTCCGCCGCCGCCGTAGCGCGCCGAGTTGACCATGATGTAGAGCGCGTCGTACGGCACCGCGGCGGCCACGGCCCGCAGCGCCCGGTTGTCCTCGGTGAGCACGTAGCGTTCGGAGCCCAGCGAGTCGAAGGTGGCGCCGAGCGCGGTGCGCCTGTACGAGCCGTGGCTCGGCTCGTCGATCCCCGACTCGTCGGAGGGCTTGAGCACGCCGTAGACGTTGATGCGGTCCTTGACCCGGGCGTACGGCTCGGCGCCCAAGAGGATCCCGGTGAAGCGGTCGAGGTCGGCCCTGAACTTGCCGACCTCGGCCAGGGTGTACCCCTCGCCGAGGATCGCCACGTCGAGCCTGGCGTGAGGATCGCCCGAGACGTGGGAGGGCATCACCAGCACCGAGGGGTCGGGCTTTTCGCGCACGATCTCCCACGACCCGGGGTCGATCTCGGTGCTCCACGCCTCCTTGAGCTTCCGGTCGGCGCCGCGTAGCTCGAGCGCGAAGCGCACCTTCGCCTTCGGCTTCGGCATCAGCACGGACTCGTGGTACGCCCGGCGCACGCTCTTGCCCGCCTGCTCGGTCGTGCGGTACTCCCCGAAATAGGAGTCGAACCCGCGGGAAAAAAGCAGCTTCCCGCTCGCCAGGTCGTACACCCTGGCGAAGCAGCGTCCGTTGTCGAACGGGTCCACGAGGTGCACGCGGCTGCCGGCCCACGCCCCCTGCTCGACCAGCCGGTCGAGCACGAACACCTCCTCTGCGGCGTTGCCGACGTGCTCGTAGTCCACCCGCAGCGTGCGGTCCACGAAGTACGTGTTGAAGGTCGCGAGCGGGTCCTGGGCGAAGCCGGCCGTGGCGGCCAGCACGAGCGCGATGACGACGAGGTGGCGGCGCATGCGGTCCTCCCTGCGCGGGGATGATAGCGCCTCAAGTATCCAGCCTCCTTGCTTGCCCCCTCGCCCCCGCGCCAGCGGGGGAGAGGGCAGGGTGAGGGGGTCAGACGATCCCCGCCGCCTCCAGCGCCGCTTCCCCCGCCTCGCGGAACGCGCGGGAGACGCCGCCGACGCCGAGCTTGACGCCGCCGAACACCCGCGAGACGACGAGGCTGCCCTCGAGGTCGTGCTTGCGCAGCAGCTCCAGCAGCACCCTCCCGGGGTGACCCACCTCGCCGTCGTCCTTGGAGCGCTCGAGCACGGCCCCGGCCGTGTCGCGCCCGCGGAACGCCCAGCAGTGGTGGTTGGCCTTGCGCAGCTCGCCCTTCTGCCGCCGCACCACGGCCTCGACGTCCTCGACCGAGGCCGCCGGGTGCAGCACGGCGAAGAAGCGCGACCGCTCCACCGTCACCTTCGCTTCCGCCACCTTCTCGACCCTCACTTCGCTTCTCCCGGTCGGGCGGGGGACTGTCCCCTGTCCCCTGTCCCCTCCGCATGGTACTCCCCGGTTGCGCCGCCCTCCCACCGGGTGTCCAAAGGGGCAGAAAGCGAGGGCCAGCCGAGCGCCGGCAGGCCGGCCCCGAAAGGAGGAAGCGATGTTCGAGAGCACCTTGATCGCGTCCCGCCGGCAGAAGACCCCGCGTCAGCGGCTGCTGGCCCTCCCGGTGGCGGTCGCCTTCCACCTCGTGGCCCTCAGCGGCTTCGTCGTGGCGCAGCTCGTGACCACGCCTCCGGTCTCCGAACCGATTCTGCCCGTCGCGATCTACATCTCACCGCCCCCGCCGCCCATGGCCGCCAAGGGAACCCCCAAGAGCGACGCCGTCACCCGCGGTCCACGGCGCCTGCAAACCGCCGAAGCTCCACCCGAGGTGGTTCCCGAGACTACCGTCGAGCCGGTGAAGCCTGGAGAGGAGGCGCCGATCGGTGACGGGCCGGGTGTGGAGGGCGGCGACCCCGAAGGCAGGGAAGGCGGGATCGTCGGTGGCTTCCCGTTTGCGCTGCCCGTTGCTTCGGTGACTCCGAGAGAGGAACCGCCGATCGTCATCGGAGGCGCCGTGATTCCTCCCGTGTTGCTCCAGCGAATCGACCCGACCTACCCGGAGACGGCCCGCAAGGCGCGGCGTCAGGGGGTCGTCATCCTCGAGGCCATCATCGACACCTCCGGGAACATCGTTGATGTCCGGGTGCTGCGCGACATCGGCCTGGGATGCGGCGAAGCGGCCCTGCAGGCCATCCGCGGGTGGCGCTATCAGCCGGCGACGCTGAATGGCCGCCTCGTGAGCGTCTACCTGACCATCACCGTCAACTTCCAGCTCACCTGAAAGGAGGGTCGAGCCAGCAGCCACCTTGACGCCGGCAGCCCGGACCAGCCTGGCGGGCTCGGGACGAGAACCACCTGCGCCCTCGCCCGACCGCCAGGCGGGCTGTCCGGCCTCCTCAGCGAGCGGTGACCGGTGGACAGAGGATGGCAACCTCGATCGGTCCTCTGACCACCGATCACCGTTCACTTCTCACCGGGCGGGCGGGGGTCACCACGACGACGAGGAGCCGCCGCCGCCGAAGCTGCCGCCCCCGCCGGACCACCCGCTGCTCGAGCCGCCCGAGCTCCACCCCCTGCCGCTCGAGCCCGAGGACGCCGCGAAGCGCGCGAGGCCCGGATGGCGGGTCATGAACACCTTCCCCCACGGCGAGAACGAGAGCATGAGCTTGAGGATCGGGAACCCGACGACCCAGGCCACGAAGATGACGAGGCCGCCCACCGGTCCCGCGAACACCATCGGGAAGGTGAGGTAGAACGGCATCAGGAAGAAGTACAGGAACCACCCCGAGCACCCCTTCCCGAACAGCGCGACGAGCGAGAACATCCCGATGACGAGCGTGAACATTCCGCCGAACGCCAGCCGCATCGGCCACGGCACGTCGGCGAGCTGCTTGAACGAGCTGCCGGGAGGCGCCTCGGGCGGGATCACGTCCTGCCCACGCAGCGTCCCGAGCACCGCGTCGACACCCGCCTGCACGCCGCCGTCGAAGCTCCCGGCCCGGAACTGCGGCCGCACCAGATTGTCGAGGATGCGCCGGGACTGCGCGTCCGTGAGCTTGGCCTCGAGGCCGTACCCCACCTCGAGGCGCATCTTGCGGTCGTCCTTGGCGACGAGGAACAGGACGCCGTCGTCCACGCCCTTGCGCCCGAGCTGCCATGTCGACGCCACCCGGTGCGAGTAGTCCTCGAGCACCTCGCCCTCGAGCGAGTCGATGGTCAGCACGGCCACCTGGGCGCCCGTTTCCTTCTCGAACGCCTCGAGCTTGCCCTCCAGTGCCTGCCGTGTGCCCTCGGAGAGGATGCCCGCCGTGTCGTTCACCCGGCCGGAGAGGAACGGCACCTCGCGGGCCGCGGCGGCCGAGGCCACGAGCACGGCCCCGAGCGCCACCAGCGCGAGCCCCGGGCGGCGCATCGCCCTACTCCCTTTCCAGGCGCAGCCGGTCGGGCAGCTCGTTGGCGTCGTCGGTGCGTCGCTCGACGCCCTGCCGATGCAGCAGCTCGCCGCACCGGCCGATCGCCTCGACAAGCGCCTGGCCGGGCTGTCCCCGTTTGATCCCCGCCACCACGCCGGCGACGATCTCGTCCCACTCCCCCGGAGCCACCCTGGCATTGATGCCGCTGTCGCCCAGCACCACGACCCGGTGCTCGAACAGCGACAGGAGGATGAGCACACCGGTGCGCTCCTGGGTGGCGAACACCTCGTGGGTGACGAACGCCTCCACGGCCCGCTGGCGCACCTCCCGCTCCATCTCCTCGTCGCTGATGACGAGCCTGCGCACGACCGACACCCAGGAAGCGAGGGCGAACCCGAGCGCCGCCCCCAGCACCGCCGGGAGCACGATCCACACCCCGGCTCCGAGACCCCACGCCCCGACCCACCAGTGCAGCCCCTCGGCCAGAAGGACCATGCCGAGCGCACCCAGCGCCGCGCCCTTCCAGGCGGCGCCGAAGTACTCATCCGAGTGTGCCACCACCACCGGCACGATCTCGCCCGAGGTGCGGCCTTCAGCCGCCCCGACGGCCTTCTCCACCAGCTCCCGCTCCGCCTGCGAGAAGAACTCTTCGACCCTCATGAATGCCCCCGTCGTGCCTCCCGGGCAGCATAGCATCCCCCCTCTTCCGGACGGCGGAAAGTGCTGTGTGCTAAAGTGCACGCCACCCGTTGCCAGCGCCGCCCTGGGCATCCCGTGTGCGGGCCGGGCGAGGGGTGAAGGAGCGAGGGATGTCGTGGCTTTCCAAGATCCGTGACTTTCTCACCCGCCGGGAGACGGTGATCTCGGGGGGCGGGCCCAAGGCGATCGAGAAGCAGCTCGCCATGGGCAAGCTGACCGCCCGCCAGCGCATCACCGCGATCCTGGACCCCGACAGCTTCTACGAGTACGACCTCTTCGTCGAGCACCGCTGCGCCGACTTCGGCATGGACAAGAAGGCGCTGGCCGGCGACGGCGTGGTCACGGGCACCGGCACGATCATGGGCTACCCGGTGTGCATCTTCGCCCAGGACTTCACGGTCGCCGGCGGCTCGCTCGGGCTCGCCCACGCGCGCAAGATCACCAAGATCATGGACCATGCCATGAAGCTCGGGATCCCGCTCATCGGCATCAACGACTCCGGCGGCGCGCGCATCCAGGAGGGGGTCAACTCCCTGGCCGGCTACGGCGAGATCTTCTACCGCAACACGCTGGCCTCCGGCGTCATCCCGCAGATCTCGGTCATCCTCGGGCCGTGCGCCGGCGGCGCCGTCTACTCGCCCGCACTCACCGACTTCGTCTTCGTGGTCGAGGGAATCTCCAAGATGTTCATCACCGGCCCGGAGGTCATCAAGACGGTGCTCGGCGAGGAGATCTCGATGGAGGACCTGGGCGGCGCCCGGGTGCAGACCGAGATCTCGGGCAACGCGCACTTCTACGCCGACTCCGAGCTCGAGTGCTTCGAGCAGATCAAGAAGCTCGTCACCTTCATCCCGTGGAACAACCGCAAGAAGGCCGACCCCTACCCGCCGAAGCCGCCGAAGCCCGGCCACGACGTCGAGAAGATCATCCCCTCCGAGCCCAACCGCCCGTACGACGTGCGCGACGTCGTCAGGGCGGTGTGCGACGACTCGGACTTCTTCGAGGTCCAGAAGCACTGGGCGGCCAACATCGTGGTGGGGTTCGCGCGCATGCACGGCCAGACCATCGGCGTCGTCGCCAACCAGCCGCTGGTGCTCGCAGGCGTGCTCGACGTGGACTCCTCCGACAAGGCGGCGCGGTTCATCCGGTTCTGCGACGCCTTCAACATCCCGCTCGTGACGTTCGTCGACCTGCCGGGCTACCTGCCGGGGGTCGACCAGGAGCACGCCGGCGTGATCCGGCACGGCGCCAAGGTGCTGTACTCGTACTCCGAGGCGACGGTGCCCAAGATCACGGTGATCCTGCGCAAGGCGTACGGCGGCGGGTACATCGCCATGTGCTCCCGCCATCTCGGCGCCGACTTCGTGTTCGCCTGGCCCTCGGCGGAGATCGCCGTGATGGGGCCGGAGGGCGCGGCCAACATCATCTTCCGCGCCGAAATCCAGGGCGCACCCGACCCCAACGCGATGCGCAGGGAGAAGGTCGCCGAGTACACCGAGAAGTTCGCCAACCCCTACATCGCCGCCGCCAACGGCCACATCGACGCCGTCATCCTGCCCGCCGAGACCCGCGACTTCCTCATCCACGCGATGGAGATCTCGGCCCAGAAGGCGGAGTCCCGGCCCTCCAAGAAGCACGGCGTGCCGCCGTTCTGATGCCATGAGCGACGAACGCGAATTCCGCCAGTTGGAGCTCGACGACACGGCGTACTCCACGCTGTACACCCGCAAGTTCGCCCAGCGCAAGCCGTACCAGCCCGCCGACCCACGGCAGGTACGGACCCGCATCCCCGCCATGGTCGTGAGCGTGAGCGTGCAGCCGGGCCGCCGGGTCCGCCGCGGTGAGGCGCTGCTCGTCGTCGAGGCAATGAAGATGCGCAACGAGATCACCGCCCATCACGACGGCGTGGTGGCGCGGGTGCTCGTCACTCCAGGCCAGATGGTGGCCAAGGACGAGCTGCTGCTCGAGCTCGAGTAGTCGTCACCCGTCGGGCATGGCCTCGGCCGTCCCGGCGTTGCCAAGATCATGAAAGCACTCCTGCCCCGCTGCGCGCTCGCCGCCGCGACCCTCCTGGCGGCCGGGACAGCGGCCGGGCAAGGCTCGCCGTTTCACTTCGTCGAGCCCGACCTCACGGCGCCGGCAGGGACGTTGCCGGCGTTCCGCACGGTCACTGACTCGGCCCGCCTGGAGCGGCTGCGCGGGTGGAGCACCAACGAGGCAGCGCTGTTCGCTGCCGAGATCTATCGCCTCGCGTGGTCGGCAGGACGGGCGCCGGGTGCCACCGTTGCACCGGAGCGGCTCGTCGTCGCGGTCGAAGCGGATTGTGCTTCGACCGGAACCGGTTTTCGCCTGCGCGACGGCAAGGTTTGGCAGGAATGGCCGCGCGCCCCCTACCTCCGCCTCGGCGAGGACGCCGGGCGCTTTTCCACCGTCCTGTTGCACGAGACCGGCCACGCCTGCCAGATCCTGCTCGCGGGAGGTCGCACGCTGCCCGGCCAGGCGATCTCGCCGATTCCGCACGCGGTCTCCGCACTGACCGACCGCACCACGGCTTTCAGCGAGGGGTTCGCTATCGCCCTCGAAACCGTGGCCGCCCAGCGCGCCGTTACACCGGCGCTGCGCTCGCTCCTTCACCCCGACGAGCTGCTGTTCGGCCCAGCCTCGCGCATGCAGGGCGAGTACTTCCGTCCGAGCGTCCAGCTCGCGACCTATGCACAGCCTCAGGCGAGGTATCGGGATGTGCGCGACAACGCGTTCGCCTTCGCCTCGGCCGTGCGGGCACCAGACTACTTGCGGGTGCAGCTCGAACCGGCGCGCGACCTCACCACGCTGCGGGACGCCAACCAACTCATGCAGTCCGAGGGGTTCGCGGCATCGGTCTTCTACGCGCTGGTGATGCGCGGGAGCAGGCCCGACGCCGCGACGGTGCGGGCTCGGCTGGGCAGCCTTCTGCAGGCGATGCAGGAGATCCTACGGCGCCCCGACCTCGGGCCCGACACCCCGCTGCTGCTGGAGGCCGTCCTGGCCCTGGCGCGGCGCGACCCGACGGAACGCCGCGAGGTGCTCGCCGTGCTCCTCGACTGCAGCCGAGGCGTGCTGGTGGATGGCAACGCGGCCCCGATGTGGCGCCGTCACTACCTGGCCGCCCTGCACCAGGACCTCGAGCAGCTCGAACTCGACGCCATCAACGCCGCGCGCCAGCGCTGGCTGACCACTGCGCTGAGCGATCCCGCCGTGCTGGCTTCCCGCCTCGGCCCGCAGCTCGCGTGCACCGTCGATACCGTGACCGTCCGCCTCCCTGGCATGGGTGTGGAAGCCCCTCTCCGCTTCGACGTCAACACCGCAGAGGAGGGCGTACTGCGTGTCATCCCGGGGATCTCGGAGGCCGAGGTGGCCAGTTGGCTCGACCAACGCCAGCACCGGCCGTTCGTCTCCGCGCGGGACTTCCGGGTTCGGGTCAAGCTGCAACCCGAGGTCGCCGCGCGGCTCCGGATGTAACCTTACCCGGTCCCGGCTCAGCCCAACGACGCGAGATAGCTTTCCAGCCTCGCCAGGCCATCGTCCTCGAACCCCGCGAAGCGGATCCCCAGGCCGGATATGCGCTCACGCCTCTCGAAGGTGTGGCGGACCACGGTACCGGTCCCGCGCAGCGGCTTGGTGTCCCCCGGCAGCGTCAGCTCGAAGTGCAGCTCCCCACCGACCGGCACGTGCTGATCGCCCCGCAGCAGCATGCCCGAGGTCGAGATGTTCACGGTTTGGCAAAGCGTCGACGTGCCAGCGAGGCGCCCCCGGAGCCGTGACATCACCCGGAGTGGGAAACGGGGTGCGACATCGATGAGCGATCGCAACCGAGCCACCAGGAGATCGGCCGCATCCGCGAATGCAAACACGGCGTTGACACCCTCGCCCACGAACCGGGTTGCCTCCTCGATGTGCTCGTCGCGCGCGAGAAACACTACCGCCGAGGCACGGCAGGGCGCGTTGGGGCGACGGACGACACCGACGAACTGCTTGACGGTCACGTCGACGAGAGGGTAGGCGACGATGATGGCGTCGAACGGCAGCAGGGCGATGAGGTCCATGGCCTCGCCCACCGAGCCCACCCAATCGGAGATGAAGCTGGCGCGGCGCAGTCGGGTGGCTAGAGGCTGGAAGGAAGCCGGGTCCGTGCCGACGATGAGAACACTTCGTTGCAGCTCAGTCATGCATCAATTATGACCTATCGTGCAAGCGGCCGTAGAATCGGTCCATGGACACGCCCCTGACCCCACAGCGGAGGACCGTGCCGCTGCTACCCGAGCTCGAGATGTCGCTCGGCGGCATCACGCTGTGGGGCGCGTCGGTGGCCGCTCGGGCCACGGCCTTCGCCGTCCCGGAGCTCGATGTGGCCCTCGACCTCGGCCGGCTCTCTCCCGCCACCGCCGAGCGCTCGGTGGTCCTGCTCACGCATGGGCATCTGGACCACCTCTCGGGGGTGCTCGCCTATCTCAACCTGCGGGCCCGTTTTCACGCCGGAGAGCCGACGCACCTTTTCGGGCCACCGTCGGTCGTAGATCCCCTGCGGCAGGCACTCGCCGTGATGCCGGGCCTGGAATCGGTCCGCAAACGCATGCGGCTCGACGAAGTTCTGCTGCCCGCACAACCCGGCCAGCGGGTGCCGTTGCCGCGGGGGTGGGCGGTGGCGTTCGAGCTCGACCACGGCGTGCCCGGGCTCGGTTGGCGAGTGTTCCAGCCCGAGGCACAGCGGCCGGCGCTCGTGTACGGCGGCGACTCCGCGACGACGGTCTACGAGCGCGATCTCGATCTGCTCGACGCCACCATCGCGCTGGTCGAGTGCACGTTCGTCGAGCCGAACCGGCGTGTAGCCGCGCGGCTGTCCGGCCACGCCCACGTGCTGGACTGGCTGGAGCTGGCGCCCCGGCTGCGCTGCGACCATCTGGTGCTCGCCCACCTGCCGGCCCTGCCGTGGGTCGAGCTGGTGGCGCTGACAGCACCTCTCGCCGAGGTGCTGCCGGGGCGGCTGGTGTTGTGGACGGAAAGCGAGCCACCGAGTGCCGATTGACCCGTAGCTGCAGGCTGCTCGGTCATCGGCAACCGAGCATCGCCGAGCCACCGGGCCCGACGGCATCGCCAGGGGCGCGGCCGAGGGGCGGAGCCGACCGCACCGTCCTCGTGCGGCCGGAGCGCGAGCGGTACCCGGCGAAGCACCGATCCCCCGCCCAACCGACGAAGGTCGCAGGCAAGAGGTCGAGCGCCCCCGGGCCCACCCTACCGGAGTCTTCGGCTCTCGATCTTCGATTTTCGACCGGGCGGCCGAGGGAATGGCTTGAAGACCGCGGATGCTAGCGTACAATGAGGATCAGCTATCGTCCTAGCGAGGAGGTGTACACATGCAAGAAACACCCGGAGGACCCCCGACCTACACGCCACCGCCCCCACCGCCCCCACCGACGGCACCTCCGCCGGCCAGCGGGGGGCCCGTCTCGTCCAACCGCAACGTCATGATCGTGCTCGCATACCTGTGGCTGCTGGCCCTGGTGCCGCTTCTCACCGAGAAAGAGGACCAGGAGGTGCAGTGGCACGCCAAGCATGGCCTGGTGCTGCTGGTCGCCGAGGTGCTTGCTTGGGTGGTCTACTTCGTGCTCAGCATGATCCCCGGCGTCGGCTGCGTGATCATGGTCCTGGCCCCGGTCATCTGGCTCATCTTCGTGGTCTTGCGCATCATCTGCATCGTCAAGGGCGTCAAGGGCCAGCGCCAGCTGATCCCGGGGCTGTCCGACTTCGTCGCCAAGATCTGATGCCGGTCTCGCCATCCGGGCTCCCCTCCGAGGGTCGGGTGGGGAGCCCGGGTGTTGTCCCCACCCACCACGACCGCCGCTGTTGGTGGTTGGGTGGGGTTATCGTTCTGGCCGTCAGCCTGCTGGCTGCCGACCTGGCTCGGCAGCCAGCCCAGCAGCTTTCCTCCCGAGCACTCCAGCGCCTCGTGCGGCTCTATCAAGTCACCGTGCCCAAGCTGAGACCGCTGCGCGGACATTGCCGCCTGCGCCCGACGTGCAGCGAGTACGCGCTGCAGGTCCTGCACAACCACGGCGCGTGCCGCGGGAGCTGGCTGGCGTTTCGCCGCATCCTGCGCTGTGGGCCATGGACCTCATCGCCGACCGACGACCCGCCACCACCCCCCGTCCACTCGAGCATCGACCACTCGCCGGCGAAGGCGCCTCCCCCACCCTGAGCGGGTCGCCGTCCGTGCCGGATCGTCAGTCGTGGCCGACCAGGCGCCGGCACAGCTCCTCGTAGCGGTCGACCACGATGTCGGTCGCGAAGTGCTCGACCGCCCGGCAACGCGCCCGCTCTCGCTGGCGACCGAGCTCGGCGCGATCCAGCAGCAACGCCACGACCTGGGCGGCCATTGCCGCGGTGTCGCCGATCGGGAAGACGAATCCCCCGTCGCCGTGAGCGATGAGCTCGGGCAATCCCCCGGCGTTGGACGCCACCACCGCAACACCGCACGACATCGCCTCGAGCGCGGCGAGCCCGAACGACTCCTCTTGCGACGGCAGCAGGAAGATGTCGCCGGCACCCAACACACCCTCGACCGGCGAGACGTTGCCGAGAAACTCGACACGCGGCCCGAGATCGAGCTCGCGTACCAGCCGTTCCGCCGCCGGCCTATCGGGGCCGTCACCCAGCATTACCAGATGGCAGGGCACCCGCTCCACGACCTGCCGGAAGACCTCGATCACGTCCCGCACCCGTTTGACCGGCCGGAAGTTGGAGGCGTGCAACAGAATCGGCGCCCCATCCGGAGAGAGCCGTCGCCGGTGTGCGGCCGAGAGCTCGCGGTCGCAGCGACTGGCGTCCACGAAATTCGGGATCACCTCGATCTGCCGGTCGACGCCGAGCGTTTGGCGCGTGACCCGCGCGAGGTCCGCGCTCACCGCCGTCACCGCGTCGGCGCGCTCGATCCCCAGCCGCACGATCGGCAGGAACGACGGGTCGGCTCCCACCACCGTGATGTCGGTGCCGTGCAGCGTGACGACGAGACGTGGCCCACCGCCCAGAATCTCCCGCGCCAGAAGGGCCGACACCGCGTGGGGGATGGCGTAGTGCACGTGCAGCAGCTCGATGCCGTGCGTCCGCACCGCGTCGGCCATCTGCGAGGCGAGCGCCAGCGAGTACGGCGGGTATTGGAACAGCGGGTACGTGGGCACCGTCACCTCGTGGAAGGTCACTCCCGGCGGCACCCGCCCCAGCCGGTACGGCATGGCGTAGCAGATGAAGTGCACTTCGTGGCCACGCCGGGCCATGGCAAGGCCGAGCTCGGTCGCCACGGTGCCCGAGCCACCTACGGTCGGATAGCACGTCACGCCTACTCGCATCCTCCCACCCCCTCTACCGGAACCGGCGCACCGCAACAGCGGCCCCGGCACTCTCCTGCTCCCCCGTTCCCGGTTCCCTCTCCCCTGCCCGCAACAACCAGGCCAACTCGTCCCCGGGCAGCGGGCCGAGCACCGAGAAGCCCTCGGCTAGTGCGACGCCGACCGTGTTGCCGACCGCGCGGTCCCTGCCTTCGATCGCGGCCAGAAAGTGCCCCGAGGCCAGGTGCGTCGGCGGCCCCGCTTCGGGATCGAACTGCGAGCGGTGCGCGAGGCAAGCCGACCGTTTCGCTGGGTACCACGCGGTTACCTCGACCACCACCGCCGGCGCCAGGACCTGTCGCGGACCCGGGTACGCGAGCAGCAGCTGCGGCTTGTGCGGCGGGCCGCTCGTGGGTCGCCAGCTTCGAACCGCGCTCCACGTGCACGCCCGGGCGACGAGCGCCGCGGCTGCCTGGTGGTCGGGGTGGGGGTCGCCGCCATCGGGCAGTATGACGACACGCGGACCAGCGGTGCGTAGGACGCCGACCACGGCCGCCATCTGCTCGGGATCCGCCGAACGAAGGCCGCCGTCGGGCAACGCCAAGCACTGCCGCCAGCTCACCCCCAGCGCCGATGCCGCGGCAGCAGCCTCCGCGCGGCGCACCTCGACCTCACCCCGGGTCCCGAGCTCACCAGCGGTCAGGTCGACCACGCCTACTGTCTTCCCCGACGCCACAAGCCGCGCGACGAGCCCTCCGCACCCCAGCTCCACGTCGTCCGGGTGCGCGCCGATCGCCAGCACATCACACCTGCTCACCATCGACCACCCTCCTCCCACCCCAGGAGCTGCATCCCCGGATGAGATGGGTCGAGCGCCTCGACGAGCTGCGCGGGCCAGTCGAGCCCGAGCCGCAAAAGCGGCGCCAGGACCGATAGATACCGTTCCTGCGGCTTGCCATTCGGGCGCACGAACGCCACCAGCCGGCGCCATCGCCCGGCCTCGATCTCCGCGGCCCGCAACGCCGCAACCTGAGCTCGCTCGCCGAGCCAGGCGAGCGAGCCCCGTACCCGCTTCGCGGTTGCCTCGGCGTCGCCAACCACCCCCGGCAGCTCCGTACGAGCGGCCTGCACCAAGGCCCCAAGCTCCACCTCCAGCCGGGTGCCGAGCCGAGTCAAACGCCGCTCGAGCCCACGTCCGGGGAGGACTCGTCGAGGTGGGGACGAGCGCAGCAAGTCCACAGGCCTCACACCGAGCTGCCTTGCCAACCGGCGTTCGGCCGACGTCAGGACAGTGACGTGGGGGCGCAGCCGCCAGCGCGGTCGACCGACGCCGACGATGTCCCACCCAGTACGAGCCTGCAGGTGGTATGCGAGCTCCGCTCCGCCCAGGATCGAGGTATGCGTGTCGAGCACCTCGTCGGCCACCAGCGGTCGCAGCCAGACGTTGGGCACGAACGCCTCGGGGGTTGCCGCGTGGGCCGTCAGCACCTCGTGCGGGCAATGCCCTTCCCGGGCCGGGAGCGGCACACGGCGTACTCCCTCGCGCCTGAACACCGGAAGGCGGCCGGGGCTCACCCGGAGCGGCGCCACCCACCCACGGGCCGCGAAGTCGTGTGCCTGTGCCGCGAGCTCCAGGTTGACCAGCGGCAGCGCCGCGAGCGCCCGCTGCACGACCTCGCGGCCGGCCCGAGCCAGCTCCGGCTCGAGGGCATCCACCAGCACCACCCCGAGCCCCGACAGCAGGCGGCCGAGGAACCGTCCGCACGCCTCGCCGAGCGTCGTTCCCGGCGCGAAGCAGTCGCGCGCGAGGTCGATCGCCGGTGCGGGCAGCTCACCGGGATAGGCGGCCGCCAGACGCGCGAGCAGGTGGGTGACCGCATCGCTAACCATGACGAGGCCGCCGAGAGCGGTGCCCCGCTCCCAGCCACCCTCTCGCACCTCCACCACCTCCTCGCCCACCGGTACCCGAGCCCACCGCATCTCGGGCAGGTCGTCGTCGCTCGTCGCCAGCCAGACAAACCCCACCGCCGGTGTCCCGGCCGCCCGGCGGCGCGCCACCTCGGCGGCCACGGCGCAGGCTTTGACCAGCGTCAGCAACGGTCCGCCGACGAGCCCGGGCTGCTGACCGGTGACGATCACCTCGGCGCCGCCGAGCCATGCCTCGAGGTCGTCGTCCACGGGATTACCCCAGCGGCGGTTGGTGGCTGCCAGTGCTCCCGCGAGTGCGCGGGAGCGTGCCCGTCTGGTCGGACCTCCGGGAGCGATCGAGATCGTTCCCTCGGCCCAGGCAACCGCGGCTGGGTGCAGCGAGGTCCAATCGGCCAGGGGGGCGAGGGTTGGCATCACGGGCGGATTATGCACGCCCCCTACAACCACTGTGGCTGCGTTTCACATCCCGTTCGTGCCGCATGGTCAGTGAGAGCAGGGCTGCAGGCGGTCGGCAACCAGGGCGCTGGGGCGCGGCGTGTTCGACCTCCACGGGCTGGGCTGCCTGGAGGAGGTTCTCCACGAGGCCGACGAGAGGCTCGAAAACGGTTGCTCAGCGTCGGGTCACGAGCCAACCGGGGCCCAGCTGCCGTGCGACCCATCCGAACCGCTGCTCGAGCTCGCCGAGCCGGTAGTACGGCGACCAGTCGTCGGCGAGCACCACGGCGCGTTCCGTCGCCTCGATCGCGGCGATTCGCCGGTCGAGGGCAGCTGCCGGGTCGGACCGGACGAGTGCGTCGTCGACCGCTGTCGGCACCACCTCCACGTCCTCCCGCAAGCCCTCCGACTGCTGAACCAGGCACAGCACCGCCCCGAGGTTGAAATCGGACAGGACGACGGCGCCCGGTGGCGCCGCCGCGAGCAGGCTGTGCGCGTAGCGCTCGGGACCTGTCTCACCACGCTTGACCGGCCACAGGAAATGCCAGGCGTTGTGACGCTCCGGGAGCTGCCGCACGCCCAAATCGCCCAGCCCCACCGCCGACAGCCCCCAGGCCAAGGTGGCCAGGAGCACTGCCTGCGTCGCGACGTGCAGGAGCTGTCCGAGCGGGGTCAGCGACGGTGGGCGGAGCAGCAGCAGGCCCGTGACCAAAAAGACGGCCATGAGCGGCACGCGATACGGTGCATACGTACACAGCACCAAGGCGTACAGGGCGAGCGCCAGCGCCCCGAGAGGTGGCCCCGGCAGTCGGCCACGGCGTCTCGTGGCAGGGTGCACCAACGCCCAGACCCCGAACGGTCCGAGGGCGAGCGCCGCCAGCCCGGCAAGCAGCCCGAGTCCGCGCGCCAACGCCGCCGGGTGCACGAACGCCGCCAGGTGCCATCCCCAGCTCTCCGGTCCCCCCGCCCGAAAGCCCGTGAGCGGGTCGGCGGGCGTGTCGAAAACCCCCAGCCACACCGGCGCCAGACCGAGCACAGCGCCGCCCAGCACGAACCACCGGCACCTTCGCCAACGCACCAACCAAGGCAGGCTGACCACCAGCGAGAAAACGTGGGCAGCGGCGCCGAGGCCGGCCGCCAGCCCGGCACCGAAAGCGGCCGCACGTGAGTCACGTTGCGACAGCAGGCAGCTCGCGAGCGCCAGCGCGAGCGCCAGCGCATAGCTCTCGGCCACCGCCGAACCCCACCAGAGCGGGTGGGCGACCAGCGCCACCGCCGCCGCACCTCCGGCCCGCCGCTCCTCACCCGTGATTTCCCAAACCAGCCGGTGGACGAGGGCTACCGCCACGCCGCCAGCGACCGCCGAGAGCAGGTGCAGGGAGCGCACCGGATCGAGCCAGAACAGGAGCCGCAGCCATACCCAAGCCACCACCGTCCACCCGGCGTGGTCTCCAGGGTTGGCGCTCGGCACGTAGGAGCGGAGAGCGTACAGCGTGAGCTTCGAGCAGTCGCCCCACATCGGACCCGTGGCTGCGGACACCCCGTACAGGAGCAACCCCGCCCCGAGCCACGGCCACGACCTCCTCACCACTGGCACCCCCCGATTCTATCCGCACTATGATGGCGGCGTGGCAGCCCGGACCAGGCACGCGGTCGGAGACAACCGGCCACCAGCAGCCCGGCGTGCGCGACTGAGCGACCAGCCAGCCCAGCCTCACCGCCGCCGGGCGGTGGGCCACGAACCCTGCGCTCCGGGCCACCTCGGACACCTCCCCGCCCCCGATCTTCCATCCCCTGGCCTCCGGGAGAGCCGATGGCCAACCTGCCCCCCGATTGGGCGTTCGACGCGCGCGACCGCCAGGCCATGGCGTGGGCGCTCGAGCAGGCAGCAGCGGCGGGGGCGGCCGGCGACGTACCGGTGGGCGCCGCGGTGCTCGGTCCCGACGGCACGCTGCTGGGACTGGCAGGCAACCGGCGGGAGCAGAGCCGCGACCCCACGGCCCATGCCGAGCTGCTGGCACTGCGTGCAGCGGCCACGGAGCTGGGAAGCTGGCGTTTGGACGGCTGCACTCTTTACGTGACGCTCGAGCCGTGCGCCATGTGCGCCGCTGCTTGCGTCCAGGCCCGTCTCGCCTGCGTGGTCTATGCCGCTCCCGACCCCAAGGCCGGGTTCGCTGGTTCCCTCGGCAACCTCCTCGACGACCCCCGGCTCAACCACCGCGTATCGTGGCGAGCCGGGCTCGAGCGGGAGCGGGCCTCAGCCCTCCTGTCCGCCTTCTTCCGCGGCCGACGTCAGGGCTGACCAGGCCGCCACCAGCGAGGCCGCATCCGGGTCGCCTTCGGGCGGCGACCACGGTGCGAAGTCCTTGTCCGTGAGGGGGCGGAACGGTCCGGGTTTGACCTCGAGCACGACCGTGTCGGGCTCGAGGGCAACTACGGTGTGATCAGCGCCGCCCGGGATCTCCACCGCCACCGTCCCGCCCGGTCCCAGCACCGCGACAGCTGCCACTGCGGCCGACGTGTCGAAGGTCAGCACTCCGAGCCGTCCTCTCACCACCACGAACAGCTCCCAGCGCTGGGGTTCGTGGCGGTGCGGGCGGACGTAGGTCCCGGGCTGGAAGCAGTTGAACATTCGCTGGATACCGTCTTCGGGCTGGCGGTGAAGGTTGAGGTTCGCTCGTCGGCGCGGCGCGGCGGCCGCGCGCGAGGCCAGGTCGGCCAGGTGCCGCCAGGTGTACGTGCGCATCTCAGTTCTCTGCCTTGGGAGCCGCTCGCCGGCTCCGGCGCCGTCGCGGCGGCTTCGACACCTCGGGTTCGGGCACCGGCAGCGCCGCGAAAAACTCCCGTACCGCGGCGGCCGGATCCGGCGCTTCCCCAAAACCACCTTCGAGCCAGTCCGGAGGCAGCAGGCTGACGTACGGCTCGCGCGCGAACCGCCGGCAAACCAACACGATCGCGCCGTGGTCCTCGGCCGAGCGGATGAGCCGGCCGGCCGCCTGCACGACCCGCGTCAGGCCGGGAACCAGATAGGCGTACTCGAACCCTCGATCGAAGCGGTCCTGGAAGTAGGCCTTGAGCAGCTCCCGCTCCGGGCCAACCTGAGGGAGCGCTGGGGAGACCACGACCACTTCGGAAAGCATCTCCCCCGGGTAGTCGACCCCTTCCGCAAATACCCCCCCGAGCACCGCGAGCAGCACCGTTGGCGCATGGTTGGCGCGCAAGCGGGCGAGGACATCACGGCGCAGCGCCTCGGAGTCGTCGCCGCGCTGGATCTCGACCTGATGCTCCGACAGGTGTAACCGGTTCGCTACCTCGTTGAGAAAAGCATACGACGGGAACAGCACCAACGCGTTGCGCCCGCGCGGCGCCAGCTCGCTGACCAGCTCGGCGATCCGGCCGTAGTAGCGGGCCCGCTGGCCGTACGTAGTGTCCACCTCGCTCACCGTGACCACGAGCCGGTGCTGGCGCGGAAACGGGGACGGCAGTGCCAGCGTGTCCGTGCGGTCCGGCTCGAACCCCAGCAGGTCACGGTAGAACTCGAACGGCTGCAGCGTCGCCGACATCGCCACGGTGCCTGCCGAGCTGGTGAGCAGCCGCCCGACGAAGCGTGAGGCGTCGAGGCAAAACACCCGCACCGCCTCCTCGGCCTGGGGTACTGCGGTGCGCTCGGCGAGCGGCACGAGCTCCCGCCCACCGTCGGCGAGCAGGTCGACGAGCCGCGAGAGGGTGAGCGAAACCTCCATCACCGGGTCCTGGGCGAGCCACACCTCGGCCTGGCGCTTGAAGGTGAAGTACGGGATGAGAAGCGCGTCGAGCGCCAGCCGAGTCTCGACGAGCCGCTCGCTGTCGAGATCGGTCTGGCGGGTGCCGATCGCCTGCCCGATCGCCCGCCCAACGCGGTCGGCCAGGTGCTGCTCGAGGTCAGCCAGGATTTCCTCGAGCTCCCTGCACACTCTCTGCCGGTACCCCTCGACGAGCCGGCGCGCCGCCTGGACGGTCGAGCGGCCCAGGCGCGGCGAGTAGTACTCGCGGGTGCGGTCCACCAAGTTGTGGGCCTCGTCGATGATCAGGTACGTATCCTCGAGCCCCCCATCGTCAGGGGTACCGAAGAGGGCGATCGTGGGGTCGAAGACGTAGTTGTAATCACAGACCACCGCCGAGGCCTGCCCGATGAGCGAGAGCGAGGTCTCGAACGGGCACACCTCGGCAGCGCGGGCGAGATCGAAGATGCGGTCGGGGTCGAGGTGCGGCCCGTGGCTCACGAGCGCCTCGATGACCCCGTGCTCGGCCATCCGCAGCCACATGTCGGCCAGATACGGGCAGAACTCCTCGTGGCAGATCACCTCGCGGTGGGCGCACATGCGTGCCTTGGCTCGCAGCTGCAGCGAGTGCCAGCTCCCGTCCTGCATCGCCCGCAACGTGTCCACGACCAGGTGCTGCTGCAACGTCTTGGCGGTCGCGAACACCAGCCGCCGCCCGCTGGCGAGCGCCAGCCGTATGGCGGGAAACAGCGCCGCCGCGGTCTTCCCCACGCCGGTGGGGGCGGCCAGCAGCAGGTGCCGGCCGGAGCTCAAGCTCTCCTCGATCGCTTCCATCGCTTCGGCTTGTACCGGGCGGACCTCGGGGAACGGGAAAGCGAGCTCGTCGGCGGCCGCGCGCCAGCGGGTGAGGGTTTTCTGTCGTTCCCGCTCGGCCGCGACGAGGGCGTGCACGCGGGTACGCAAAAACGCGACGACCTGGCCCGGCGACCACGCTACCTCCTCGCGCCTGGGCTCGGCCCCACCGAGATCGACGAGCAGTAACCGTGCCTGCGCGTCGCCGCCGGGAAAAAGACAGAAGGCGTAGATCCGAACCTGCCAGCGAAAGCGCTCGATCCGCTCTTGGGCGAACAGGTGGTGGAGGTCGGATCGGAAGTGAAGGGTCTTGATCTCCTCCACCACCGGCCGCCCGAGGTCCGGCCGGTACAGCCCGTCGACCCGACCGACGACCCGAAGCTGCCACCCGTCGATCTCCAGCGTGGCGTCCACCGGCACCTCGGGGAGGTACGCTGCGTCCTGGCTCCTGAGCTGCCCCTGGACAACCCGGTGCAGCTCGGCGCCGATGCCGAGCCGGCTCGGCCCCTCGCGCCAGCCCCGAGAGGGTGCCGTCTCTGGCAGCAGGTCGTGCACACCGCAGCGCACCGTGCGCGCCTCGAGGTCGATTCGCACCGCCATCAGCGGATTCTACCCCCGGCCATCGCAGCGCCCGCACGACCGGGTGCTGGTGGCTGGTTTCCCGCCCTCACCCCCGCCCGCGACAACCTCGCACCGTGCCTGCCCTCTCGATCCCAGCTAGGCTTCCGCCGCAACCTCCGGTCGGTCTTGAACCAGAGCCTGGGCCAGCGAGTGGTGGGGCGTGGTCATGGTGGCGAGCGTGGGCGTGGACGCCGAGGTCGACCCTTCAACCCATCGCCGCCGGGCAGCCCACCGGCCCGGCGATCAGCTACCTGAAATCAAGCGGCGGGGCTGAGCTGTTGAGTTGCGTGGCGTTCGGTCGCCAGGCAGAATGGCGCGTCGGACCAACGCGCTCTTCCGGGAGGATGGGATGAAGGTTCACGAGTACCAGGCCAAGCAGATCCTGGCCCGCTACGGGGTCGCGGTGCCGCGCGGCGAGGTCATCGACAACGCGGCCGCCGCGGCCGCCATCGCCGAACGACTGGGCGGCCGCGTCGTCATCAAGGCACAGGTCCATGCCGGGGGCCGCGGCAAAGCCGGCGGCGTGAAGCTCGCGAGCTCCCCAACCGAGGCCGTCGCGGTTGCCTCCCGGATTCTCGGCATGCGGCTCGTCTCCAAGCAGACCGGCTCGGAAGGCCGCCTGGTGCAGAAGGTGCTCGTCGAGGAGGCGGTGGCGATCGCCCGCGAGCTCTATCTCGGCGTCGTGCTGGACCGGGCGGCGGGGCTGCCGGTGATGATGGCGTCGCGTTTCGGTGGAATGGAGATCGAGGAGGTGGCGGCCGAGCATCCGGAGGCGATCCTCAAGGAGTGGTTCGACCCTTCCCAGGGGCTGCGACCGTACCAGGCACGCAAGCTGGCGTTCGGGCTCGGGCTTGCCGGAGAGACGCTCAAGCAGTTCCTGCGCCTCGTCGAGGCGCTGGCACGCGCCTACGCCGACACCGACGCCTCCCTCGCCGAGATCAACCCGCTGCTCGTCACCGGCGAGGGCGCCGTGCTGGCCCTCGACGCCAAGATGACGTTCGACGACAACGCGCTGTTCCGCCACTCGGACATCGTGGCGATGCGCGATCTCGCGGAGGAAGACCCGTACGAGGTCGAAGCTTCCAGGCACGACCTCAACTACATCAAGCTCGACGGCTCGATCGGCTGCATGGTCAACGGCGCCGGCCTCGCCATGGCGACGATGGACATCATCAAGCACCACGGTGGGGCGCCAGCCAACTTCCTGGACGTCGGCGGCGGTGCCTCCCAGCCGCGAGTCGAAAGCGCGTTCCGCATCCTGCTCTCCGATCCTGCAGTCAAGGCCGTCATGATCAACATCTTCGGGGGCATCGTGCGATGCGACATGATCGCTGCAGGGGTCGTGACAGCGGCCCGCAAGCTGCAGGTGAAGGTACCGATCGTCGTGCGCTTGCAGGGTACCAACGTCGAGGAAGGCAAGCGCATCCTGGCTGAGTCCGGGCTGACGCTGCTGCCGGCCGATACCATGGCCGAGGCGGCGCAGAAGGCCGTGGCAGCCGCGCAGGCGGCGTAGGAGAGGGTACGATGGCGATCTGGGTCAATGAGTCGACACGCGTGGTCGTGCAGGGCCTCACCGGCAAGGAGGGGCAGTTCCACGCCTCCAAGTGCCGCGAGTACGGAACCAAGGTCGTGGCTGGGGTCACTCCCGGCAAGGGCGGCCTCGAGGTGGACGGCGTCCCGGTGTTCAACACCGTCGCCGAGGCGCGCGCCGCGACGGCCTGCAATGCCTCGCTCATCTTCGTGCCGCCACCGAGTGCTGCCGATGCGATCATGGAGGCGGTGGACGCCGGGGTGGAGCTTGTCGTCTGCATCACCGAGGGGATCCCAGCGCGCGACATGATCGCTGTCAAGCGGAGCCTGGCCGGCAGCCGTTCCCGCCTCATCGGGCCCAACTGCCCCGGCATCATCTCGCCGGGCAAGGCCAAGCTCGGGATCATGCCGGCGCATATCCACCGCGAGGGTGGGATCGGCGTCGTCTCCCGCTCGGGGACCCTCACGTACGAAGCGGTAGACCAGCTCACCAAGCAAGATCTCGGGCAGTCCACCTGTGTCGGGATCGGCGGTGACCCGGTCAACGGCACCAGCTTCGTCGACGTATTGGCCGCTTTTCGCGACGACCCTGGCACCAAGGGCGTGGTGATGATCGGCGAGATCGGCGGCGCGGCCGAGGAGGATGCCGCAGCACTGGTCGCGGCCGGGTACGGCAAGCCGGTCGTGGCGTTCATCGCCGGGCAGACCGCCCCGCCGGGGCGCCGCATGGGGCACGCCGGGGCGATCATCGCCGGGGGCAAGGACACGGCGGCGGAGAAGATGGCGGTGCTCGAGGCGGCCGGGATCCACGTCGTCGCGACACCGGCCGAAATCGGCGCTACCATGGCGCGGGTGCTCGGGCGCGTCTGACCCCCCACCTTGACGAGGAGACTGCATGTTGCAAAGGACATTGACCATTCTCAAGCCGGATACCGTCAGCGCGCGGCGCTGCGGAGCCGTCATCGACCGCCTCGAACGCGAGGGGTTCGCCATTTTGGGCGTGCGTACACTGCACCTCACGCAGACCCAAGCCGAAGCGTTCTACGCCGTGCACCGCCAGCGGCCATTCTTCGCTAGCCTGGTGAAGTTCATGACCGAGGGACCTATCTGGGTCCTCGCTCTGGAGCGTGAGAACGCTGTCGTCCACCTGCGCACGGTGATGGGCGCCACCAACCCGGCCAACGCCGATCCGGGAACGATCCGGGCCGACTTTGCGACCTCGATCGAGCGCAACGCCATCCACGGCTCGGACTCGCCGGAGAACGCCGCCCTCGAGCTCGCGTTTTTTTTCCCCAGCTACGAGCTGGTGTGAGCGTGGGGCCGAGATGCGCCCCGATCCCTCCACCCTGCCTATCGTGATCCTCGGCTCGGCGCGGCAGCAGGAGAGCCCATGATCGCACGCATGCTCATCAACGCCCAGCGGCCCGAGGAGCTGCGCGTCGCCGTCGTCGTCGACCGGCGGCTCGAGCTGTTCCAGACCGCGCTGGCCGAGGGTGGCCTGTTCCGCGGCAACATCTACCGCGGCACCGTAGTCAAGCTGCAACCCGCCCTCAACGCCGCTTTCGTCGACCTCGGGCTCGAAAAGCACGGCTTCCTCGCCTTTCACGACATCGTGCCCCAGGCGTTCCACCGCAAGCCGAGCGGCGGGCGGCCACACCGCCTCGATGAGGTGCTCGAACGCGGCCGGCCGATCCTCGTCCAGGTCACCAAGGACCCTGGCGGCCAGAAAGGCTCGGCGCTCACGACCAACGTCAGCATCGCCGGCCGCTACTTGGTGCTGACCCCATTCGACACCACCCGGGGCGTCTCGCGCAAGGTCGAGGACGAGGATATCCGAAAGCAGCTCAAAGATATCGTGAGCGGCCTCGAGCTCCCGACCGGGGCCGGCGTCATCGTGCGGACCAACGCACTCGGTCAGACGAAGACAGCCCTGGCGAAGGACCTGGCCGCCCTGCTGCGCCTATGGAAAAGGGTCGAGACCGGCGGCCAGCAAGGCCGCGGACCGCGTCTGCTGTACTCGGACCAGGACCTCATCGTCCAGGCCCTGCGCGACTTCCTGGACTCCTCGGTGAGCGAGGTGCTGGTCGACGACGACGACGCCTTCACCAAAGCCGAGGAATACATGAAGGCGTTCATGCCACGCTCGAAGACGAAGCTCGTGCGGTACACCGAACGAATGCCGCTGTTTGCCCGCTTCGATCTCGAGCCACAGATCGAGAGCATCCTCCAGCGCTCGGTGGCGCTGCCCGGAGGTGGCTCCATCGTCATCGACACCACCGAGGCGCTGACCGCGATCGACGTCAACTCCGGAAAAGCGCGCAGCCAGAGCCAGGACGAGGCGATCTTCCAGGTCAACCGGGAGGCGGCCCGCGAGGTGGCTCGCCAGCTCCGACTACGGGATATCGGTGGCCTCGTCGTCGTGGACTTCATCGACATGCGCCCGTCACGGCATCAACGCGAGGTTGAGCGAACCTTGCGGGAAGCACTCAAACCCGACCACGCCCGCTGCTGGGTGGGCAGGATCAGCCCCAACGGCCTGCTCGAGATCAACCGGCAGCGGATCAAGCAGAGCCTGGGGGTACGCACCAGGCGACCCTGCCCGACCTGTGGAGGGGTTGGTTCGATCGCCAGCGCCGAAGCGGTGGCGCTCGGACTGCTGCGCCGCATCGAGGCGGAGGCGGCGGGTGGACGGCTGCGGGCGGTGCGGATCGAGCTTCACCCTGAGCTCGCCGACGCCTTGCAGAACAACCGCCGCCGGGAGCTCGCCGCCCTCGAGCAGGAGTTCGACCTCCGGATCGAGATCATCGCCGCCGCCGGCTTCCACCGCTCCGAGCAACGGGTCGAGCTCAGCCACCGCGAGCTGCCTATGGTCCGGGTGGCCGCGGCAGCAGAGCCCGTGGTCTCGGCCGCCGACCTCGCCCAGGAACCGGACGGCCAGCCCGGTGAAGAAAAAAGAGGTAGGCGCAAGAAAGCGGCGAAGCCGGAACCGAAGACCGAGCCCCCACCGGAGCCGGTGGACGAGCCAGCCGAGCCCTCAGGGGAGAAACGGCACCGGCGCCGCCGCGGTGGCCGTCGGCGCAAGGCCCGCGAGGAGCCGAGCGCCGGGCACGCCGAGCCCGACAGCGAACCCGCTCCGCCCCTGGTCGAAACGCCGCCGAAGCAGAGCAAATCGAAGCGGCACACGGGCAAGCACAGCGGCGAGGAGTCGACAGAAGGGGCCGAGCAGCCAGCCGCAGCCGCGCCAGCCACAGCCGCGCCAGCCGCGGACGGTGCCGAGCCGGCGAACGAGAAACGGCGGCGCCGCAAGCGTGGCGGGCGGAAGCACCGGAGCCAGGAGCCGTCCCAGGGCGACGCCAGCGCAGGATCGCCGCCAGCCGCAGCGACGCCCGACGTGACGCCAGCGAGCGGAGCTGACACCCCCGGTCCGGCCGAGAGCTCGTCACGGAGCTCCCGACGGCACCGACGGCACCGCCGCCGGCCCTTGCCGAGCGAAGAACCGGCGGCATGAGTGTAGACCCTGCGATCGAGCTCGACTTGCGGTCCGAGCAACGACGGCTGCCAGAGCCGAGGTCGCGGGTCGGCGGCGGGTTGCGGTATCTTTGCGGAACGATGGTGGACGTGGCGTCCCGGGATGGGAAGATTGGCTCGGTCGCCCGACCGGCGGAGGGCTGCGATGGCGGTTAGCGGCAACCTCCGCAGCATGCCCTTTGCCGACCTCATGCAGTGGATCGCCATGAGCCAGAAGGGCGGCACCCTCGTCATCAAGGGTCGTCGCTTCACCAAGAAGATCCTGTTCCGGCAGGGGCTCGTCGAGGCGGTCACCTCCAACAACCCGCGCGAACACCTCGGCTACTACCTCGTCGGGTGGGGCTACCTCAGCGAGGAGGAGCTCACCCGCATGCTCTCGTTGCAGCAGACCCAGAAGGTGGCGCTGGGGGAGCTGCTGGTGCAGTCCGGGCGCATGACCCGCGACGAGGTGGACCGCATCATTCGCATCAAGACCGAGGTCACGGTCTACGACCTCATGCTGTGGGAGGAAGGGGAGTTCTTCCTGCTCGATGAAGACGCGCCGCGGCGGGAGTTCCAAGGGCTGGGCCTGGCGGTCGATCACTTCCTGTTCGAGGGGGCGCGCCAGGCCGACGAGACCCGGCGCATTCGTGAGCTCATCGCCGACCCTTCGCACATCCCGTCGGTCGTTCAGGCGGTGGACGAGGCCAGCCTCTCGCCACAGCAGCTCGCGTTGCTGTGGGAGCTCAACGGCGAGCAGAGCATCGAGGCCATCGCCCTGCGCTGCCGGGTGCCCGTGTTCGAGGTGCTCTCCTTCGTCTACCACGGCATGCGAGCCGGAGTGTTCGCCCTCAAGCCTCCAACCGACAAGATCACCCGCATCCCGGGTACCACCGGCGCCTCGTGGAAGGAGCTCATCCGCGAAGCCGAGAACAGCTTCACGCTCGGGGACCTCTACGAGGCGTATCGACAGCTCTGCACCGTGCGTGACCGCTTCGCCACCGTCCCCGACGCGGTTGCTCAAGCGAACGCCTTGGAGCGCAAACTCGAGGTCGAGATCGCCAAGACCTCGCTCGGCAGCGAGGTCATCGTCGAGCTTGCGCTGTCGCTGCAGGAGATCGGCTACCTCAACTGCGCGCCGGAAGAGGGGTTCGTGCTCTCGCGTATCAACGGCTTGTACACGCTGCCCCAGATCCTGCCCCAGCTTCCCGGCCCCAAGCTCAAGAACCAGCTCATCATCCACAACCTGATGCAGCGTGGCATCCTCAAGATCCAGGAGTCGCGCGCGCTCGGCAAGCGCGAGACCACCGGACCCTTCCGCCGACACTGACCCTCACCCGCCCGGTCGAGAGTCGAGAGCCGAGCGTGCGGAGCCGGTTGGCACGTCGCGCGAGTCTCTCCTCTCGACTCCCCACCTCCAGCTCCGGTCGGAGAGGGCTGGTATCCTGCTCGAGCGGTGCCTGACCGCGGGGAGAGCCACGATGACCATCGCCCTCGACCACACCGACCGCCGCGAGCTGCTTGCGCGTTTCCTACGCTACGTGCAGGTGGACACTCAGTCCGACGACAGCTCGACTGCGAGCCCTTCGACCGAGAAGCAGAAGGATCTCAGCCGTCTCCTGGCCGAAGAGCTCGCCGAGCTCGGCTGTGCCGACGCCCGAATGGACGAGTGGGGTTACGTGTGGGCGACGCTTGCGGCGAACCTCCCGGCGCACCATCCGGCGGCCGGCAAGGTGCCGGCGATCGGTCTCATCGCCCACGTCGACACCTACTACGCCACCCCCGGCGGCGGCGTCAGGCCACAGGTGATCGAGACCTACGAGGGTGGAGACATCCGGCTTCCGGGCGATCCGCGTCAGGTCATCACCGCTGCCGACAACCCGAACCTCGGCGCCTGCGTGGGCCACACACTCGTCACCTCCGATGGCACGACGCTCTTGGGCGCTGACGACAAAGCCGGGGTGGCCGAGATCGTGAGCGTCGTGGCCTGGCTCCGGAAACACCCCGAGTTCCTCCACGGCCCGGTGCACATCGCCTTCACCACCGACGAGGAGGTGGGGCGCGGCACCGAGCACTTCGATGTCGCTGCGTTCGGCGCCCGTTACGCGTACACCCTGGACGGCTCGGACCTCGGGGAGATCGAGGACGAGACGTTCTCCGCCGACACGGCGATCGTCACGCTCGAGGGCTACGATGTTCACCCCGGCTATGCCAAAGGCAAGATGATCAATGCGGTGCGTGCGGCCGCCGCGATCGTCGAGCGGCTGGGGCACGAGTTCCTGCCCGAGACCACCGAGGGCAGGCAGCCGTACCTGCACCCCTTCGACCTCAAGGGGGACGTTTCCCGGGCGACGCTGCGCCTGCTGGTGCGCGCCTTCACCGACGACGAGCTGCACGCGCGCGAGGAGGTGCTGCGCGGTGTCGTGGCGGAGGTGGAGGAGCTCTTCCGGGGCCTGCGCGCCGGAATCGAGATCAAGGAGTCCTACCGCAACATGGCGTACAAGATCGCCGAGGACCCCCAGGTGCTCGAGGTCGCGCTCGAGGCGGTGCGGCGCATGGGGATCGAGCCGGTTCGAAAAGCGATCCGGGGTGGCACCGACGGGGCGAGGCTGTCGTTCATGGGGCTTTTGACCCCCAACGTCTGGGCCGGGGGCCAGGCGTTCCACTCGGTCCAGGAGTGGGTGTCACTCGAGTGGATGGCCAAAGCCAGCGAGTGCTGCCTGCATATCCTCGACCTCTGGGTGGAGAAGGCGGGAAAGCCGTGATCGACGGTCGGTGATCCGCGGGACGAGCGCGTACCGGCACCCCACGCCCGCTCCTCGTGACCGATCACCGCTGAGCGCAGATCAGAAGTCGCCGGAGAAAAAGAACAGCACGGCCGCCAGACGGCGGCGGGCAGCGAAGTCGGTGCACGCCGGCTCGCTCTGTCCCCAGATGCTGCCTCCCCTCCGGATCATGCCCCCCGACTCGATCTCGCCGATGATGCTGCCACCACGGCGCAGCGTGCCGTTGCGCTCGACCTTGCCGATGATCGAGCCGGATTCGCGAATCGTCCCGTCCGCTTCGACCTCGCCGATGATCGAGCCGCCCTTGCGCACCGTCCCGTCGGTCTCCACCTCACCGACCAGGCTACCGTCGATGCGGATCCTCCCATCCGACTCGATCCGCGCCCACAACGACCCGTCCCTGCGAACCCACGTCTCCGAGGCCATCGCCACCTCCGCCACCGCGAGCGCCAGCAGGACACCGATCCACACCCGCATGAAAAGCTCCCGTTCAAGCATAGCGCTCCGGCCCACCCAGCGCCCGCACCGCCTGCGGCCGGCTGCGGCCGAACAGGTTGCGGACCGGCTCCACGACCTCGGCGGGCAGGTTCAGAAACGCGAGCGTCGGCTCACCCTCGAGCTCGGCGTCGAGGAACGCGGCCCGTACGCGTTTGACCTCGGCCCGCGCCAGGTCACGCGGCCCGAACGCCAGCGCCAGGTAGATACGGGCGAACTCCCTGGCTTCCGCAGCCGGCAACGTCACCGCCACCGTCTCCCGAGGAGGCGAGGCCGGTGAGAAGCGCTCGCGCGATAGGCTCCGGCGCTGGCGCAGCAGCGGCCAGATCCGCCGGTAAAACCGCACGCCCGCCTTGGTGACCCGGGTCCGGAACGCCGGCACGAAGAACCATTCCGCATCCTGCGGCCGGTCGCCGATCTGGTCGAATGAGCCGTCGATCCCGTCGGTGAGATGGGCGAGGTCGGTCACCAGCTCGCCGGTCGCGGCGCGCAACCGCAGCGGGAAGTACCAAAACGGGGCGAGCCAGCAGCCGGGCTGAGGCTCCTCTCGCAGGTAGCTTGCCACCTGCCAGCGGTTGTGTGAGATCTCGAGCAGCCGGAAACAGTTCCGGCAGAGATGAGCGACCGAGTCGACGGCGAACGGCAGGTCGTGGCCGCACTCCGGGCAGCGGCTCGGCGTGAGGTGGAGCGGCTCCTCCTCGCCGGACGCCAGAGGCTCGGTGTCAGCGACCAAAAAGCCCGTATCGCTGGCGACGTCGGCGCCACCCCCGTCCACGAGCAGGTGGTGTGTGTCGCCGTCGAGACGTGCCGCGACGAGATGCCAGGGCCGGTAGACGAGCGCCAGCGTCTCCACCACGAAGCTCCCGCGCACGGCGATCGGCGTTATCCCGAGCTCGGAGGTCCGCCGGCCCGGTTCCACAGCGGTGCGCTCGAGCACCTCCCGGCCGAGCGTGACCGGGAGCGCGGCCAGATCGGCCTCCGGGCTGCCTGCTAGCGGACGCAGCGTGCGCAGGTACGAGAGCCTCCCCATCTCCGGTACCGGCGTCGGGTTCGCCGCCGCCGAGGTCTCCAACGTCACGATCGCGAGCTCCAGCCGCTTGATACCGCCTGCGTCGCGGCCGAACGCGACCTGGTAGAGCGTCCCGAGGCGGTGCCAGTACGGGGCGAGGAAGCGCTGCCACTCGGCGATCTCGAGCCGCGGTGCGATACGTGCGGCGTAGGCGTCGGCCTCCGCCTCAACCTGGCGCTCCATCGCCGCCACCACAGCCGGTGTCGCGAGGTCGACGAGCAGTGCCGTCTCCTGACCCTGTGCGTCCACCCGGTACTGCTCGCGCAGCAACCTCGCCCGGCGCTCGTAAAGCTTTTGAAAATACAATCTACGAAAATACTTGAGTACGGCCGCGTGGACCGCGGCGCGGGTCGTCACGGCGTCCGGGACGACGGCTCGGATGATCTCCCCCTGCCCCAGCACGAGGTGCTCCGAGGCGCAGAACCCGCAGCGCGTCATGCGGTGGTGGACCGGCACTCCCAGCTCGGCCCCGCACGTCGGGCAGCGCAGGGCGAGGCGGAACGCCAAGGCCTCGTCCGGCTCGCCGTGGGACGCTACCGCTGCGGCTGGCGGGCCGAGGCGAGCAGCGGGCGGCGGCGGAGAGGACGGCGGGCTTTCGACCACGCTGTCACGAGGCGTTGTCGTCCCGCCGAACGTCGTCGCCGCGAGGACGAGCCCCCAG
>JAAYVZ010000166.1 GCA_012516935.1 Holophagae bacterium
CACCGCAGGGGTCGACACCCGCGACGCCTAGTGCCCATCGTTTAGGGCGTGGACTACCAGGGTATCTAATCCTGTTTGCTCCCCACGCTTTCGCGCATGAGTGTCAGAACTGGTCCAGAGAGCCGCCTTCGCCACCGGTGTTCCTCCTGGTATCTACGCATTCCACCGCTACACCAGGAATTCCGCTCTCCCCTCCCAGCCTCAAGCTCAGCAGTTTGGCAGGCAATTCCTCGGTTGAGCCAAGGGCTTTCACCTGCCACTTGCCGAACCACCTGCGCGCGCTTTACGCCCAGTAATTCCGAATAACGCTTGCCCCCTCCGTATTACCGCGGCTGCTGGCACGGAGTTAGCCGGGGCTTCCTTTGGAGGTACCGTCAAGCGTCACAGCTATTAACAGTGACGCGTTCGTCCCTCCCGACAGGGGTTTACAATCCGAAGACCTTCATCCCCCACGCGGCGTCGCTGGGTCAGGCTTTCGCCCATTGCCCAATATTCCCCACTGCTGCCTCCCGTAGGAGTCTGGGCCGTGTCTCAGTCCCAATGTGGCCGATCACCCTCTCAGGCCGGCTACCGATCGTCGCCTTGGTAGGCCGTTACCCTACCAACTAGCTAATCGGACGCGGGCTCATCCGGAAGTGGCTGGCCCGAAGGTCCCAACCTTTCCACGACGGAACCAGGGTCCCGTCGCGCGTATGCGGTATTACCCTCACTTTCGCAAGGCTATCCCCCGCTTCCGGGTAGATTACCCACGCGTTACTCACCCGTTCGCCGCTCGACTCACGAGTTGCCCCGTGGCCTCGCTCGACTTGCATGTGTTAGGCGCGCCGCCAGCGTTCATTCTGAGCCAGGATCAAACTCTCCAGTTTGAACCTAACATGCGAACGCTGTCGTATTGAAACGACAGTGCGTTATTCTGCTTGTGATGCATGGTGCTCGAGAAACTCAAGCAACGTTTGCACCGCACGCTCGATTTAGTTTTCAAAGAACCCCGACTCGCCCCTCAAGGCGGACGGACAATTTAGCCCAGGTGATCGTCATTGTCAAGGGGCCTGGCTGCCCCGTGTTTGACCCGCCTGCGACCTCCCGAGCCCGCCGTCCTTCAAAGAGCAACCCGCGCCGAGCGCGGGGAGGAGTTTTATAGACGAGGCCGCTCGGATTGTCAACCCCTGGGTTCGCTGGCGTTCCCTGGTTCGCGAAACCTTCGTCGAAACTAGGGCGGATGGGTGGAGCTGGGGGGCGAGAGGCACGAGACAGGATCACAGCCCAGCGCGCCGCCACTCGATGCGAGAGCGCAACTCGGCCCGCGCCGCGCTTCGTATCGCCCACCCACACCCGCGCGTGATCCGCTCGTCCTCCTGTTCCATCCCCACCCACGGCCCCCGACCCCCAGCTCCCGCTCCACGCCACCGATGAAGGCCCGAACGCTGCCGCCATGCGGGTTGACACCCAGGACGGCACTTGTTACATTTCGCGGTCCCGAGTGGGGCTGTAGCTCAGTTGGGAGAGCGCTTGAATGGCATTCAAGAGGTCGTCGGTTCGATCCCGATCAGCTCCACCAAACCGTGCATGATCCAGGGCCGCCGCGAGGCGGCCTCGGTCGTTCCAGGTCGTGAGGCGTTGTGCCTCCGCCTTCCGGCCGGCAGCTTCCGCGTCCGCTCGTCGAGGTCGGTCCGGTCAGTCGTCCCGGCGGTCGATCGGCGAGCGCGCGAGTGAGGCCGCGATGCCGATGGCGCACAGCCCGGCAAACAGCCAGAACGCCGTGCGCATGGCGGTCGCCAGCGCGCCGGTGTCGGCGGCGGCCAAGCTCGAGTGCCCGAGGAAGCCGTGAAAGAACAGCGCCACGAGCGACATCGAGAGCGCCTGCCCGACCATCCGGGCGGTGCCCAGCGCGGCCGCGCCGAGCCCGAGGTCGGCCCGCGGCACCGCCGAGAGCACAGCGTTGGTGTTGGGCGAGGAGAACAGGCCGAAACCCACGCCCAAAAGCCCCAGGCCGAGCCCGATGAGCCAGGCCGACGAGGTTGCCCCGAGGAACGCGAACGCCACCAGCGCCCCCATCGACAGCGCCATCCCGACCGAGGCTACGAGCCGCGGCTCCATGCGGTCCGACAGCCGCCCAGCGGCCGGCGACAGCGCCGCCATGAGGATCGGCTGCACCAGCAGCACCAAGCCGGCCGCGCGCGCATCGAGCCCCCGCACGCTTTGCAGGTAAAGCGAGAGCAGGAAGGAGACCGCGAACGTGGCGCTGTAGTGGATGAGCGCCGCCAGGTTCGAGAACGCGAACGCGGGGTCGCCGAACAGCCGCAGCTTGAGCGTCGGGGACGGCACCACCCGCTCCCGTAGCACGAACACCACCAGGAGTACGGCGCCCACGACCACGACCCACGGCCCCCAGGCGCCCTCGCGCAGCGCCGAGACCCCGCCGATCACCGCGCTCAACGCCAGGACGTAGAGCACGGCGCCCCCGAGGTCGAGCCCCACCTGCTCACCGCGCCACTCGTCGGGGATCGCCGCCACCACCGCCACCACCAGCCCTACCGAGAGCAGCGCCACCGCGACGAAGATCGAGCGCCACCCGAGGTAGTGAGTGAGTAGGCCGCCGAGCACCGGCCCGGCCGAGAGCCCGAGGTACACGGATGCGGTCGCCAGCCCCAGCACTCGGCCGCGCTGGGTGATGGGGAACGCCGCGGTGAGGATCGCCGGCGCGGTGGCGAAGATGAACGCCGCGGCTGCGCCCTGAAGCGCCCGCAGCGCGACCAGCACCCACCCGCTCGTGGCGAGCCCGGCCAGCAGCGCGACGGCAGCGTGGCTGCCGACGCCCCAGAGGAACACGCGCTTGCGGCCCAGCACGTCGCCGAGCCGACCCGCGGGCAGCAGGAACGCCGCTGCAGCGACGAGGTACGCCCCCACCACCCAGTTGAGCGCCACGGCGGAGAGCCCGAGGTCGCGGCCGATCGCCGGTACCGCGAGGTTGAGCGCCGAGCCCATGAACGGCGTGATGAACGACGACACGCACGCGACCGCGAGCACGGTGCGCTGCTCGCGGGTCCAGGACCCTGTCGGCGCGGCGTCGGCCATCGCTGCAGTGTAGCGTTCCCGGGGCGCGGGTCATTCCTGGGCCGTGGCCCGCGCGACGCGAACCCTTTCCGAACACGGTGTCAAGGGGGTCGTGGCTTGAAGGCCAGGCGAGAACGCTACAGCCGCGCGAAGAGCGCGACCGACGCGGTCAGGACGCTCGGCACGTGCTCGCCCCCTGGCTTGAGCACGTCGAGGCCGGTCGTCAGCGCGAGCTTGCCCTTGCCGAGCCTAAACCCGAGGCCGGTACCGATGACGGTGCCGAGAGCCGTGTCGCTCGTGCTCTCCGTCGAGCAGCCTGTACAGCCCCACTGGCAGCACGTGCGCTCGCGGGTCGTGGTGCTCACCACGGCCCCGGCGAGGCGCACGTAAAGCCTCGCGCGACGGTCCTCCTCGCTCCACAGCCGGACACCGAGATGCGCGGATGTGAAGTCGTACTCGACCGTCGAGTGGGGCCAGATCTCGCGAATGCCGCGGACCGACCCGAGACCCAGGTCGAGATCCCAATGGGTCGACAGCCGCTGCAGGAGCGAGAGCTCGGCCGCAAGCTTGCCCCCGAAAGTGCCCTCGCTCCTCCATACCACTCCGCCCAGGGCCACGCCGAGCCGTGTCCCGCCCCCGTCCTGCTGTGCCTCCGCGGCCAAAGCGCACACACAAAGAGCGAGTCCGATAAGTGTTCGTCTCACTTCATTGGCCTCCACCCGCGTATACGAGAGCCGAGCTCCGCCCGTCACTGCTCCGTGCCACCCCCACGCGAACCTGGGCCTCCTGCAGAGACGGGGGGCCGGGACCAGGATCTGACGTCGTTGCCCTGTCCCCTGTCCTCCTGGCGTACCATATCGGCCGTGGTAACCGACGGCGCGCTCCGCCTGTGGACCTGGACGCGCGACGGTCTCTTGCCGGTCGCCGGTCACTGGTCCTCGCTCGACGCGCAGTCGCTCGCGCTCCCGGACGGCGTCTACACCACGCTGCGGACGTACGGGGGCACCCGCGTCGTCGGGCTCGGAAGCCACCTCCAGCGGCTCGTGGAATCCCGCCGGCTGCTCGGCGCCGACTGCAACCTCGACGTCGCCTGGCTGCGGGCAGGCCTCAAAGCCGCCATCGCCGCTGCCGCCTTGCCGGAGGCGCGACTGCGCATCACCGTGCCGCTCTCGTGCGCCCAGGCCTGGATCGGCGCCGAGCCGTTCGTGCCCTACCCGGCGTGGCTCTACGCCGACGGCGCTCGCTGCGCGACCTCGGCGCTCGCCCGCGCGACGCCGCGCGCCAAGTCGACCCGCTTCATCGCCCCCGCGAGCTCGGCCCGCGGCGGCAGCGAGCCCGGCGTGCACGAGCTACTGCTCGTCGATGGCGAAAGCCGCATCCTCGAGGGCTCGTCCTCGAACTTCTTCGCCGTGCTCGCCGGGGAGCTGCGCACCGCCGGCGAGGAGGTGCTGGCCGGGGTCACGCGCGGGATCGTCCTGGCGCTAGCCCGGTCGTCGCTGCCGGTGCGCGAGGAGGCGATCGCCGTCGCCGAGCTCGCCGTGTGCAGCGAGGCCTTCATCACCTCCTCGAGCCGCGAGGTCATGCCGGTCGTCGAGGTGGACCACCGCCCGATCGGCGACGGCCGTCCCGGCCCCGTCGCCCGCGAGCTCGGCGGTCTCTACCGCACACACCTGCTCGAGCTGGCCGAAAAGCCGTAGTCAGCAAGAGAGCCGAGGCTGCCCGGTTGTCGCGTCGTACCCAGTCCACGGACTCATCCTCTCGGATCTCGCCCACGCCATCGCCCGCTCAGCAGAGAGCGAACGAGCGCTACCGGCTACCGTACCCTCGCCAGCACGACGTCGCGCTGCCGCAGCAGCTCACGGCGGTGCGCCGCAGGCAGGGCCTCGGCCGGCAACCGTAACGCCAGATCGAGGGTCGCGAGCGCCTTCTCGGCCTGGCCCGCATTGGCCTGAACAGCAGCCAGCGCCCCCAGGGCCACGGCGTCGCGCCCTCGGGTGAGCGTGACAGCCCGCTCGGCGAGCTCGAGAGCGCGGGCCTCGTCACCTGCCACCTCCCCGGCCCGCACCAGCACGAGCGCCAGCGAGACCTGTAGGCAGGGCACCTCCGGGAAGTGGTCGAGGCCGGCTTCGAGCACGCCTCGCGCCTCGGTGAGCTGTCCCGTGTCTACGAGCATCCGACCGACGAGGCACAGCGCCTCGCAAGACACCGGGTTCACGGCCAATGCTCGCCGCCCGGCCTCGGCCGCCTCGCGGTCCCGGCCTGCCGCAGCCCGCGCCTGGGCGAGCCTGGCCCACGCGAGGTGGTCCTCCGGCTGGCGGCGCACAGCCTCCTCGAGCGTCTCGAGGACCTTGTCGAACCGCCCGAGCGCGGCCAGGGCGTCGGCGAGCAGTCGTCGCGCGTCGGGTTGCTGGGGATCGACCCGCATGGCCTCCTCGAGCCGCGCGAGCGCCTCGCCGGGGCGACCCTCCTCGAGCAGCCAGGTGCCGCGCTGCAGCAGCAGCTCGGCGCGCCAGTTGCCGCGCTCTTGTGGATAGGGCCGGGCCGGTGATGCCGCTGCAACCAGGAGAGCGACCCCGAGCACGGTGGCCAGCAGCGCCCTCCACCTTCGCGCTCGCACCGTCTCGCCGAGCCACACCACACCTCCCGCCGCCATGACGGCGAGAACGGGCACCAGCGCCAGGCGATAGCGCCCGCTCACGAAGACCAGCGCCACCGCCAGACCGAGCGCGGCGACCTGCAGGGGCAGCGCTCCGGGCAGCTCGCGCCAGCGGACGACCACCCCCACCGCGCCCAGCCCCAGTAGCAGGGCGAACGGTAGCCCCACCGGCCCGACGACCCCAACGAGCACCCGACCCACCGCAGAAGCGCGTGCCAGCTCGACCAGCGAGTCGTTGCGCGGCAGCTCACGGGTACACGCCAGTTGGCGCAGCTTCGAGAGCAGCCCCAGGAGCGCCGCTCCGGGCCGCTCGCGGGTTTCAGTGGCCAGGCGGGATCGGAAGTAGCGGTCGGCGTCCCACGGGCCTCGCGCTCCGAAACGATACGGCTCATCGACCAGACGCTCCCAGGCAAATCCCGGGCGGACGGCCACCAGCTCACCGTTGAGGTGATTGCCGATGAAGAGGTTGAGCCCGCCGGAGGAAGGTAGGAAGTGGGCCTCGCCGGTGACCCGCCGGCTCGCCACCGCCACCGGAGCGCTCACGGCGGCGAACCCGAGCACGCCACACATCACGCCGGCAAGCGCTTTTCGTGCCCCGTCACCGCTGACGCGCCGGCGCCTCCACACCACCCAGGCGGCGAGCGCCACGGCCACCAGCAGGTGCGTCGGACGGGTCTGCACGGCGAGCGCGGCAACTGCCCCCGCGCCGAACCAGCGCCAGGGGCTCGCCCTCGCTGCAAGCGCGAGCGCAACCGACGACAGCACCACCGAGAAGGCCACATCCAGCCCCGTGGCAAGAAGCTGAGTCTCTCCCATCACCAGCGGCCCCCAGAACGCCACGGCGAGCCCCGCGATCAGCCCTTCCCTGGGCCCCAGCGCACGCGCGCCGAGTCGGTAGGTGAGGGCGGCCGTGCAGGCCCCCAGCACGCCGTGGAGCACGCGGGGCAGGAGCAACGACGGCCCGCTCGCCAGGAAGAGCAGACCGAGCAGGAACGGGTAGAGGAACGGCTGGAAGAACAGCCCGGGGTCGAGGCGCCCCTCCTCGGCCAGGGTCCTGGCGATGCCGACGTAGACGCGCTCGTCCAGCAGTGGCACCAGCCCGTCGGGCTGCAGGGCGAGGTCCCACACGGCGAGCACCCGGACAACGAGGGCCGCGAGCCCGACCCACGCCCAGGCTGGGACCAGGGAGAGGAAGGTGCTCCGTTGCGGGCGGGCCCGGGCCGTCACCACAGTGGCATGGTAGCCACCTTCGCCCGCTCCCGTGTCAGGCCGAGCGCAGGAGCTTTGCGCGCAAACGCTCGGCGCCCTCGGCCAACGACAGGTACAGGCTCGGCACGACGAACAGCGTCAGGGCGGTGGACAGGACGAGACCCCCGATCACCGTGACCGCCATCGGCGTCATGAGCTCCGCGCCCTCGGCCGGGTTCAAGGCCAGCGGCAGCATGCCCACCACGGTGGTGAGCACGGTCATCATGATCGGCCGCACGCGCAGCGGGGCGGCGGCGAGGATCGCATCCCGCCGCGGTACCCGTCCGCCCTCACGCCGGATCTCAATGTACTCGACGAGCAAGATACCGTTATTGACCACGATCCCTGCCAGCAGGATGACGCCCAGCATCACCGGCGCCGACAGCGGTAAACCGGTCACGAGCAATGCCAGCACCACGCCGATCACTGCCAGAGGAATGGCCGTCATGATCACCAGCGGGTTGACGAGCGACTCGTACTGCACGGCCATCACCGCGAACACCAGGAATACCGCCAGCAAGATGACCGTGATCAACACCTTGCGGTTCTCCTGGATGGCCTCCTCCTGGCCGCCGAAGCGCATTGTGTAGCCGTCGGGCAGCGCCAGATCGGCAAGCGCGGCACGCGCACCGGCGCTCGCCTCGCCGACCGACCAAACCTGCGGCAGCACCGAGCTGCTGACGGTCACCAGCCGATTCTGGTTCTCCCGTTGGATGGTCTGTGGCGCCGATGCCTCGTGCACGTCGGCAACATCGCGTAGGCGCACCGGCGCGCCGGTCCTCGGGAACAGCGGCAACGACGCCATCGCCGTGGCATCCTTGACCTTGGCGGGGTCGAAGCGAACCCGTACGTCGAACTCCCGGTCACCTTCGGTCAGTCGCGTCGCCACCGAGCCTCCCACCGCCGTGCGCACGGTGCGGCCGACCTCCCCGACGTCGAGCCCGAGGTCCGCGGCGCGCCGCCGATCGAGAACCACACGCAGCTCCGGTGCGGTTTCCTGCAGGCTCGTCTCGACGTTGGATAGTCCTCGTAGCTGCTCGAGGCGGGCTTCGATCTCGATCCCCAAGCGCTGCAAGACCTCGAGATCGTCACCGAACACCTTGACCTCGAGGTCCTCGGTGCCGGTCGAGGTGCGCAACCCGCGGATACGGGGCGGCTGCACCCGGACTCGAGCGTCGGCCAGCTCGGACAGCGTCCCGAGCTTGGCCTGCGCCTGCTGCACCCACTCCGTGGCAGAGAGGCTGCGCGACCTCCGCGGCTCGACCTCGACTTCCATCCCGGCCATTCGCGCGCGGGCGAAGGCACCGCGCCCCCAGATGCCACCTCCGGCGGAGGCGAACACGTGCTTCACTGCGGGCAGCTCGCGGACCACTGCCTCGGCCGCCAGCGTGGCCCGGTTCGTGACCTCGGCCGGCGTGCCGTTGGGCATCATGATCCAGATCCGGAACCGCCCATCATCGACCTGGGGAAGGAACTCGTTGCCGAGCTGCGTGGCGCCGATCAGTGCCAGCGCGAAGGCCACGATCGACCCGGCCAGCACCAGGGCGCGGTGTCGCAGCACCCACGGAAGCTGTCGCCTGTACAGGCTTTCGATCCAGCGCATGACTTTCGGCACCACCGCGAGCCAGCGCGTGTCCGCGAGGCGCGACGAGGCACGGAGCTTGAAGAGCTGGGCCGCCAGCATCGGCACCAGGGTGAGCGCCACCACGAGCGAGACGATGATGGCGAACGAGATGGTGAGCAGCAGCTCGCGGAACAGCAGGGCGGCGAGGCCGGAGATGAGCAGGAACGGCACCACCGAGGCGAGGTTGGTGAGGGTCGAGGCCGTTACCGCCGAGGCGACCTCAGCGGCACCCACGTGCGCGGCCTCCACCGGGTCAGGGTGCTCGTGCTGGTGGCGGTCGATGTTCTCGAGCATGACGATGGCGTTGTCGACCAGCATCCCGACGCCGAGCGCCAGACCGCCGAGCGACATGATGTTGAGGGTGAGGTCGGACACCCCCATGAGCGCCACGCATCCGAGGATCGAGATCGGGATGGCGGTGCCGATGATGAGGGTGCGCCGGACCGAGCGCAGGAAGAGAAACACCACCAGCATGGCGAGCCCGCCCCCCACCACCGCTGCTTCACCGACCCCGCTCACCGAGGCGCGCACGAAAAACGCCTGGTCCTGCGTCACCTGGGTCGTCACGTCGGGCGGGAAGAACCCGTCGCGGTGCAGCCGCTCGAGCACCCGGTTGCAGGCGTCCACGACCTGCACGGTGTTAGCGTCGGGCTGCTTGGTGATCGCCACCTGGACGGCCGGGCGCCCGTCGAGGCGTGCGTAGATCCGGTCGTCCTGGTGCGTGTCGCGCACCTCCGCGATGTCCGAGAGCGCGATGTCGCCGCCACTCGGAAGGCGCAGGCGGACCGAGCGGATGTCCTCCACGCCGCGAAACTTGCCCTTGGTCTTCGAGACCACGTCGCGGCTCGCCGACTTGAGCCGACCGGCCGCTACGTCCTGGTTCTCCTCCCGCACCTGTGTCAGCACGTCGGAGACCGTGAGCCGGTACGAGCGCAGTCGGTCAGGATCGATCCATACCTGGATCTCGCGGTCGAGGCCACCGGCGACGTCGACGGACGCCACGCCTTCCACGGTCAGGAGCTGACGGGAAAGCTGGTCCTCGCACCAGCGCTTGAGCCACCCTTCGTCGCGGGTTTTCGAGGACACCGCAAACTGGAGCACGGGCAGTTGTGACGGATCGGACTTGCGAATGGTCGGCGGATCGGCCTCCTCCGGCAGCGATCCGCGTGCCTGGTCGAGCTTGGTGGAGGCATCGCGCAGCGCCAGATCGACGTCGGTGCCGTACGCGAAGTGCACGTCGACGAACGAGCTGCCCTCGGACGAGCTGGAAGAGATCAGGATCGCGTTTTCGGTCGTCGCGAGGCGCCGTTCCAGCACCTTGGTGACGGTTTGCTCCATGACCTCCGGATCGACGCCCGGATTCGAAACCATGGCGGCCACCTGCGGATAGATGATGCGTGGCAGAAGATCCACCGCCAGACGGTTGATCATCGAGATGCCGACGATGACGATCGCCACCGCGATGATGGACGACCCCACCGGGTGGGTGATCGCCCAGTGGACGAGTCCACGCCGATTTTCGGCCGCGCTCACGACCGCCCTCTCTCGCTCAGCCGGCGCACCGGCCCGCCGTCATGGAGCCGAGCCAACCCCTCCACGACCACCTCGTCACCAGTCACCAGGCCCTTGCGAATAACGACCTTCCCCTCCAGTCGCTCGCCCACCTCCACCGGCCGTACGCGAGCCACGTCGCCGTCGAGCACCCATACGAAATCGACCATCTCGGAGCCGCGCTGGAGCACCGGCTCGGGGATCAGGACCGCATCGGGACGCCGCTCCAGCACCAACCGGGCACGGGCCAAAAACCCCGGCTTGACCTGCGGTGGCGGCTGCGGCAGGCCGAGCTCCACCGTGACCTGCCGGGTCGCACCTTCAGCGGCTGGGAACACCCGCGTGATGCTGGCCGACAGCTCGAGCTCGGGCAGTGCATCGACGCGCACCGACGCCACATCGCCGGGCTCGAGGTGCACGACATCGAGCTCCGAGACCGGCACCCGCAGCACCAGACCCGGTCCCGCCGCGAGATCGAGCAGGGCACTGCGCGCCGCTGCGAGGTTGCCGACCTCGACGCGCCGCGCGGTAACGACCCCGTCAACCGGCGCGGTGATGCGGGTGAAGCCAAGACGAGTACGCAGCACGTCAGCGCGTGCCTCGGCCATGGCCAGCGAGGCACGCGCGGTATCGGCTTCCGAGGCCGAGAGCAGGCCGTCGCTCTCCAACGCTTCAGCGCGGTGGGTTTGCGCCCGAGAGTCGAGCCGACGTGCCTCGGCCTCGGCGAGCTCGGCGCGGATCCGGCGGTCGTCGAGCTGCACCACCGGATCTCCGGCGCGCACTCGATCACCTTCGCGCACCAGCACCGCCGTGACGACTCCGTCCTCCTGCGCGGCGACCACCACCTTGGCCGCCGGCTCGAGCGTCCCCACAACCGTGATCGCGATCTCGACAGCTTGCGGCTGCACCATTTCGGTACGCACCGCCGGAGGCGGCGGAGTGGGCCGCTGTCTCACCTCCGACCCACCGCACCCGAGCAGCACCACCCCCAGGCCGATACCGATCCAACTCACTCGCCGACGCATTCCACCCCCCCGCGGCTGGCGCCGCGCCCTCGGTCTACGCACCGACCCACCGGTCGGTTATGCGACGACCCCAATCTCCGGTCCATTCCAACCCCGGCGGCTTCCCGGCTCATCCCGGTGGCGCCTGCCCAGCCGGGGGGTTGTGGCGGATCATGTAGCGCGCCGTCTCGTACAACCCCCGGCACAGCCGCTGCAAGCGCGCAGCCTCCTCCGGGTGCTCCGCAGCCACGTCGGCCACCGGATCAACGGCGGTGAGATCGTGGAGCGTCGCCACCCCTCCTTCCCGCGGCATGCGCAGGTAGAAGCGCTCACCCAGCAGCCCGACCTCGGGCACCCGGTACTGGTCGGTGAGGGTGAGGGCGAAGCGGTTGCTATCGCTGCGCGGATCGAAGAGGTCGCGTCCCAGCGTGGTGTTGAGATACGGCACTCCAACCAGGCTGGCCACGGTTGGCAGCACATCGACCTCGCTGGCCACCGTCTGCACCTCCCGTCCAGGACCGAGCAACCCCGGGGCGTAGATGAGCAGCGGGACCTGGAAACGCACCAGCGCCAGCTCGGCCGTGCCGTACGGCAGGTGGGCAGCGCTGCCTGGCAGCCCGTGATCGCCGAGGAGCACGAACACCGTGTTGGCGAAGTAGGCCTCCTTGCGGGCAGCCTCGAAGTACCATCCGAGGCTATGGTCGAGGAAACGGAAAGCGTTGAGCTCCGGAAGCGACACGAACCCTGCTTTGCGGAGCGCCGTCTCGTCCGCCTCGACCTTGACAAAGCCTCGGTGGTCCTCGGGGATGGTGTAGGGCCGGTGGTGCCCGGAGGTGTGGATGACGGCGAAAAACGGCCGCTCTCCGAGCTCCCGGAACCTCCGGTTGGCGGCCTCGAATAGGCTCAAATCGGAGATCCCCCAGACATCGACGCGTGGCGCGTCGTAGTCGCCTTCCTCGTACAGATGCAGGTCGACGATATTGCCCGAGAGCAACCCGCGCACGTTACCCCAGGTTGCAGAACCACCCAGGAAGTAGAGCTTCTCATATCCTTCGAACGCGTTGACGATGGTGTGCTGGTGGACCGCCAACGGGTTACGCGAGGAGGTCTCGTTGACCTCCACGTCCGGAATGCCGGTGAGCAGTGTGAACACCGAGCGGGCCGTCCCGTGCGACGGCACGAAAAAGCGCCGAAACAAGACGCCGTCACGGGCCAGCGCGTCGAACGCCGGCGTCGCGTGCATCGGGTTGCCGAAGCACCCGACCTTGTAGGTGGCCAGCGACTCGATGAGGATGATGACCACGTTCACCCGCCGCCCGCCGACGAGCCCTGCAGGGCGCACCTTGCGGGCAAAAACGAGCCGCTCGGGATCGCGCTCCTCCACCCCGAGGTAGTCGGCCACGAGCTGATACGACGCCCGCACCGCCTCGACATCGAACGACTGCCGGCGGTTCTTGAGCGTGTCCGCAAACAGCAGCACGGGATTGAGAGCGAGGTTGGAGACGAACGCGTTGGTCGAGAAGTAGGCGTCCGACCACCGCAGCGGGTAGTACGAGAGCTTGCCGTACACGCCGCCCGCCACCACCAGCCCACACAGCCCCCCCACCACCACCCGACGCCACCCGGCAACCGAGGTGGGGGTCGAGAACGCCGGCCGGCGCAGCAGTGCCCGCACCCCGAACCAGGTCCCCAACGCCACCAGCACCAGCCCGAGCAGGCCCCAGCCGACCGGGTAGCTTTCCCACATCATCCGACCCGACACCTTGGGATCCTCGATATACTGCAGCGCCGCTGCGTTGAGCCGAGTCTCGAGATACCCGTAGTGCCCGAGATCGATGAAGTGGGTGAGCACGAGCACCGTGGTCCAGAACCCGTAGTGCGCCTGCCAGGCGATCGCGGCCCAGCGGTGGCGCCAGGGATCGAGCCACGAGAACCCACCGAGCACCAACAGCGGCAGCGCAACCAGGACTGCCAGCCGCAGGTCGAGCTTGGCGCCGACGTAGAAGGCATGGGCCAGCTCGGCGCCGGAAAGCGCTTCCTGGGGGTTGCGGAAGACGATGAAGAACGCCAGACGGAAAGCGCTCATCGTCGCGACATGCAGCGCCACCAGCGGCAGCGCCAGCCGCACCACCCGTGGCATCGTCCTCCAAACCCGCATGCTCCCCCCGAACCGCGGGCGCACCGGCCCGCTGCTCCTGGTATCACGGGTGTGCGGCACCTGTCAAAGCCCACGGGGCCGGCGCCAGCCCGCCGGTGCGACCGATTACCGGGGTCACCCGAGTCAGGCTGCGTTCTCGCCGAGGGTGCCGGCCACCCAGTCGACGTGGACGCGGGCCACCGCAAGGTCACGCCGCGCCCTGGCGAGGTTCCCGCGCGCCGACATGAGGTTGAGCTGCGCGTCCTCGACGTCGAGGTGGGTCTTGACCCCGAGCTCGTACCCCTTCTCGGCCATGAACAACAGCTTCTCGGCCTCCTGCACGGTGCCCGAGAGCGCCTCGACGATCTGGGCTGCCTCGGCTGCAGCGTTGATCGCCAGACGGGCCTCGACGGCGATCGCCTGCCGCAGCTTCTCGTGCTCGAGCTCGTACGTCGCCAGCTCCGAGCGGGCCGCCGCCACCTGCCCTCGGGTCTCGAGGCCGTCGAACACCCGAAACGTGAGGAACACCCCGGCGCTCCAGTTCTTGCCGCCGGTCGTCGCCTTGCCGGTATCGAGGTCGCGCCCGCCATAGCTCGCCTGCAGATCCAGGCGCGGACGATCGGCGGCGCCGTAGATCTTCACGAGCTCTTTCTGGGCATCGCGACGGTGTCCCAGCTCGACGAGCTCCGGCCGGTGCACGAGCGCTGACGCGAGCACTGCATCGTACGTCGGCACCTCGTCAGCCGGAGCCGGGATCGCGCCCGTGGCATCGATCTCGACCGCCTCCTCCCCGAGCAGGAAACCGAGGTTCTGGCGGGCGGTGCGAACCGCGTTGGCCGCCGAGATGGCGCCAGGCTTGGCGTTGGAGAGGGCAACCTCGGCCGCCAGAACATCGTAGTCGGTGGCGATCCCGGCTTCGTGCTTTCGCCTCGCTTCGTCGAGGTGCCGCCGCTTCAGCTCGACGTTGCGCAACGCGATGACCTCCATCTCCTTCGCCAGCAGCACATCGACGTAGGCCGCGGTGACGTCCCGGCGCACCGCCTGGCGGTACCGCCGCAGCCCGTCCTCGCCCATCGCCAGCCCGACCTTGGCGCCACGGATCGCGGCTCCGACCTGTCCCCAGGTGAACAAAGCCTGGTTCACCCCCAGTTGCCACGTCGTGACGTCCTGCTTGAACGAGAAGATCCCCTTGAACTCCTCCGGCACGTCTTTGAGGAAGTCCCGTTGGGTGTCGTCGTACTGGCGCAGCATCCCGCCGCTGAGGGTAAGGTGCGGGAACGCTGCCGCCCGAGCCTCCACGTACTTGGCCCGTAACCAGTTCTGGAACTCAACCGCCTTCTGCACGTCCTTGTTCTTTTCCAGCGCCGTGCCCAGCGCTTGCTCGAGCGTCATGACCTTCAGCGGCGCCGGCGGCTGCGCCGACACCGGGCCGGCGAACGCCCCGACGAGCGACGCTACCAACAGCACGGCGGCGGCGCTTTTCGTCGCCTCATGGGCCTCGAACCGCGCGCCGGCCATCCGGCGGTGCAGCCACTGTGCGAAGTCGTCGAGCAGCGTGTAGACCACCGGCACGATGATCAGGGTCAGGAGCGTCGAGGTGATGAGCCCGCCGACCACGGCGCGCGCCATCGGCGCCCGCATCTCGGCACCCTGGCCGATGGCGAGCGCCAGCGGCAGCATGCCGAAGATCATCGCGCCGGTGGTCATCATGATCGGGCGCAGGCGGGTACGGCCGGCGGTGATGATCGCCTCCCGGCGCTCGAGGCCACGGCCTCGCAGGACCTTGGTGAAATCGACGAGCAAGATGGCGTTTTTGGTTACCAGGCCCATGAGCAGGATGAGGCCGATCTGCGACATGATGTTCCGGGTGTCACCGGTGAGCACCAGCATCCCGGCCATGCCGACGATCGACAGCGGCAACGAGAGCATGATCGAGAGCGGGTCGATGAACGACTCGAACTGCGCCGCCAGGATGAGGTAGACGAAGATGATGGCGAGTAGCAGCGCCTCGGCCAGGTTGGTGAACGACTCCACCATGATCTCGGTATCGCCAGCGAGCGCGATCGAGTAGCCTGGGGCGAGCTGTATCTTGGCGACTGCGGCCATGGCTTTGTCACCGGCGGTGCCGAGCGGCAGGTGGTCGAGGTTGGCGCTCACCACCACCTGCCGAGCGAGGTCGCGGCGGTTGATCTCGGACGGCGAGGTGGAGCGCTCGAACCGCACCAGGTCCGCCAGCGGGACGAGCGAGACCGCACCCCCGCTCGGCACCGACAGACGCAGGTTGCCGACCTGGGTGATGTCCTGGCGCAGGTCGAGCGGGAGACGGACCCTGACGTTGACCGCCTCTCCGGTCTCGTCTTCGTAGGTCGAGACCACCTGACCGCCCACCAGGGCACCCACCGTGTTGGCGATCGCCGCCGTCCCGAGCCCCGCCGCGGCCGCGCGCTGGCGATCGACGAGGATCCGGTACTCGGGCAGATCGAGCTCGAGCGTGGCCTCCACGTCGGTGATGCCCGGGAGCGAGTAGAGCTCTCGCTTCACGGCCGCGGCGTACTGCTTCAAAAGCGCGATGTCCTCGCCGCGGATGTTCATCTGGAACGGCTTCTCCCAGGCGTGGGGGTCGTCCTGCACGGACAGGATCAACCCCGGGATCTGCTCGAGCTGGGTTCGGACCACCGACACCAACTGCTCCTGGGTGCGCCTGCGCTCGGACTTCTCGGTGAGCTTGATGTAGACCATCGCGTCACGCACCGTATCCGCATCCCCGGCGCCGATCGTGGCGTAGGTGTGGGCGATCTCGGGGAAGCTTCCGAGGACCTCGAGGACCTCCTGCATGCGCGAGGACGTCTCGGCGATCGAGGCGGTGGGCGCGCTCTTGAAGCGAACCACGAACTCGCCGCGGTCGTACACCGGAAAGAACTCGGACTGCAGCATGCCCATGATCCCGAGGCCACCGGCGAAAGCGGCGACCGCCAAGCCGAGCACCGTCTTACGGTGGTCGAGCGCCCAGCCGATGAGCGACTTGTAGCGGTCGGCGGTGCGGTCGAACCAGCCGTTGAAGCGGTCGAGGATGCGGTTGACGAGGTGGCGCTTTCCCGTGCGCTCGATGTCGGGGTCGTACCAGCGCGACGACAACATCGGGTCGAGGGTGAACGAAACGAACAGCGACACCATCACGGCGAACGCCACGGTCAGTCCGAACTGGTAGAAGAACCGGCCGATGATGCCTTGCATGAACGCCACCGGCACGAACACGGCGATGATCGACATCGAGGTGGCGAGCACGGCGAGACCGATCTCAGCCGTGCCCTCCCTGGCGGCGGTGAAGTGATCCTGGCCGCGCTCGAGATGGCGGACGATGTTCTCCCGCACCACGATCGCGTCGTCGATGAGGAAGCCGATCGCGAGCGAAAGCGCCATCAGCGTCAGCGTGTTGACCGTCATCCCCAGGAAATACATGGCGATGAACGAGGAGATTACGGAGATCGGCAGCGTCAGGCCGGTGATCACCGTGGACCGCCACGAGTTGAGAAACAGGAAGACGATGAAGACCGTGAGCAGACCGCCGATGACCAACGTCGTCTTGACGTCGGCGACCGACTCACGGATCATCGTCGAGCTATCGCGAACGATCCGAATCTCAGTGCCAGCCGGCATCTCGGCTCGCAAGGCATCGACCACTTTCTTGACGTTGTCCACGACCTCCACGGTGTTGGCCTTGGACTGCTTCATGATGTCCACGGCCACTGCCGACACACCGTCGACGAGGGCCAGCGAACGCTGCTCCTCGATCCCGTCGACCACCGTCGCGACCTCACCGAGCGTCACCGGGTGGGGGCCGCGCCGGGCAAAGACCATGTCCGGGTACTCGTCGGCGTCCTTGGGCTTGCCAGCCACCCGCATCGGCGTCTCGGTCGCGCCGCGGTTGAGCCGTCCGAGCGGCGTGTTCACGTTCTCGGTCCGGAGGCCGAAGATCACTTCGTCGACGCCCATGCCGAGCGCCTGCAGCCGCGCTGGGTCGAGCTCTACCGACACCTCGCGGGTCGAGTCGCCGACCAACTTGACCTTGCCGACGCCAGGGACGTTCTCGAGCCGCCGTTTGACCTTGCGATCCACCAACGTCGTCAGGTCGCGCGCCGAGAGCGTGTCGGAGCGCACGGCCAGCGAGACGATCGGCATTGCCGCGAAGTCGAGCTTCTGGATCACCGGATCCTGGATGCCGGCCGGCAGCTCATTGATGATGCCGTTGATCTTGGCTCGAGCCTCGGAGGAGGCCTCGTTGATCTTGACCTCGAGGTTGAACTCCACGACCACCGAGGAGAGCCCTTCGCGCGAGGTCGAAACCACGTGCTTGACGCCGTGGATGGGGTTGACCGCCTCCTCGATACGCTTGCTGACCTCGCGCTCGACCGTCTCGGGCGAGGCGCCCGGGAACACCGTAATGATCGACAACACCGGGATCTCGACGTCGGGCATCATATCGATAGCCAGGCGGCGATAGGAGAACAGGCCCAGCGTCACCAGCGCCAGCATCATGACGGTAGCGAGCACCGGCCGCTTGATCGAGAGGTTGGACAGGAACATGCGTCACGCCCCTTCGGGAGTCACGATCATGATCGGGTCACCGGGCCGGACGTTGAAGCCTCCGCGAGTGACCACCTGCTCCCCGGCGGATACCCCCGACACGATCTCGAGGGAGTCATTGATGCCGACCCCGAGCCTGACCGAGCGCCGCTCGACCGAGGTCCCGGCCGTCACGTACAGCTCGCCGGTGCCGCGGGCGATGTCCTGGGTGATGAGCGCCAGGCGGGGCACGGTGAGCACCCCCTGCCTCGTCCCGAGGACGATCCGACCCTTCACGAACTGACCGCCACGCAGCTCACTGTCCTCGTTGCGCACCTCGGCCGTGACCGAAACGGTGCGGCTGCCGGGGTCGATGGCGGGGTTGATGAACCGCACCTGCCCCTCGAAGCTCCGGCCGGGCTGGGCGTCGACGGTGAAGCGAAGCGGCTGGCCGACCTTCACCTCGCCGGAACGGGTGGAGGGCACCGTCACCGTGAGGTCGAGGACCCGGTTGTCGACGAGCTTGAACATCGGCCCGCCGCCCATGCTCTCGACCCGGTCGCCGGCGCTCACCCCGCGGTAGGCCACGACGCCGTCCATGGGGGACACGATGGTGGTCTTCGAGAGGTAGGTCTCGGCGGCGCGCACCTGGGCTCTGGCGGCCTCGGTGGCAGCCGTCGCCGCCTCGCGGGCCGTGCGCGCGTCGTCGAGGTTCTGTGCCGTTGCCAGGCCGTAGGCCTTCAGCTTCTCGACCCGCTCCAGCTCCCGCACCGCCGCCTGCTCGCCGGCGACCGCCTGCGCGAGGTGGGCCTTGGCGGTGGCGAACGCAGCGTCCGCCTCACGGCTGTCGAGCCTGGCGAGCAGCTGCCCCTTGTGCACCGTGACCCACTCGGTAACGGCCACCTCAACCACCGTGGCGGTCACCTCGGATTTGACCTCCACCGAGAACTTGGGTGCCAACGAACCCACCACCTCGATCGCTTGCTCGAGGTCGGTCGCCGCCACCGTCGCCACCTCGACCGCCACCGCAGGCCGCACCCTCTCGTTGCCCTCCGTCTTGGCCGAGCAACCCCACAACCCTGCCGTCGCCGCCACCACCACACCTACCAGCATCACCGCTTTGACCTTCATGCTCGTCTCCCCTACACCACCGCTGTCGCAGGCCGCGGTGCGAGCCCCTCGAACACCGTATCGATGACGTGTCTGACCGTCTCGGCACTGAGCTGGATCTCCGGGTGTGCCAGCTCCACCTCCATGCACACGTTGGCGGCGCCGAGCAGGGCTAGTGTGAAGACATCCGTATCTCCTGTCAAGGCTCTTTAGAAATGTCCCCTTGGTAGCTCGTTAGAAATGACCCCCAGTGGTTGTCGTCGGGGCTGTGGGCGGTGTGGGAAGCCGGCAGGGCTTTCCAAGCGGCGGTGGGAAAGCCGG
>JAAYVZ010000167.1 GCA_012516935.1 Holophagae bacterium
GTCGGCGCGCGCCGCGCTCGCGCCGTCACGTGCCCGTTCCGCCTCGCGTGCCAGCACGTCGACCTCGCCTTCGCACTCGGCCGCCCGCCGTTCCAGGCGCAGCGCCTCCGCGCTCGCCGCGGTCTGGCGGGAGAGCAGAGCCTCACCCTCGTTTTCCAGTCTCCGACTCTCGGCTGCCAGGGCGTCCAGCTCGCGTTCGAGGCGCAAGCGCTCACGGTGCAGCGCCTGCTGGGTGGAGGTGGCGGCGGCCAGGGCCTCGGCCCGCTCACGCACGTGCTGATCGGCCTTGTGGAGCGCCTGCTGGAGCTCGCTCACTCTGGTTTGTTCGGCGGTCAGCTCGCCGCTGTGCCGCTGCTCCTCGGCTGTCGACTCGGCCTCGGCAGTCGCCAGCACCCGTTCGCGCTGGCGCAGCTCGAGCACGCCCGGGGTGGCCGTCTGCGTGGAGGGCAGCTCGACGAGGGTGCCGCGTCGCCGCCCGCCGCCCGGTAGCAGCACGACGAGCTCGGGGTCAGCGACGGCCAACCGTACGGCCTCCTCGTCGCTCGCGGCCACCTCAACTCGGGGAAGGGCTGCCCCGAGCCACCCCAGGTCCGCCGGCTGAGCGCCCGCAGCCGCGAGGAGCGGTGAGGGCCGCGGAGGAACGGTGCGATCCGCGACGACCAGCTCGAGGCGACCCTCGCCTTTGAGGCGTCGCCGCACGAGCTCGGCGAGCGCCACCTCGTCGGCCACGACGGGCAGTGCCAGTAGCTCTCCCCAGGCCCGGTCACACAACGCTGCCTGGTCGGGGTCGGGGTTGAGGAAGTCACCCACCGTGCCGAGTAGCTTCTCGGCCGGGAGGGCACGTGCCAGCACGCCGGGCAAGGCCTTGGCGGTCTGCAAGGCGCGCTGCACGGCGAGGCGCTCGTGGTGGGCCTGCCAGCGTGCGTGGCCGGCCTGGTCGCGGGCCGCGGAGAGCTTCTGGATCCGGGCTGCGACGCGTTCTAGGCGGTGGCGCAGCTTCCCACGTACCTGCTCGGCGGCAACCACTTCGGCACCCAACTCGGCAACCCGGATCACCGCCTGCTCGTCGCTCGTTGCGGCCTGGTTGAGGGAGACCTGGAGCCGCTCCCGCTCGCCTTGAAGCCGGGTACGCTGGTAGCGTGCCTGCTCGATCTCGACGCTCAGCCGGTGGGCGCGGTTGCGAGCCTCGTTAGCGGCCGAGGCGGCGCCCAGGAGCTGCCGCCGGGCCTCCTCGGCCCGGGCGGTTGCCTCCCGCGCGGCCTCCTCGCTCGTGCGCGCAGATGCCGAGGCGGCGGTCGCCTCCGCTTCGGCGTTCTCAGCAGTGGCCGTGGCAGCCGATGCAGCACCGTCGAGTGCGGCCTCGCACCGCTCGCGATCGTGGAGTGCCCTGGCGAGCTCCTCTGCCTCCCGCAACGCCGCGTTTCGGCGTGCCAGGGCCTCGGCGTGCGTGCGCCGGGCCGCCTCCGCCTCCGCCTCGCGGCGCTGCGCTCGAGCGTTGGCCGCAGCCTCGTCGTGCCGGGCGGCCGCTACCTGCTCGAGGCCGGCATCCAGCTCGGCTCGTAGGGTCGCCAGGGCGGCCTCCTGCCCTCCCAGCTCGGCGACGGCCTGGGCGTCGACCATCTGGGCCGTCGTGAGCGCCTCCAGGCAGCGCTCGAGATGCTTCGTGGCCGCCGCTTTTCGGGCCGCGAAAAGCTGCGCCTGCACGCCACTCAGCGTGGTACGTAGCTCACCGTGCCGCTCAGCCCGGCGCGCCTGACGTCGGGCCGCTTCGAGGCTGCGCCGCACCTCGCTCGCGACATCGGTGAGCCGCACGAGGTTGGACCTGGTCTCGGCCAGCTTGAGCTCCGCCTCATGGCGCCGAGCACGGAACTTGGTGATCCCCGCCGCCTCCTCGAACAGTGTCCTCCGCTCGGAGGCACGCACGGAGAGCACCTGCCCGATCCGCCCTTGCTCGATAATTGCGTACGCCCGGGTTCCCAGCCCGGCATCCATGAGCTGATCGAGCACATCTTTGAGCCGCACACGCCGCCCGCCGATGCGGTAGTCCGAGGTCCCGTCCCGCAGCACACGGCGGGAGATGACGAGCTGCTGGCCCGTTCCTTCCCAACGGCCGTCATCCGCCACCAGGTGGAGCGCCACCGACGCCCCGCCCAGCGCGGCGCGGCGCGGTGAGCCGGCGAAGATCACGTCGGCCATCGACTGCGAGCGGAGCAACCGGGCCGACTGCTCGCCGAGTACCCACGCGATGGCATCGGCGAGGTTCGACTTCCCGGTGCCGTTGGGTCCGACGATGGCAATGATCGAGCCCGGGAACGACAGCTCGGTCCGACCGGCGAACGACTTGAACCCTTCCAGGGTCAACGAGGCGAGGCGGATCGAGCCCATCTTCGAGCTGCGGATGGTACCACTCCGCCCGTTTCGAGCCGCCTCCGAGATGCGAGGGGTTGGTGATGCGGCGACGGTGCGCCTAACCTCCGTCTCGAGTCGCCGGTTCCCGGCTGCGGAGGGAGAACCGGCCGGGGATCGGGACGCCGCAGGTCGGACACAGGCCATCGGGGGTCAGGCGATTCTCCCTGACCACGAAGCCAAAACGGCGGACGAGGGTGGTCTCGCAGGCCGGGCAGCGGGTGTCCTCGAGGTCGCCGGTGCGGCCCGGAAGGTTGCCCGCGTACACGAAGCGGAGACCCTGGGCGCGCCCCAGCTCGACCGCCCGCACGAGGCTCGCAGGCGGTGTCGGCGGCCGGTCGGTGAGCTCGTAGTCGGGGTGGAAGGCGGTCACGTGCCACGGGATGTCAGGCGAGATTTCGGCGAGGAACGCGGCGATGCTCCCGAGCTCCTGGTCGCTGTCGTTGAAGCCCGGGATGACGAGCGTCACCACCTCCACCCAGACGTTGCGCGCCCACAGGCCGCGAATTGTCTCCTGCACAGCGGCGAGCGAGCCTCCGAGCGCGGCGTAGGTGGCGGGGTTGAACGCTTTGAGATCGACCTTCATGGCGTCCAGGACCGGGGTGATGAACTCCAAGACCTCGGTCGTCGCGTGGCCGTTGGAGACGAAAGAGGTCACGAGCCCCGCTTCGCGAGCGAGGCTGAAGACATCGAACGACCACTCGGCGGAGATGAGTGGCTCGTTGTAGGTCGACGTAATGACGTGGCAGCCGTGGCTGACAGCCGCGGCCACGAGCTCGTCCGGACGCACGAGCCGGGCGCGAGGCTCGGCCTGGGGGTCGCGCGCGACCTGGGAGGAGGTCCAGTTCTGGCAGAACGAGCAGTGGAAGTTGCAGCCGAGCATCCCGAAGGAGAGTGCTCGCGCGCCCGGCAACAGGTGGAAGAACGGTTTCTTTTCGATCGGGTCGATCGCCATGCCGGCGGTGTACCCCCACGGTACCAGCAGGGCGTCCCCGTCCCGCTGGCGCATCAGACAGACTCCCCTGCCGCCCGGCGCGAGCGCACACCGGTGGGCACAGGCGACGCACCGCAGACGGTCCGGGCCGTGAGGCCTCGCCAGCTCCGAACGGCGGGCAACGGGGAGTGCGCCACCGCGCATGGGACCAGTGTACGCCCGATTCTCTGCCTGCCTTGACCCCGGGTGGGTGGGTGGCGGAGAATCCCGGCGAGAGGCGGCCAGGGAATGAGTGATGAGGTGCGCCTGCTGCGCCACGCACCCAACGGCGTCACCGGACGAGTCGTCGTGCCGTCGTCCAAGAGCCTCACCCAGCGGGCACTCGTGGCGGCGGCGCATGCCGGTCGTGGTGCGTGTGTCAAGCGGCCGCTCGATGCCGAAGACCCACGGCTGCTGTATCGGGCCTTGCTTGCCGCCGGGTTCGCCATGACCTGGGATGACGACGAGGTGGTCGCCTTCGGGCGTGCCCCCGTCGATCAGGCCGAGCTCGAGCTCGGCAACAACGGCACCGGTCTCCGGTTGCTCCTGGCCCAGCTTGCCGTGCTGCCCGGGAGGTTTCGGGTCGACGGCTCGCTGCGCCTGCGGGAGCGACCGGTCAAGCCGCTCATCGACGCACTCCGGCGGTTGGGTGCCAGCGTCGAGCCCGCGGTGGCGGGCGCCGGGGAGCGGTTGCCGTTGCTGGTCCAAGGGCAGCCTTTGGTCGGGGGAAGCATCGAGCTCGACGCCGCCGCTTCGAGCCAGTTCGTCTCGGCGCTGCTCATGCTGGCCCCGCGGCTGCCGGCTGGCCTCGAGGTTCGCGTTCCGGCGTCGCCGCCTTCGCGTCCGTACATCGACCTCACGGTCGAGGTCCTGCGGCATTTCGGGGTCACCGTGACGTGTCAGCCGGATGGCCTTACGTGGCGGGTAGCTCCCGGGGTGTTCAGCCCGGCAACCTACGAGGTGGAGGCCGATTGGTCGGCGGCTGCGTTCCCGCTCGTCGCAGTGGCGCTCGCGGGAGGGGAGATCGAGGTGCCGGGGTTGTGCTATCCGAGCCCACAAGGGGACGCCAGGCTGCTCGACTTGCTGGTGTCGGTCGGCTGCCGACCAGTGGTCTCCCGCGCGGGCGTGCGCCTCGCAGGACCGGCGAACCGGCCCCTCGAGGCCGACCTGCGGGATACGCCCGATCTGTTTCCGGTGCTGGTCCTCGCCGTTGCCAAGCTGGGTGGACGCCTGCGCGGCCTGGGAGGTCTGGTGCACAAGGAGAGCGATCGCCTGGCCGAGATGAGCCGGCTCTTGGGCGAGATGGGAGCGAAGCTGAGCCTGGTTGGCGACGAGCTGTCGGCGCCCGGAGGTGGCCAGCTGGTCGCGCCCCACCACCCCCTCGACCCGGTCGGGGATCACCGGCTGGCGATGGCTCTGGCCGTCGCAGGCTGCATGGTTCCCGGTCTGCGCCTCGCGTCTCCGGGGTGCGTCGGCAAGTCGTGGCCCACCTTTTGGAGCGCGTGGGACGGGTTGCTGGAGCCGAGGTGACGCCCGGCGTGGGGCTCTCCGCCGAGAGAGCCTCCCTCCTGGCCTGGGAGTCCGCGTTCCTCGCCGGCGTTGGGGAGGCTGGCGACGACCCGACGCCGAGGGTTGGCGACCCGCAGGTGGCGCGCTGGCCGAAGAGCCAGCGGCTGGCGATCGCCGTACAGCTCCTTGCGGCTGCCACCTTCGTCCTCGAGCAGGGCTTTTTCCCCTCGCGGCGTTTGCTCCGGTCTGCCCGAGTCGCCCGCTCTCGGGCCGGGATCGCCGTCAGCCTCTCGGCGCTGCCGCGCTGGCGGCTCGACGCGGCGGGGCTGGAGCGGCGGGTGCAGCGCATCCTCCCGGCAGGTTGGACCACCTTGGTCGGCGCGCTCTGGCCCCTGCTCGGCGGCCTCGTACCGGAGCTCCAGCCAGCGCTCGCGAAGGTCGCACGGCGTGAGCCTCCGTGGGAGGTGGCGTCCGCCTGCCTCGAGGTCCTGTTGGCTGGCCATCGGGAGGCGGCGCTGGCCCACCCGGAAGGTCCGGGGAGGGCACTGTGGGCGTGCCGGATGGAGGCGGTGGGTGCAGGGGTGTGGTGGGCGGAGGATGAAGGCGCAGCCAGGAGGGTTGCCGCAGCCCTCGCCCATACGGCGCCGGAGATAGCGGTGGCGGTGGGCGAGCTGGACGAGGACGACGTCGTCCGTTTCCAGGCTCGTGCGGCGGCCGACGGGCGCGACGCCGTCGTGCTGACGCTCTTGCCGCTGCCCTCGGCCCGGGTGTGGGGGTTGGATGCGGGGCCGGACGCAGTCTGGGTACTGGCACCGAGATGGGAGCGGGGTCTGGCTCACACCGAGGCGGCCCTGCATGGCAGCGGGAGGCGCCTTGGTGCAGCACGCCACCTTCTCGCTGCCGGTGCTGCCCGCGGGTTCGGCGACCTCCCCTCCCCGCCGGTCGCGCCTGCCGGTCGCGTCACGTTGGCCTCCCCGCTTGCCCGGCGCATTCTCCATTGGCTCGGTAGCTGCCCGGGGGGGCTTTCCGAGGTGGAGCTGGGATACCTGGTCGGACCGGCGGGCACCGGCCTTGCGGAGCTCGAGCGCCTGGGGCTCGCGGTACGGCGAGGTGGCCGGTGGCACACCCAACCGCCGACGCACGATGCCGATCCCGCGCGCATGGAGCGTCTGGTAGCCGAGCTGCCAACGGATTCGGGAGCTCACGTGCTCGCCTGGGCGCTCACCGGCCGCGGGGACAGCCTGGCACGAACCTGGTGCGAGGAGCGTCTGGAGCGAGGGCAGGCTGCGGAGGTACTGGAGGTGGCGGGAGCCGCGGCTGGGGTTGGGGAGCTGGCACTGGTGGCGGCCGAGGCGGCGCTGTACAGCGGGCAGTTGACAGCGGCCGAACGGTTCCTGGACGGCGTCGAGGTCACGGCGCGCAGCGCCATCTGGCAGGCACTGCGGGCATGGTGGGCGGCGGCGGCAGGCTTGCCCGACGAGGCGAGAGTGGCGCTGGCGCTCGCCCCTGAGTCGGCGCTGCCACCTCGAGTCGCCGTGCGCACCTTGCGAAACCGTGCCGCGCTGGCCCGCCACCGAGGCGATCGGCCGGAGGCTCGGAGGCTGCTGGAAGAGGTGCTCGCTCGAACCGGTGATCTCGAGGTTGAGCTCGATCTCGCGTCGCTCGACGGGGTAGCGGCCTTGCATCGCGTGGGTCGCAGGTGCCGGGGGCGCTGGACGGGCGACCTTCGGGCCCGGTATCTCCACCTGCTCGGGCTGGCGTACTACGAGGCTGACCACCTTCATGCAGCCGGCACCGCGTTCCGTGCGGCGTTGCGGGCGGTTCGGGGGGAAGACCAGAGGCTGGTGGGTGAGATCCACCTCGACCTCGGGTGCGTTGCCATCCTACTCGAGCGGCGGGGCGCTGCCGAGCGCCACCTGCTGCTTGCGGAGCGGTTGCTCGAGCGCTGCGGGTCGAAGATGGCGCTCACCGTCACCCGGCACAACCGGGCCGTATTGGCCTGTGACCGCCTCGACTGGAGGGCTGCCGAGGCCCTCATCGCCGCCAGCCGTGAGCTCAGGGGCGGCAAGGAGGACGCAGCTTTCTGGCTCGGCGAGCTCGAGCTCGCCCGCTGTGCGCTGGCGCGCGGCGACACAGCGGCCGTGGCGGCGCGTCTGCCGACCCTGGCTGAAGCCGTTGCCGAGCACCTTCCCGACCACCTGGTGGCGAGGCAAGCACTGGCGAGGTTGCGTGTCAACCTGGCGCTCGCTGCGGGCGAGCTCGAGGCCGCAGCCCGGGCCGGAGCCGACTGCGACGAGGACGAGCAAGCGGGGGTCGCAGCCTTGCTGGCCGCCACTCGCGGCGAGTTGCCCGTCCGGCCCGCGCCCTCCCGCTGGGGGCTCGCACTGAGCGCCCAAGTCGTCCGAGCGTGGTGGGTCGGTGATGACGAGCTGGTGCGGGCCCGGGTGGCAGCGGAGCTGGAGCGGGTGCCGTTGGCGGCAGCGGTGGGTATGGTGCGGGCGCTGGCGGTGGCCGGGCGGATTGGGGTGGAGCCGGAGCAATCTTGGGGTGCGTTTTGGGGCCGCGTCGAAGCGGCTCTGGCGACCGGGAGCCTCGACGGTTGGGCCCAGCAGTTGCGGCGCCTGCGGGGAGTGGATCCAGCGACGCTCGTGACGGCGCTGGACGGGCTTTTGGGGGCAGGAACCGACGTTCTGGCGCCGCACAGGATCGCGGCGGTGAATGCTGCCTTGGGGCTGCCTTGGCTGGTTGTGCGGGACGGCGACGAGGTGCTGGCGATGTTCGGCACGCCAACTGGCCAGAGCGAGGAAGTGACCGTTGGAACGGTGCGAGTGGGAAGCCGGGCACCGCTCTCCGGAACCGAGCTCGCGACGTTGCGCCTGCTGGCTCGCCAGGTGGAGGAGCAGCGGGCCCGACCCGAGAACGCCAGAGCGCTGGCCGGCGGCGGGCTGCTGGGGGTCTCCCCGGCGATGGCCCGGGTGCGCGAGGAGATCTCGCAGTGGGCGCCGCTGCCGGTGGTGGTGCTGGTCCTCGGAGAGCCGGGAACGGGCAAGGAGCTGTGTGCCCGGGAGCTGCACCGTCAAAGCCAGCGCCCAGGAGCGTTCGTGCCGATCAACTGCGCCGGTATCCCGGCATCGCTGCTCGAGGTAGAGCTTTTCGGGTCGGTGCGCGGTGCCTACACGGGGGCGGACCGCGACCGGCCGGGGCTGGTGGAGGAGGCGGAGGGCGGGACGCTGTTTCTGGACGAGGTGGGCGAGCTTCCGCTCGAGCTCCAAGGCAAGCTGCTGCGACTCCTGCAGGAGCGCGAGGCTCGGCGGCTGGGCGCCACGCGCACGCGCACCGTGGACGTCAGGTTCGTGGCCGCGACCAACCGTGACCTGGCCGGTGCGGTGGCGGCGGGCACATTCCGGCCCGACCTTTTCTACCGTCTTTCGGTCGGGGTCATCCGCATGCCGCCGCTACGCGAACGGCCGGACGACATCGAGGAGCTCGCTCGCTCCTTCGTGCAGCGCTGTGCCGCCACCTTCGGACGCTTGGGGGTGCGCCTGGCTCCAGACTCGGTCGGTGTGCTGCGCGCCGGAGCCTGGCCAGGTAACGTACGGGAGCTCGAGTCGGCAATCGCGCGCGCCGTCGCCGCCGCCCGGCCCGGGGAGGTGCTGGGCCCGGATCGGTTCCCGGAGCTCGTGCCCCAATCCGCTACCAGCCCCCGCTCGTTGCAGCCCTACAACGAGGCGCTCTGCCTGTTCAGGCGCGAGTACTTCCTTCTGTTGCTCGAGATCTGCGGAGGGAACCGCTCGCAGGCGGCACGGCGCGCCGGCATCTCGCGCCAGACCCTCCTGTACCACCTGCGGGAGCTCGCCATTCGTTGACCGGCTCCGGATCGCGCGCTTCCGATCTTCGCCGGCACCGAAACCGTGGGCTTTTGTGCCGCCTTGCGAGCGATGAAAAAAGTGGCGGGGGGTCCCCGCCAGGAAGAAGAAGGAGGTTGGATGCGTGCGTTCGGGGTCGTGGCCGTTGACCCGTACCGCGGCCGATGTACAAGCAAGAGGTATGCCAACCTGTGCTCGGGCATGGGGGATGCAGGGTGGGGCGAAGTGCCTCTCTGGCACCGCCGCGAGGCGGGCAGAAGGGCCGGATGACCTCTCGCAGTGACGGGCGCGCGGGCGTCCCGCTTGCAAGGTGCGCGGGCCTGTGGTAGAACTCGCCGGCCTAATGAAGGCTCAGGCAACGAAGGAGACGACGCAAATGAATATTGAACAAAAGGTTAAGGACATCATCGTACAGCAGCTCGGAGTCGAGTCCGAGAAGGTGAAGCTCGAGGCCTCGTTCGTCGAGGATCTGGGTGCCGACTCGCTGGATACGGTCGAGCTGGTGATGGCGTTCGAGGAGGAGTTCGGAGTGGAGATTCCGGACGAAGAGGCGGAGAAGATCCGCTCCGTGGGTGAGGCCGTCACCTATCTCAAGGAGCACGTGAAGGAGTCGTGATGGCGCGCCGGGTCGTAGTCACCGGCATCGGCCTGGTGTCGCCGCTCGCGGTCGGTACCGAGGCAACGTGGGAGGCTTTGGTCGCCGGTCGAGGCGGGATCGGCCCCATCACGCGCTTCGACACGACCGGCTTCTCGGCTCGCATCGCCGCCGAGGTCAAGGAGTTTCCGACCGAGCGGTTCCTCGAGCCCAAGGAGGCCCGCAAGTACGACACGTTCGTGCACTACGCCGTGGCCGCCTCCGAGCTGGCGCTGACGGCGGCCGGCTACGTCGTGTCGGCCGACAACGCGGAACGCGTCGCGGTGGTGATCGGCTCGGGTATCGGCGGCCTTCCCAGCATCTGCGAGAACCACCTCGATCTGGTCCACAAGGGCCCGCGACGCGTCTCGCCGTTCTTCATCCCCGGCAGCATCGTCAACATGCCGTCGGGGCTGGTGGCCATCCGCACCGGAGCCAAGGGGCCCAACAGCGCCACCTGTACTGCCTGCTCGACCGGCGCCCACGCGATCGCGGACGCGTGTCTGTACATCAAGCACGGGTACTGCGATGCGGCGCTGGCGGGCGGGACCGAAGCCGTGATCTCGCCGCTTGCCGTCGCCGGGTTTGCGAACATGAAGGCGCTGTCCACCCGCAACGAGGAGCCCGAGCGGGCCTCCCGGCCGTGGGACAAGGATCGTGATGGGTTCGTGATCGGCGAAGGTGCGGGCGTGCTCTTTCTCGAGGAGCTCGAATCGGCCACCCGCCGCGGCGCCCCGATCATTTGTGAGGTCCTGGGGATCGGCATGACCGGCGACGCTTTCCACATCACCGCACCGGCCGAGGATGGCGATGGCCCCGCGCGGGTGATGGCAATGGCGCTGAAGGATGCCGGCCTGCGGCCGGAGGATGTTGACTACATCAACGCCCACGGCACCTCGACGCCGCTCAACGACCGCCTCGAGACGCTGGCTATCAAGCGGGTATTCGGCGAGCACGCCTACCGTGTTGCGGTGTCGTCGACGAAGTCCTCGACCGGGCATCTCCTGGGTGCGGCGGGGGGTCTGGAAGCCGGGATCACGGCGCTCGCCGTGGCCCGCGACCTGATCCCGCCGACCCTCAACCTGGACTGCCCGGGGGAGGGGTGTGACCTCGACTACACACCGCACGTGGCCAGGTCACGTCCGGTACGGGTTGCGATGACGAACTCGTTTGGGTTTGGCGGCACCAACGCCTGCCTGATTCTGGGCAAGCTGCGCTGAGTGATCTGCCGGAGCGCCTTTCCGCCCGCCGCAGCCCGGCTGCGGTAGGTGCGTGTCTGCAGGCGCTCTGCCGGGTTGGGAGAGGGGTGGGCAAGGGGTGGCGGGGAAGACTCACGACTCGCAACTGGGTGGGTGAGAGGTGAAGCTGACCTCAAGGAGGTTCGAGCCATGAGAAGCTGTGTGCTGCTGGCCTGCGTACCTGATACCGCCTCGGTGATCAAGCTGGGTGCGGCGGGCAATCGTATCGACGAAGCCGGCATCAAGTGGGTCATCTCGCCGTATGACGAGTTCGCCCTGGAAGAGGCGGTGCGGATCAAAGAGGCGGGGTCCGGGCACGTCACCGTGATCAGCTACGGCCCCGACCGGGTGCAGGCGACGTTGCGCGACGGTCTCGCCCGCGGTGCCGACGCGGCCGTGCAGGTCACGGGCGGCGAGACGACCTTCGGCAACGCGCTCGCCATCGCCCGGGTGCTGGCGGCGGCCATCCGGAAGCTGGGCGGGTTCGACCTCGTGTGGGCCGGCGTCAAGGGCGTGGGCAGCGACAACTCGCTGGTCGGCGCGATGGTTGCAGAGCTGTGCGATCTGCCGCACGTGTCGGGGGTGCTCAAGGCCGAGTTCGGCGGCGGCAAGGTCGTGGCCCACCGTGAGGTCGACGGTGGGATGGAGGTCATTGAAGCACCGCTGCCGTGCGTGCTGACGGCCCAGAAGGGCCTGAACGAGCCGCGATACCCGTCGCTCAAGGGCATCATGGCGTCCAAGAAAGCGGCGATTCAGACCATGTCGGTCGCTGATCTCGGTCTCGACGAGGCCGCCCTCGCTGGTGCCGGCTGCCGGTGGCGCTCGCTCGCGCTGCCTCCCGCAAAAGGCGGCGGCATGATCCTCAACGGCGAGACCGACCCGGCCGCCGCGGCTCGTGAGCTCGCGCGGCTGCTGCGCGAGCAGGCCAAGGTCATCTAGGAGGAGCGCATGGCAGGCATTCTCTGTGTGATCGAGCAGCGGGACGGGACCATCCGGCGCGCCTCACTGCAGGCCCTCTCCCAGGCGGCCCGCCTCACGGCGCCGACTGGTGCAGCGGTCACGGCGGTGCTGGTGGGGCACGGTGTCAGCGGGCTAGCGCCGAGTCTCGGTGGCTACGGCGCCAGTCGGGTCCTGGTGGCCGACGAGCTGCGGTTCGCCCGCTACACACCGGAAGCGTACGCGGCGGCGATCCAGGCAGCGGCGGCGTTGGTTGTGCCGCAGGCGGTGTTCATGTCGGCGACGACGGTCGGCCGCGACCTTGCGGGTCGCCTGGCCGCGAGGCTCGGCGTCGACTGCCTGGCCGACGTGGTCAAGGTGTGGCTGGAGGAGGACGCCGTGGTGGCGGTGCGCCCCGTGTACTCGGGCAAGGCCCTCGCCACGGTCGACGGAGGCTCATCGTCGCCGGTGGTCGTGACGCTCCGCCCCAACGTCTTCGCGGTCGAGCCGATCGCCGCCGCGGGTACGGTGGAGCCACTTTCCGTACCCGAGGTGGCGGTGCGGGCCGTGGTCCGCGAGGTGGTGGCGAAAGAGAGCGGCGAGCTCGACGTGGCGGAAGCGGACATCGTGGTCTCCGGCGGGCGGGGCATGAAGGCGCCCGAGAACCTGGCGCTGGTGCGCGACCTCGCTCACGCCATGGGGGCCGCGGTGGGCGCCTCGCGGGCCATCGTCGACGCGGGGTGGATCGACCACGCCTACCAGGTCGGACAAACCGGCAAGGTCGTCTCCCCGACGCTCTACCTGGCGTGCGGCATCTCCGGCGCCATTCAACATCTGGCCGGCATGTCCTCGTCGAAGATCATCGTCGCCATCAACAAGGACCCCGAGGCGCCGATCTTCAAGGCGGCGGACTACGGTATCGTTGGCGACGCCCTCCAGGTGCTGCCGGCGCTCACCGCCGAGGTGAAGCGCTTGAAGGCCGAAGGCTGAGCCCAACCTGGGTGGACGGTCGCGCCGCCGCCGCGGCGGGCTCGTCGACAACTCCGGTCGAGCGGGCGAGCCGTCCGATGGCGTCGAGGATCGCCTCGTCGGAGACGAGCACACCGGCGCCCCCACTGTCCCGCTCCTCCCTGAGCGCCAGTAGCGTGTTGCGCGCCGCCCCCACCCCGAGCGAGTCGGCAGCGATGGCGAGCGCCACGGACTTCTTGCCCTCGAAGGTGAACGGGTTTCGGGCGGTGTTGCGGTGGTGCCAGCCGAAGCGCACCGAGGCGGCGAGCGACAGCTCGAACGCCTGGTCGTAGCTGTCCACCGGCACGACACCTACATCGTCAGCGCCATGAGCGCCTTTTGCACGTGGAGCCGGTTCTCGGCCTGGTCGTAGACCACCGACTGCGGCCCGTCGATGACTTCGTCGGTGACCTCACGCCCCCGGTCGGCGGGAAGCGGGTGCATGTAGATGCAGCGCTTCTTCCCGAGCGCCATGTGCTTTTGTTCGCAGCGCCAGGTCGGGTACTTCTCGATCAGCGCCAGCCCTTCCTGCTTGTCGGTGGTGTGCATGAGCGGGCCCCACGACTTGGGGATGACGATGTCGGCGTCACGGAACGCCGCGTCGAAGTCGTGGGCGATCTCGAAGCGGACGCCGGCCTGGGCAGCGTTCTGCCGCGCCTGCTCCTCGATCTCCGGCATGAGGCGGAACTCCGGCGGGTAGGCGAGCGTCACGTCGAGGCCGAAGCGCGGCATCATCAGGATGAGGCTCTGCGGCACCGAGAGCGGCCGGATGTAGTTGGGGGCCGAGGTCCACGCCACGCCGATCTTCAGGCCTCGTGTGTCGGTGCCGAACTTCTCGCGGATCGTCATGTAGTCGGCCAGGATCTGGCACGGGTGGTAGACGTCGCACTGCATGTTGAGCACCGGCACCGATGCCCAACGCGCGACCTCGCGCAGGTACGGGTTGCCCTCGCGGAACGCACAGTGGCGGATGGCGATGGCGTCGCCGTACCGCGACAGCACCGAGGCCGTGTCCTTGGCGTTCTCTCCGTGGCTGATCTGCATCTTGTCGGGGGAGAGGAAGATCCCGTGGCCGCCGAGCTGCGTGATCCCGGTCTCGAAGGAGTTGCGGGTGCGGGTCGAGGAGTCGAAGAAGATCATGTACAGCGTCTTGTCCTCGAGCAGCCGCATCGGCTTTCCGGTCGCCTTGGCGAGTTTGAGCTCGCGCGCCAGCGCGAAGACGGTCTCGAGCTCGTCGGTGGTCCACTCTTGAGTGGTGATGAAGTGCTTGCCCTTCAGCTTGGTTTGCATTGCCGTTCTCCTCATCGGTGAGACGAAGTCCGCCGTTGCTGGTCGTGAGCTTGGGTGCGAGCTTGGAGGACCCGCTCCGGGATCAGCGAGTACGCGGCCGCAGCGGTGACGAGATCGTCGACCGCCACCCACTCGCCGGTCGAGTGGGCGAGCTCTTCGCGGCCGGGGGCGAAGCCCACGGTCGGGATGCCGAGCCGCCCCATCGACGCCGTACCGTTGGTTGAAAACACCCAGCGCCCGATCGCCGGACGGCGACCCAGCACCTCGGTCGCGGCGGCCACCGTCCCCTGTACCAGGTAGTGCTCCTCGGCCAACACCCAGGTCGGAAACACCTGCTCCTGCTCGATCCCCAGGCCGGTCCACGCCCGGCCTTCCCACCCCAGCACCCGCACCTCGGCGTCGCCCAGGCTCGGCAGGGCACGAAGCTCGGCCAGCGCCAGCTCGGGTGTTTCACCGGTGGTGAGCCGACGGTCGAGGACGATGCGGGCACGGTCGGGCACGGCGTTGAAAGACGGTGAGGTGCAGTCGATCCACGACGCGGTGATGGTGCCCTTGCCGAGGAAGTCGTCGCTCGCGAGGCGGTCGTTGAGGGCCTCGATCTCGGCGATGATCGGCGCCATCTTGTACACCGCGTTCACCCCCCGCTCGCAGTGGGCGCCGTGGGCCGACACGCCGCGGGTGATGATCTCGATCGACATGCGGCCACGATGGCCGCGATACACGTCGAGGTTGGTCGGCTCGCCCAGCACCACGACGTCGGGCCGCACCCCTTCGCGGCCGATGAGGTGCATGAGCGGAAGCCCATCACAGTCCTCCTCGAGCACCGAGGCGACGAGCACCACGCGCAGACCCGGGGGCCAGCCGCGTTCGGCCAAGAGCTTGACACCATACGCGGCGCAGACGATGCCCGGCAGCTCGTCCACGGCTCCCCTCCCCCAGATCTTGCCGTCCTCGAGCTTGCCGACGAATGGGTCGAACGGCCACGAGGCTGGGTCGCCCACCCCCACACAGTCGACGTGACCATCCAGCATGACGGTGAACGGTCCCTGGCCAAGAATCGCCACGACCGAGCCCAGACCATCGAAAAAGACACGATCGAATCCGAGCCGCTCGTACTCGGCCTTGACACGCTCACAGCGCGCCTGTTCCTGGCCCGAAGGAGCCGGAATGGCAATCAGCTCCCGTAGGAAACGCACCATGTCCGCCTGGTACCGCTGGGCGGCCGCAACCGCCTCTGCGCCCATGCCTTTACTCATGCCTGTACCCCTTCCCGGACCCCCGTCTCCCGGTCGAACGCCTCGATCTGCCGGTCCCTCGCGGGGAGTTGGGTCTTAAGGTCGACGCCCGTAAGGACCGATCCGTTCGCCTCCGGTACCCGCGAAGGGTCGCGTGGCTGGCTCAGCGTCGGGATGACGACTCCCCGCTCGCGGCAGCGCAAAATCGCGTGCTGTCGCTGGATCTCGTGCGTGGACACCTGGATGCGTCCTTTCCCCGGACAGCGGACGGGCTGGCTCCGGACAGCTTCGCCCCCGCCGCGTCGGCGAAGGCGACTCGCCCTTTAGGGGAGCCGGCTTCGCAACGCGTATCGTACCACCCAGGGCCGGTCCCGACCCGCCGGCGAGGAAAGGAATGGCCAGAGGCAAGGCGCGGTAGGTCGCCCGGGAGGTGACACCGAAACTGTTTCGCGGTCTTCGCTGCCAGCCGCGGCTCATGGGTCACGAGGTCTATACTCCCCGCGTGGACACTCCATCGACCCTCTTCTCCCAGCACACCTTCGACGAGTTCGACCTACCGGGTCCGGTACGGGCCGGCCTTTGCGACGCGGGGTTCTCGCGCTGCACGCTCGTGCAGGCCGACGTGCTGCCGCTCACCCTCGCCGGGCGCGACGTGGCGGCCCAGGCACAGACCGGCACCGGCAAGACTGCGGCCTACCTGATCACGATCTTCACCCGTCTGCTCGCGGGGCCGCGACCCGACCCACCGCAGCCACGCGCGCTCATCGTTGCCCCGACGCGCGAGCTCGTGGTCCAGGTGGCCGCCGACGCCGAAAAGCTGGGCGCCCACGTCGGCTTGCGCACCGAGGCCGTGTTCGGCGGCATGGACTATCGGGCGCAACGGGAGGAGCTGCGGGCCGGCGTCGACGTGCTGGTGGGCACCCCTGGCCGCCTCATCGACTACCTCGAGCAGGGGATCACGTCGCTCCGGCACGTGCAGGTGTTCGTCATCGACGAGGCGGACCGCATGTTCGACATGGGGTTTATCGACGACCTGCGGCGGATCACCCGGCGCCTGCCACCGCCTGGCCGGCGGCAGACGCTGTTTTTCACTGCCACGCTCTCGAATCGGGTGCTGTCGCTGGGGTACAGCGAGATGCGGGATCCGGCGGAGGTCGTGGTCAACCCCGAGGAGATCACGCCCGATCGCCTCGAGCAGCGCCTGTACCACGTCGGCAGCCACGAGAAGTTCTCCCTGCTCCTGGGGCTGCTCGCCAGCGAGGGGTGCGCGCGCACCATGCTGTTCGTCAACACCCGTGAGGAGGCACGGCGGCTGGTCGAGCGGCTCGAGCGCCACGGCTACGTTGCGCGGGGGCTCACCGGCTCGGTGATCCAACGCAGCCGGCTGCGGGTGCTGCAGGATTTCAAGGAGGGCAGGCTGCCGCTGCTCGTGGCCACCGATGTGGCATCCCGGGGGCTGCACATCGAGGGTGTGACTCACGTCATCAACTACGATCTGCCGTTCGACCCCGAGGACTACGTGCACAGGGTCGGTCGTACCGCCCGCGTTGGTCACGAGGGCAAGGCGATCTCCCTTGCGTGTGAAAACTTCGTGTACTCCCTGCCGGCGATCGAGAAGCTGTTGGGGTTCGAGATCCCGGTCGCGCACGCCGACGATGCACTGTTTCTCCCAGTCAAACCGCGCCCGAGGGCGGACGAGCCCCGGCGTGAGCGACGTCGCGAACGCTCCGTCCGGCCCCGGCCCGTCGCCGCGACCGAGGCGGCGCCAGACCCCCCCGAGGCAGCGCCATCTACCACCGCCCCCCCGCCTGGCGATACCGAGGCGGGCGGCAAAGCCGCCAAGAAGCGTCGCCGACGCCGTCGGCGCCGGACCGCCGACGCCTCCAACCCACCGCTCCCGCTGACCTGACACGGCGCAGCTCACTGCCTTGTTGGCCCGAGACCGGACCACGGCACATTGGGCGGCACGGGCGAGCCCGAGAACGCAGGGTCGGGTGGTAGAATGCGCCGCTTCGGCCCAGGCCGCAAGCCACGCGGAGGGATCGTGGAGGCAGGTGAGCTGCTGCGAGCCAATCGGCGCGCCAAGCTGGAGGCCCTTCGGCAGCGGGGGGTCGACCCCTTTCCAGCCCGGTTCCGGGTCGACGGGAGGGTGAGCGAGCTGGTCGCGCGCCACGCCGAGCTGGATGGTCCGTCACTGGAGGCGACCCCGGTCTGGGTCCGGGTCGGCGGGCGGGTCACCGCGGTGCGGGGCCACGGCAAGGCCGCTTTCATTGACCTCTCGGACGGCGACGGGAGGCTCCAGGTCCATCTCCGGCGTGACACCCTCGGAGAGGAGGCGTTCGCGCTGCTCGGAACCCTCGACCTCGGTGACTTCTGGGGGGTCGAGGGTACGCTCTTCCGCACCCGGACCCACGAGCTCACGGTGAGGGCCGAGCGCGTCACGGTGCTGGCCAAAGCGCTGGCACCCTGGCCGGAGAAGTGGCACGGGCTGCAGGACCGCGAGCAAAGAGCCCGCCAGCGCTATCTGGATCTCGCGACGAACCCCGAGTCCCGCCGTGTCTTCGCGGCGCGCGCGGCGACCGTGCGCGAGATACGCAGCTTCCTCGAAGAACGAGGGTTCATCGAGGTCGAGACGCCGATGATGCAGCCGATCCCCGGCGGTGCGACGGCTCGTCCCTTCATCACCCACCACAACACGCTCGACCTCGACCTCTACCTTCGCATCGCCCCTGAGCTCTACCTCAAGCGACTCGTGGTCGGAGGGTTCGAACGGGTGTTCGAGATCAACCGCAACTTCCGCAACGAAGGGATCTCCACCCAGCACAACCCCGAGTTCACGATGTTGGAGTTCTACTGGGCGTACGCCGACTTCTCCGACCTCATGGATCTCACCCAGGAGATGCTCTGCCAGGTCGCGGCCCGGGTTGTGGGCACCGAGGTGCTCCCGTGGGGAGAGCAGCGCATCAGCCTCGAACGTCCGTGGAAGCGGTTGGGCATGCGTGAGGCCGTGCTGACGTTCTCGGACCTCGGACCGCAAGACCTCGCCGATCGGCCGGCTCTCGAGAACGCAGCGCGCCGTTTTGGCATCGGCGATGTCGAGCGGCTGTCGTCGGGCAAGCTCCTGGCCGAGCTGTTCGAGGCTACCGCAGAGAATAGGTTGGTTGATCCCACCTTCATCACCGACTTTCCGGCCGACATCTCGCCTCTCGCCAAGCGTAAGCCGGAAGACCCCTCGCTCACCGAGCGCTTCGAGCTCTACGTCGGTGGCATGGAGCTCGCGAACGCCTTCTCCGAGCTCAACGACCCGGACGACCAGCGGCGCCGTTTCGAGGAGCAAGTGCGGGTCACCGGTGGCGTCGTCGACGAGGACTACGTCCTGGCACTGGAGCACGGCATGCCGCCCACGGCCGGGGAGGGCATCGGTATCGACCGGCTGGTGATGCTTCTGACGGGCTCGCGCTCGATTCGGGACGTCATCCTCTTCCCGCTCCTGCGCCCGAAAGACGGGTGAGAGTGCGCGTCCTCCTTCTGTTGGTGGGGCGCTATCTCGGAGGGTTGCGCCGGCGGACCCACGTTGCTGCCGTGAGCAGCATCAGCTTCGGCGCCATGGCCCTCGGTGCCGCCGCGCTCGTTCTCACGCTCGCGCTGCTCGAGGGCTTCCAGCACACGATCCGTGTTCAGCTCAGCGAACGCGGTGTGCACGCCATGCTTAGGCCGCGCCACGGCAGCACCCTGCCGACGGGTGACTGGTTGGCTCGGCTCCGTGCCCGTCACCCCGAGCTCGAGTTTCGTGCTCTGGCCGGCGGCTCGGTGTGGTGCACGGTGCCCGGCGAGGCCACTCCTGCGGAGCTGGAGGTCGTCGACTCCCTGACGCGAGTCGAGGTCAACCGCGTCCTGGCGGCACGTCTGGGGGTCGGTGCCGGGACCTGGATGGCGGTGGCCAGCCCCCACCTCGTGCTCACGCCGCTGGGTCCGCTGCCGCTGCGGAGTCGGGTCGAGATCGGTGCGGTGACGGCTCTGCGTCCAGGCGAGGACCGGGCGATCATCAGGGTCGGACCGCAGCTCGGGACGGCCTTGCTCGGCCAGGTCGGGCCGCGCGTGGTGGAGGTGCGTTCGTCCGATCCGATGCTGGCGTGGGATGTGGCATCGCGTGTGCATGCAGACGTGCCCGATGGTGTCGAGGTGGTGTCGTTTCGGGACCTCAACCGCCCTCTTCTCGCGGCGCTTCAGTTGGAGCGCGTGATGATCGGCTTCGGCGTCGCCCTCATCATGGCGGTTGCCGCTCTCAACCTCCTGTGTAACCTGACGCTGTTGGCGGCGGAAAAGCGTCTCGATGGAGCCCTTCTGCAGGCCATGGGGTTAGAGTCGGGCAGCCTGCGTCGGCTTTTCGTTCTGATCGGCCTCGTGGTTGGCGCGGCCGGCGGTGTGGTGGGAACGGCCGTCGGTGCCGTTGCCGCCTGGGTGCTCGACGCGACCCACGCCCTGCCGCTGCCGGCGGGGATATTCATCGTCTCCCACGTGCCGTTCCGCGTAACACCCGGGGCCGCGGTGGTGGTCTTGGGTGTCTCTCTCGTGGCGGCGGTCGCGGCCTCGCTTCCCCCCGCCCTGGCAGCGGCGCGGGGCGATGTCGTGGAGGGCCTCCGCTATGAATGAGCCGGTGGCTGTACCGGCAGTCCTGGCGGTGCGCGTCTGTGGGGTCCGCAAAGGCTACGGCAACGACGAGCGCCGGGTCGAGGTCCTGCGTGGAGTCGACTTGGCGTTGAAGCAGGGTGAGATGCTGGCCTTGGTCGGCCCCTCGGGCGTCGGCAAGAGCACCTTCCTCCACCTGCTGGGCCTGCTCGACCAGCCGGAGGCGGGAAAGATCGAGCTGTTTGGCCAGGATGCCGGAGCCATGTCGCCCGTCGAGCGGGCGAGCTGGCGTAACCGGAGGATTGGCTTCGTTTTCCAGTTCCACGGCTTGCTCGCCGAGTTCACGCTGACGGAAAACGTGGCGATGCCGCTGCTGATCGGTGGGGCTAGCCGGCGTGAAGCGATGGCGCGAGCCCGGGACCTGCTCGCGGTGGTCGGGCTCGAGCACCGTCGAGAGCACTTTCCGGACCAGCTCTCGGGCGGCGAGCAACAGCGCGGCGCCATCGCCCGCGCGCTGATCGCGGATCCCTGGCTGCTGCTGGCCGACGAGCCGACCGGGAACCTCGATTCGGCGACCGCCGAGGCGGTCTTCGAGCTGCTGTGTAACCTTCATTTGGAACGGGGTTTGAGCAGTGTTATCGTGACCCACAACGGGCGGTTGGCAGCGCGCTGCCACCGCACCTTGCGACTCTCCGGAGAGGGGTTGGAGGTGGCATGAGGCGCGGAGTGCGCGTGGTGACGGGAAGGGGCGTGAAGGCGCGAAAGCTCCTGCTTGGCGTGGTGCTGCTCGCCGGTGTTCTGCCGCTGGGTGCACAGGGAGACGGTGCCGAGCTGGTTGCCGTCGAGGTGATCGGTGGTGTGAGCCTCAACACCGATACGATCGAGTACTACCTCGGGGTCGGGGAGGGCGACCTCTACGACCCGGAGCAAGTTGCAAAAGGCTTCCGCAAGCTCTGGGATTCCGGGCTGGTAGAAGACCTGCGGATCGAGGCAGAGACCGTGGAGCCGGGCAAGATCAAGCTCATTGTCAGCGTGCGTGAACGCCCACGGGTCACGGAGTGGGTCTTCGAAGGCAACAAGAAGCTCTCGACCAGCTCAATCAAGGAGAAGCTGGACACCGCCGGGATCGTGATCAAACGTAACGTCCCGTTGCGGACGTCCGAGATCCAGCGCTATCGCCAGGCAATTGGGGAGGCCTACGCCAAGGACGGCTATGCGAGTGCGATCGTCGACCCCGTCGTGAGCGATGCTGGTCCCAACCAGAAAAGAGTGACCTTCCGAATCGACGAAGGGGCGAAGGTGCGTATCGGTCGCATCCGTTACGAAGGAGCGAGCGTGTTCTCGAATTGGCGGCTACACCGCGCCATGAAGAAGCTCAAAGCTCGTTCGCTCATCCGCCCTTTTGGCAAGAAGCTGATCTGGAGCCGGGAGTCGTGGGGCGAGGACTCGGAGAACCTCAAGAAGCTGTACATGAACCACGGCTATAAGGACATCATCGTCGGGGAGCCGCGGGTCGATTTGGAGGCCCGCAACCCCAAAGGAAGAACGCAAAAGGAGAAGAAGTTCAGGATGGTCGTCACCATCCCCGTCCAGGAGGGGCAGCAGTTCCGCATGGGAGCCCTGAGGCTCGAGGGTCTGACGGTTTTCAAGCCTGAGCCGCTCATGAAGCTGTACGAGAGCAAGCCGGGAAAGGTCTACAACCACGGCAAGATCGAGCAAGGCAACGAGGCCGTGCGCAACCTTTACCACTCGCGCGGCTACATCTACGCCTACACCTCACAGCAGCTCCAAGCCCGTCCCGACGGCTCGCAGGTGGTGGACGTGGCCGTGAGCGTGATCGAGGGCGAGCGGTTCCGCCTCGGTCGACTCGAGTTCTCCGGCAACACCAAAACCCAGGACAAGGTGCTGCGGCGTGAGTTTCGCCTTTTCGAGGGCGACTGGATGGACATGGCGATGTTCCGTCGCTCGATCTTCAAGGTCAATCAGCTCGGGTACTTCAAGCTCAAGGATGATCCCGTCGAGTTCAAGTTCGACGAGGCGGCCAAGCTCGTGAATGTGACCGTCAAGGGTGAGGAGGTGGGCCGTACCGACATCCAGTTCGGCGCCGGCTACTCCGAGCTCGATAAGCTGTTCGGCCAGTTCATGTTCTCGACCCGGAACTTCATGGGCCGCGGAGAGACGCTGTCCGCCTCGGCATCGTTCGGCAAGCGGGCCGACCTGTATTCGATCGGCTTTTCGGAACCATTCTTTCTCGACCGGCGCATGGTGATCGGCGCTTCGATCTACAAGCAGAGCTACAATATCGACGAGAGATACTCGGTGTTCCAGCAGTATTACCGTGATGCCAAGGGGCTCTCCCTGGTGTGGGGTGTGGGGCTTGGTTACTTCAGCCAACTCACGTTTTCCTACGGCTGGGAGGACGTCAAAGCGCGCTACAACCTGGGGCGGACCTTCAACGCTGGGGAAGGTCCCGAAATCCCCCACCGCCCGCCGATCCCGCCGCCGTACAAGGACATGCCAACGCCTCCGCTCCACTTCCAGATCTACAAGGGCGTGACCTCCTCACTGACTCCCTCTTTTGCGATGGACTCCCGGGACGATCCCTTCGACCCCAACTCCGGTGCCTCGTTCTTCTCCCGCCTCCGGTGGGCCGGTGGGCCGGTGCTGGGAGGCGATTTCGACTACCTGCGTCCGGAGGCAGGCTTCTCCCTGTTCGTGCCGTTGCGCCGCCGGTTCGTGGCTGCTCTCAACGTCGAAGCCGGGTACATCCACCCGTACGGGGGCACGGAGATCCCCTACTACGATCGGTACCGTTTGGGGGGTGAAAGGTCGCTCCGGGGGTTCGCCTTCCTGTCGGTCCTGCCCCGCAAGGCAGACGGCACCTACTTCTATGACGTCAATGGCGCGGCCCTTGGCGGAGACCGCTATTTTCAGCTCAACCTCGAGTACCAGATCAAGCTCGGCGGGCCGCTGAAGTTCATCTTCTTCTTCGACGCCGGCAACACCTGGGTGGAGGAGCAGGGATGGGACTTCGGCAACTTGCGCTACGGCACCGGCGCCGAGCTGCGGGTCTTCCTGCCGATCTTCCAGGCCCCGCTACGGTTCATCTACGGGGTCAACCTGGATCCGTTCAAGGACGAGAAAAAGAGCGACTTCACGTTTTCCATCGGCACGACGTTCTGAGCTTCACTCGGATGCGGTCTTGCAGCTCTCAAATGCCCATCTTGAGGAAACTTCCGCTCCAGATGGGCGATTCGGCGTGAGCGGCGAGACGCGCGTGCCGGCTGCGGAACCACGGACCACGGGTGACGATGCGGTACCATCGTGCGACAGCGCATTTTTCGGCCACCGACAGCGCGCAAGGACGGCCCATGAGCTTCCGAGTCGTGATTCCCAACCTCCTGACAATGGCCAACATCTCGGTCGGGTTCCTGGCCGTGGTGGCGGCCGGTCACGACCGCTTCATGCTGGCCGTCTGGCTGGTCGTAGCGGCGATTCTGCTCGACCTGTTCGACGGCAAGGTGGCGCGTTGGCTGGGGGCGACGAGCGCGTTCGGGCAGCAGCTCGACAGCTTCTCGGATGCCGTCAGCTCGGGCGTGGCGCCAGCGTACCTGGTGCACCGGGCGGTGCTCGCGCCCCTCGGTTGGGTTGGCGTGGCGGTGAGCCTCGTCTACCTCCTGGCCGGCGTGATGCGCCTGACGCGCTTCAACCTCACTGCGAACGCGCATGTCAAGGCGCACAAGACCGTGGGCCTGCCGATACCGGTCGCCGCTGGCTACATGCTCGCCCTTACCGTGATGCGGGAACGGATGCCACGGTGGGCCACAGCCGTGGTGGTGATCGTCCTGGCGGGGCTCATGATCTCTCGCCTGCGGTTGCCGGAGCTGCGCGGCAGCGACCTGGTCGGGCTCATGATGGTGATCGGGATTGGCACGTACTTGTGGGTGCTGGTGCGCCCAGGCTGGTTGCCGGTTGCGATCTGGAACGGCTGGAACGTCGTGATTCTGGTTACCGCAGCCTGGCTCGAGCGCTGTCAGACGCCGGCGCGAAGCGCGAGCCTGACACCGGCGGCCGAGCCGTAGGATGGCGCCCGGCCCGAGCACACGGGCCTTTCGACCCCCGCCTGCGGCCGTTGCGCTTTGCCACGTCGAGGGCGACGAGCCGGCGCCGGACGGCTTCGTGGGGGGCGTCAGGCGCTCGCGGATGGATCGCCATCCCGGCGCCGGTGAGGCAACGGGAGCGCGGACTCTTCGGCTATACTTCGCCCCGTGATGGAGAGCTCTGGCGCGGTCGTCACCGCTGTCTACGGTCCGCTCGTCCGCGTGCAGGTGGGCGATACCGCGTTGATGGTGCCGTTTCGTCGTCGGCTGCGTTGGCACGGTGACCCCAAAGACCCGCGACTCGTGGTCGGCGACCGAGTGGTGCTCGAGGGCACACCTCCGGCTGTGATGATCAGCGAGGTGCTGCCACGCCGGACAACCCTGACCAGACGCTCACCAGGTGAGAATCGGCTGCGGGTGGTGGCTGCCAACGTGGACCGGGCCGTGATCGTCCTCGCCGCTGCCGGCCCCGACCCTAACCCCCGCCTGCTCGACCGCTTCCTGGTTGCCTGCCACCATGCCGGGATCGAGCCCTTGGTTTGCGTCAACAAGGTGGACAAAGGCACCCAACTGGTGGACGAGTGGCTCCAAGACTACGCCGCGACCGGCTATCAGGTGCTGCTGGTGTCGGCTCGCACCGCTCGCGGCATGGGCTCTCTCAAGCGGGCGGTGAGTGGCCACACGACCCTCTTCTGCGGGCCGTCAGGAGTCGGAAAGTCAGCGCTTCTCAACGCCATCCATCCAGGTTATCGGCTGCGTGAGGGGTCCATCTCCGAGGCCACCGGCAAGGGGCGGCACACCACCAGTACCGCCCAGCTCTTCGCTCTGCCGGGTGGCGGTTTCGTTGTCGATACTCCAGGAGTCAGAGAGTTCGGGTTCTGGGATCTGACCCCGCAGAAGCTACGTCAGTGCTTTCCCGATCTCGCTCACCACGCCCACGCCTGTGTGCACAGCGATTGCACCCATGCGGTCGAAGACGGTTGCGGGGTGATCGCAGCGGTAGGACGCGGCGAGCTCTCAGCCCGCCGCCTCGCCTCGTACCAGGCCATCCACAGAGAGCTCGTGGGGCTTGGCTGAGTTCCTCACTGCCCCACCGCAAGGCCATCGCTGAACCGCAGCGCGGTCTCGCCGGGCCGCCATCGCCAAAGGCCGAGGCAGGTTGCCATGATCAACGAGCCGTCGGGACTCGCGTGCAGCGAGGACACGTCTCCGGGCGCCATCGTCAGGCGCTCACGCTGTCCCGTCCCGAGGTCGACGCGCTCAATGACCGGTCCTGAGGGGGTGCTCGCCGCCAGAAACAGGCAGCCGGGACGTGCCGCGATTGCAGTGGTGCCAGGGGATGTGACTGCCGCGGCTCGTCCCTCCCCCGAGGATGAGAACAACCCGATATGGGTACCATCGGCAACCGCCAGGACATCGCCATCGACCCACCCGAGGCCAGCGTGGCCCGAGACCGGAATCCGCACGCCAGCACCGCGCTCGTCGGCGAGCCAAACCTCGGCCTCGGGCCAGCATGCAGCCGCGAGCCGCACACCATCGGGGCTCGCGGCGAGGAGGCGAAAGCTTCCTGCCGCGAAAAGCACCGGCGGCGTCCGTCCGTCGAGCGAGACGCTCCAGACCCCGTGCGGGTCGATGAAGCACACGGAGCTGCCATGCCGACACAGGGTCGGGCTGAGTACCCACCGTGGCCAGACCACCACCGGATGCTGTCTGCCGTCCTGGGCCACCCAGGCGATCTCGAAGCCGTGGCCGGGAAGCGGACGGGACAGGAGCCAACCCTCGCGTGGCTCGTCGCCGCGGCAGCCGGTGAGCGTCCAGGATGCGATCGTTCGGGCACCCAGCCAAGGGCAGAGGTCGGCGCCGCCGGCGCTGCGTGCGCGGGCGGCGAGGACCAGGGTCTGAGCCAACGAGAAGTCACCGGATGGAAGGGGCGATACGGTTCCCGCCGCTACGAGCCGTTCCCGGGCAGCGCTGCGAACCGCTTCGATTTCGCTGCGTGCGGTGGCCGGAGGGAAACCAGCCCGAACCGGATCGGTGAGTGCCCGGCGGAGGATGCGCGGCATCTTCGGGCACCTCTTCCCTTCGTAGCGCGACCACGCTTCGAGCAAAGCCAGCGGGCGCGTGGCCAGCTCGGCTGGTCGGCCGAGGCACTCGAGCAACCCCGCTGCCGCCTGGGCGACGGTCGGTGGAGCACCACCCGGCCGACCAGCACCCACCAGGCGAGCTCGGCGAGTTGTCCACGGCGTCCGCTCGTCGAGAGCCTCAGCGACGAAGCCTTCGAGCGCGCCGCGAGCAGTCGCGACCTCCTGCCATCCGCTGACCGGCCGCAGGCTCGCCGGTAGCGATGCGAGGGCGATCACCCCGCTGTGGCCGATGGCCTCAGCGAGCGCCAGGAGAGGCTCGCCGATCGCCTCCACCGGGGCGGCGGGAGCGAGAGCGCTGGCCACGAGAGCCTGGGCAGCAGCGCTGGCAACCTCCTCCACGTCGGCACTTCCATCGCTCGGTACCACCAGTAGCGCCATGCCGCCATGACTGAAAGCCCCGACGCCGCGACGCTCACCGGCGACCAAGGCCACGGCAAGGTCGGCGTCGACAGGCCCAGGAAGGAGGGTCTGCAGCCGCGCGCCCACGCGCAGGGCGATCGCGTTGCTGTCGATACCTGAAGGTACGGGGAGGCGCTTGCCGAGGCCGCCCGGTATCGCCAGCAGCACGGCGGCGTGCCCCGGGTTGTCGAGAACCAGGGCGGGGAACGGCTGATCCGAGAGCACCGAGACTTCGACGAAGAGTGGGGAGGCGAAGCTCGAGACTGCCGGAACGCCGATCAGAACGGATATGACCGTGGCCGGGAATGCAAAGGACGCGATGAGCGCTTGACAAACCCGTGACATGGTCCGAATAATAACGTCAGAATCGAACTCTAGAGGAGGACGAGGAATGAACAAATCGGAGTTAGCCGTAAAGTTGGCGAAGAAGGTCGGCCTCACCCAGGTGAAGGCGGCCGAGGTCGTGGACGCGATCTTCAATGCCCACAAGGGGATCGTGGCCTCGGTCCTGAAGGAAGGCAAGAAGGTGACGATCCCTGGGTTCGGCACCTTCTCGACCCGGAAGCGGGCGGCTCGGCAGGGCCGTAATCCGGCGACTGGCAAAGCGATCACCATCAAGGCCAGGCAGCATGCTGCTTTCAAGGCTGGGAAAACGCTCAAGGAGAAGCTGGCCAAGTAGGCCGGCCGCAAATAGGGAGAGGGCATGAACAAGACCGAGCTGATCACGAAGCTTGCCAAGAAGACCGAGCTGACGCATGCGAAGGCAGCCGAGGCGGTGGATGCGATCTTCAACGCCTCCGCCGGCCTCATCGCCGACGAGCTCGGCAAGGGCCGCAAGGTGATGCTGCCGGGTTTTGGCAGCTTTTCCGTGCGCAAGCGGGCCGCGCGTCAGGGTCGCAACCCGGCAACGGGCAAGGCGATCAAGATCCCGGCACGCAAGTATCCGGCTTTCAAGGTCGGCAAGACGCTGCGCGAGAAGGTCGCCAAGTAGCTTTCTGTGGCTGTGTTCTCGAGGCGGAGCACCCTCCGGGGGGCTCCGCTTTCTCTTGCGTGAGGCGTTGGTGACGCGACTCACCTGCCTAACCATTGACAAACGACGCGCGCTCTGATTCAGCGGAGGGCTGCCCAGGCCCCACCCGGCGATGGACAGCGTGCTGCCTTGCGGTCTGCCGGGCTCGACTGATGACTCCAGCGTCAACTTACCAGGCAGCAACACTTGCCCTAGATATTGGGGTTCAGGCCCCATCCCGCCCCTACATCTTGCGGTCACCCCCTTGACATCGCCTGGGAGGCGCTCTACAGTCGCCAAGAAAGTTCAAGTAGTACTTGAGCTATTGGCCGGAGGAGCCGAGATGTCAGCTGAGCCGTCATCCCTTGCCGCTGTCGCCGTCCCTCGAACGCGGGTCGGAGGCCTTCGTCTTGAGCGTCTCTTCTCGGACGGCGTGCGCCATCCGTACGAGCTCACACGATGGGAGCGACGTGCGGCAAGGATCACTGGCAGCGACGGCTCGATAGTGTTCGAGCAGGCCGATGTCGAGGTGCCAGAATCCTGGTCGCAGACCGCAACCAACATCGTGGCGCAGAAGTATTTCCACGGTCGAATCGGGACCCCCGAGCGCGAGGCCTCGGTGCGCGATCTCGTAACCCGGGTGGTGGGAACCCTCGGACGCTGGGGTCGTGAAGGTGGGTACTTCGCGGACGAGGAGTCGGCACTGATCTTCGAGTGGGAGCTCGCCCACCTGCTGATCAACCAGATGGCGTCGTTCAACTCACCGGTGTGGTTCAACGTCGGTATCGAACCCAGGCCTCAGTGCTCGGCTTGCTTCATCAACTCGGTGCAGGACTCGATGGAGTCGATTCTCGATCTGGCGAAGACCGAAGGCATGCTCTTCAAGTTTGGCTCGGGGACCGGCTCGAACCTCTCGTCCCTTCGCTCCTCGAGGGAGCCTCTGGCCGGCGGTGGTACGGCCTCGGGCCCGGTATCGTTCATGCGCGGGTTCGACTCCTTCGCCGGTGTGATCAAGTCCGGTGGCAAGACCCGACGTGCTGCAAAGATGGTCATTCTCAACGTCGATCATCCGGATATTGTGCAGTTCATCACCTGTAAAGCGGATGAGGAGAAGAAGGCGCACGTTCTCATCGCGGCTGGCTATCCGGCCTCGTTTGACCAGGAAGGTGGCGCCTATGAGTCGATCCAGTATCAGAACGCCAACCACTCTGTCCGAGTGACCGACGAGTTCATGCGCGCTGTCGAGGACGATGGCTGGTGGGAGACGCGGACCGTGCGAGGGAGAGATATCGCCGGACGCTATCGGGCCCGCGAGATCATGCGCGTGATGGCGGAGTCGACCTGGGTGTGCGGCGACCCCGGAATTCAGTTCGACACCACGGTCAACCGCTGGCACACCTGCAAGGTCACCGGTCGGATCAACGCCTCGAACCCCTGCTCGGAGTACATGTTCCTCGACGACTCAGCATGCAACCTGGCGTCGCTGAACCTGTTGCGCTTCGTTGGCGAGGACGGCGCGTTCCGCTGTCGCGAGCTGCGCCAGGCCGTCGACATCATGATCCTGGCCCAGGAGATCATCATCGACTTCGCCCACTATCCCACGGCCAAGATCGCGGCGAACTCACACGAGTTTCGGCCGCTCGGCCTGGGCTTCGCCAACCTCGGCGCGCTACTCATGACCGAGGGGCTGCCGTACGACTCAGCCGAGGGTCGAGCGCTCGCCGCTGCCATCACGGCCTTGATGTGCGGCGAGGCATACCGGCAGTCGGCCCGGATCGCTGACGCCATGGGCCCGTTCCCGGGGTTTTCCGTCAACCGCGAGCCGATGCTCGAGGTGATCGAGATGCACCGCAGCGCCGCGCACCGCCTCCCGACCCGCGGCATTCCGGCCGAGCTGCGCCTGCAGGCAACCGCGGCGTGGGACGAGGCGCTCGAGCTCGGCAGAGTGGCCGGTTACCGCAACGCCCAGGTCACCGTGCTGGCACCTACCGGCACGATCGGCTTCATGATGGACTGTGACACGACCGGCATCGAGCCCGATCTGGCCCTCCTCAAGGTCAAGCGTCTGGTCGGCGGCGGCTCGCTCAGGATCGTCAACCAAAGCGTCACCGACGCGCTCACGAGGCTCGGGTACGACGAGCCGACGCGCACCGGCATCGTCAAGCACCTCAACGACACCGGCACGATCGAAGGCGCCCCGGGGCTACTGGACGCCCACCTACCCGTGTTCGATTGTGCCTTCAAAGCGGTGAACGGCAGCCGCTTCATCTCGCCGGGTGGGCACCTACGGATGATGGCTGCCGTGCAGCCGTTTCTTTCGGGCGCGATCTCCAAGACCGTCAACGTACCGGAAGAGACGACGGTGGACGAGATCGCCAAGCTATTCGTGGAGGGCTGGAAGCTGGGGCTCAAGGCGGTGGCGGTTTACCGGGACAATTGCAAAGGCTCGCAACCTCTGGCAGCGGCCGGCGACACGTCGGTCGTGGCCGATTTCCAGCCCACGCGGCGCAAGCTTCCTGATGAGCGCGTGGCGAAAACGCACAAGTTCTCGGTCGAAGGCCAGGAGGGTTACGTCACCGTCGGTCTGTACGAAGACGGCACGCCGGGCGAGCTCTTCATCACCATGGCCAAGGAAGGATCCACGCTCTCCGGGGTGATGGACGCCTTCGCCACCGCGATCTCCCTCACCCTGCAGTACGGCGTGCCGCTGGAGTTTCTGGTCAACAAGTTCTCCCACGTCCGCTTCGAACCCGCCGGGTGGACCAACAACCCCCAGATTCCCTACGCCAAATCGATCATCGACTACATCTTCCGCTGGCTGGCGGCGAAGTTTCTGGCACCCGAAGAGCAGGCGGCGGTGGGCGTGCAGCCCCTGCCGACGGAGGAGAGCAAGCCGGCGCCATCACCCCAGCCCCGGCAGGCGACCCTGCCCCTGGGCGGAGGCAACCCTCAGCTCTTCATCAATCAAGCTGACGCCCCTCCCTGCCCCACGTGCGGGATGGTGATGGTGCGTAGTGGCGCGTGTTACAAGTGTCTCAACGATGGCACCGTGTACGGCTGTAGCTGATCCCCTGCCCACCCCGAGGCGAACGCGACGAGAGGACAGGACCCAGGCTTTGCTGGACCGCGCCCGCCAGCAGCGGCAGGTCGGGCCGGGGAAATGCGCTACACTCCCTGCCGGAGGTGCGACATGCCGGTGTGGGTGTGCCAGAAGTGCAAGACCGAGGTGGACGCGCGCTGCCGACCAGGCAAGTGCCCCAAGTGCGGGGCCGCGAAGGAGACGTTTGCCAAGAAGTAGCGGGTGAGCACCTCCAGGCGGCCTGCAAGATCTCGCGTTGCCGCTGGTTGCGGCGGCTAGCTCTGGCCGAGCAGCCCCTGTTTGAGGCGCGAGTCGGCTGGTTTTTGTCCGAGCCATACGGCGAACAGAGCATCGGCGAAGTCCTTGCCGTCCGATCTCCCCAGCTCCTTGCCGTTGATCACCAGCGTCGTGCCGTTGCCGGGCACATACGTCATGACGGCGCGATCTCCAGCCCGCATGCTGGGCCATAGCGCGCAGAAGGCGTCCAGACGCGCCTGCAGCGTCGACAAGGAGGCAGCGGAGTTGTTGGCGAACCCCTCGCGAAACGCCTCCGTCACCTTGGCAGCCTCGACCTCCTTGTACACGAACTGCATGATCATCTGGCGGGGCTCATCGGCGGCCAGGATGGCGGCCGGGTCGGCGTTGGGAGCCGGCAGGTAAAGACCGCCCACGTAGACCTTGATGATCACCTTCTTGCGGATCCCGACCCCGTTGAGCTTGAGGGTCGATCCCGCTACCTGAACCGAGTCGGGCAGGCTCACGCCAGCCAACTCGACGGCTCCGACACCGACGGCGCTCGCAAATGAGAGAAGAAACACTCCGGCAACTCGCATCGTCGTACCTCCCGGGCACGACAGGGCAGGGTCAAGCGTGAGCGCTAACCCACCCTGTCATGACCCTATCTCAGCAGCGCCAGCAGCGACCCTGCGGCTATCGCCGTGCCGATCACGCCGGCGACGTTCGGCCCCATCGCATACATCAGAAGGTAGTTGTCTGGATCGGCCTCCTGGCCGAGGTTGTGGGCGACGCGGGCTGCCATGGGCACCGCGGAAACGCCGGCCGCACCGATGAGCGGGTTGACCGGGCTGCCCGGCATGCGTGCCATGACCTTGCCAAGCAACACGCCGCCCGCGGTCGAGAACGCAAAAGCGAGACAGCCGAGGACCAGGATCTTGATCGTCCCGAGCTTGAGGAACGAGTTGCCGTCCATGGTCACACCGACGCACAGCCCGAGCACGATCGTGATGAGGTTGATCAGCTCGTTTTGAGCCGAGCGCGTGAGCCGTTCGGTGACCCCGCACTCACGCAGGAGGTTGCCGAACATGAGCAGCCCGATGAGTGCCGTTGCGGCCGGTACCAATAGGGCGCCGACCACGGTGACGACGATCGGGAACAAGATGCGGAGCCAGCGGGGCGGGTTGAGGTCGCCGGTCATGCGGATCTTGCGCTCGCGTTCGGTGGTGAGAGCCCGCATGATGGGCGGCTGGATGAGAGGAACCAAAGCCATGTAGGAGTACGCGGACACGGCGATGGGTCCGAGCAGGTGCGGTGCCAGCTTCATGGTGAGGTAGATCGAGGTCGGGCCATCGGCGCCGCCGATGATACCGATCGACGCCGCCTCCGGCAGCGAGAACCCCATCAGGTGAGCGAAGAAGAACGCGGCGAAAACCCCGAGCTGGGCCGCGGCACCGAGAACCAGGGTTTTCGGATTCCCCAGCAAGGGGCCGAAGTCCGTGAGCGCCCCGAGGCCCAGGAAGATGAGCGGCGGAAAGATCTCGAGCCTCAGACCGAAGAGCAAGTAGTAAAACAGCCCGCCCATTTCCTCGCCATGTGGGGGTGTCGTCAAGCCGTTGAGCGGCAGGTTGGCCATGAGGGCGCCAAAAGCGATCGGGACCAGCAGCAGGGGCTCGAAACCACGGACGATCGCCAGGTAGAGCAGAACGCCGGCTACCGCCAGCATCGCGCTCTGCTGCCACGTCATGTGGAGCAGCCCGGTGGACTGCAGGAGAGCGTCCACCTCAGTCCTCCGGACGGTACCGCAGCAGGACCTGCCCCACCTGCACCGTGTCGCCGACCGCGACCTCGACCGCGGCCACGGTGCCGCTGCGGGGCGCGTAGATGTAGGTGTCCATCTTCATGGCGTCGAGCAAGAACGCGGGCGCCTTGGCGTCGATGCGCTTGCCCGGCTCCACGAAGACCTTCTGCACGGTGCCGGCGATGGGGGAGGCGATGGAGTTGGCCTCACTCGTGCCCGCTGATTTGGTTGGGGACGTCGCCATGGGTGTGGCTGCGGTTGGTTGGCGGACCGGCGCCACGGGTGGAACGACGGGATTGACGAACCCAGCGCCGGTGACGACCTGCTCGTCGTCTTCGAGGACCTGCACTGTGACGTCGTAGACCATGTTGTTCACGGTGATGCGCAGCTTTTTCATTTCCTTCGCTCCACTCGATGAGAAACCATGATGTCCATGCGTCCGGCGCGAGACCACAGCTCGCTGGCGTGTTCGCGGTGGATGTGCACCCGGTGGACCCGCACCGCTCGCCCCAGGGCCTCGGCGGCCGCGGCCGCGAGCACGGCTACCAACTGGGGATCGGTGTCCTGGTCACCTCCGAGCGCCGGTCCGGTGCGCCGACGACCGGCGGTCCGCATAGCGAACAGCACGAGGGTCAACAGACCCATGCCGACGAAGACCATGGAGAAGGCAACGACGAAGACCTTCAGCGCGTCGAGCATGGCAGCCTCACAGCGGTATGTTCCCGTGTTTCTTCTGGGGCCTTAGGTCGCGCTTGCCGCGCAAGATGTTCAGCCGCTCGATCACCAGCCGCCGGGTCCACGAAGGACGGATCACGTCGTCGAGGTAGAAGGCCTCGGCGGCACGGAACGGGTTGGCGTGCGTGCGCCGGTACTCCTCGATCTTCTCCTGGATGAGGGCCTGCGGGTCCGAGGCCGAGTCGATCTCGCGCCGGTGGATGACCCGAACAGCGGCCTCCGGACCCATGACGGCGATCTCGGCCGTCGGCCAGGCGAGCACCGAGTCTGCACCCATGTCCTTGGAGCACATGGCGAGGTAGGCGCCGCCGTAGGCCTTGCGGAGAATGACGGTGATCTTGGGTACGGTGATGGAAGCGTAGGTGAAGAGCATCTTGGCACCGTGACGGATGATGCCGCCGTGCTCCTGCGCCACCCCCGGCAGGAACCCAGGAACGTCCATGAGCGTCACCACCGGGATATTGAAGACGTTGCAAGTACGGATGAAGCGGGCGGCCTTGTCGGCGGCGTTGATGTCGAGCACCCCGGCCATAACCGCAGGTTGGTTAGCAACCAACCCGATCGCGAGACCCCCCATCCGTGCGAAGCCGACGACGATGTTGGGTGCGAACTGCGCCTGGACTTCCAAAAAAACCGCGTGGTCCACGAGCCGTGAGATGACGTCCCGCACGTCGTAGGCCTGCCGGGGATCCTCGGGTATCACCCAGTCGAGCGACTCGTCGTCGACGATCGGTGCCTCGAACGGGAGGTCGTGAGGACCTTCCATGTTGTTCTGCGGCAGGTACGACAGCAGCGCCTTGACGAGCTCGACCGCCTCGTACTCATCGCGGGCAACGAAATGTACGTTGCCAGCAGTGGCGGCCTGGGCCTGGGCGCCGCCCAGGTCCTCCTCCGAGATGGCCTCACCGGTCGCGGCACGGATGACCTCGGGTCCGGCGATGAACATGTGGGCGGTGCGATCGACCATGATGACGAAGTCGGTCAGGGCCGGCGAGTAGACCGCGCCTCCCGCGCAAGGGCCGCAGATGACCGAGATCTGAGGTACGACGCCCGACAGCAGCACGTTGTGGTAGAAGATCTTGCCGTACCCGGAGAGGGCCTCGACACCCTCTTGGATGCGAGCTCCACCGGAGTCGTTGAAACCGACCACTGGAGTGCCCAGCTTGAGCGCCGCCCACAGGCACTCGACGATCTTCTGCGCGTGCCGATCACCCACCGCCCCGCCGCCGACCGTGAAGTCCTGCGCGAAGGCGAAGACGCCGCGTCCGCCGACCTCGCCTTTACCGGTGACCACCCCGTCCGCGGGGAGCACCTTGCCTCCCAGCTCGGGACACCGGTGGGTCGCCCACAGCCCGAACTCGACGAAGCTCTCGGGGTCGAACAGCAGCCCCAATCGCTCTCGGGCCGTCAGCTTGCCCTGCTGGTGCTGCTTGTCGATCCGATCTTGGCCACCGCCGGCCTGCAGGCGAATCCGTTGTAGGTCGAGCTCGGCGAATCTCCTCTGCATGGGGGCCTCCGGCGCTCACTCGCCGGCGGCAAGCATACACGCCGCGGGTAGACGACTCAAACCCAACCACGCCGGCGTACACTCCGCTCCATGAAAGCCCACCGATGTCCTCGTGCGCTGGCTATCCTGCCCACCCTGCTCGCCCTTGTGGGAGGAGCGTGGAGCGATGGCTGGGCGAGTTCGGCCGGGGCCGTGGCCAGTGCGGCGCCGGCGGCCACGGCGGCCGGGATGGAGGTGCTCGCCTCCGGCGGCAACGCGACCGATGCCGCGGTGGCGACGGCCTTGGCGTTGGCCGTTGTCCACCCCGTGGCGGGCAACCTCGGGGGCGGTGGGTTCGCTGTCGTGCGGATGGGCGAAACCGTGGCCGCACTGGACTTCCGTGAGACGGCCCCGTCCGCGGCGTGGCGGGAGATGTATCTCGACGCGAGCGGGGCTCCCCGTCCGGAGGCCTCGCTCGTCGGTGGGTTGGCGGTGGGCGTGCCGGGCTCGCCGGGAGGGTACTTCGAGCTGCATCGCCGCTTCGGGAGGCTGCCGTGGGAGCAGGTCGTCGCGCCTGCGATCCGGCTGGCCGAGGGGTTCACCGTGACCTCCCGCCTGGCGTCCGATCTCGAGAGCGAGAAGGCTCTGCTCGCCCGCTTCGCTGCGAGCGCGCGGGTGTGGCTGCCTGGCGGGACGCCACCGCGGGTCGGCTCCACCATGCGGCTCCCCCGCCTGGCGGCGGTGCTGCGCGCCTACGCCGCGGAGGGCCCCGGGGCGGTCACCGCAGGAACCCGAGCAGAGGCCCTCGTTGCGGCGGTTCGGGCGCACGGGGGCATCATGACCGTAGCCGATGTCGCCAGTTACCGCCCCGTGTGGCGGGAACCCCTGCGGTTCCGGGCGTTCGGCTGGGAGCTCGCCGGAATGCCGCTGCCGTCGTCCGGCGGCATCATCATGGCGCAAACGCTCGGCTTGCTCGAGCGAGTCGGGTGGGCCCGGCAACCGGCGGGCTCGGTGCAGCGGCTCCACCTTCTCGCGGAGAGCTGGCGGCGGGCGTTCGCGGACCGCTTTCTCCTCGGTGACCCTGCCTCCACGCGGGCTGCTACCGAGCATCTGCTGGCCTCCGCCTGGCTGGATCGCCGCGCGGCTGAGATCGATCCCAACCACGCCTCGCCCTCGACGATGGTGCGGCCGTGGACACCCGGGCCCGAGGAGGCGCCGGAGACGACCCACCTCTCGGTGGTGGACGGTGAGGGCAACGCGGTCGCCCTCACCACCACGCTCAACGGCTCGTTCGGGTCGGGGTTGCTGGTACCGGAGCTGGAAATCCTGCTCAACAACGAGATGGACGATTTTGCCACCGCACCGGGGCGGGCGAACCAGTACGGGTTGGTACAGGGTGAGGCCAACGCCGTGGCTCCCGGCCGGCGCATGCTCTCCTCGATGACGCCGACGTTGGCCTGGCGCGGCGTGGAGATCGTGGCGATCGGGTCGCCCGGCGGCTCGCGGATCCCCACGGCGACCACACAGGTACTGCTGGCCGTGCTGGTGGACGGGGCTCCACTCGAGGTCGCCGTGGCGCAGCCTCGCATCCACCACCAGTGGATGCCGGACGAGGTGCTGTGCGAAGACGGCGAGGCAAGCCTCCAAGCGGCGCTCATCCGGCTCGGGCACCGCGTGCAGGTGCGCCCGCGGCTCGGCGAGGTTCATGCCGTCCGGCGGCGCGGAAACGGCAGCCTGGAGGCGGGCGCCGACCCACGAGGGCCGGGAACGGCCGCAGTTTTACCGGCGCGCCTGCTCGAGTCAGCGGGGCGGCCAAACCCGATTCCGTCGCGACGGTCTGAGCGGCTGGAGTAGAATTGGCCGTCCGCCGTCGGCTCTGGCGGAGCTGGTGAGGAGCCCTGGATTGGCCACAGCGGTCCACGAGCACGAAACCCAAACCGAGCTGTTCCGCGAGCGCTTCCTCTTCAACCTGCGGTACATCCGCGGTCTGGAGCTGGGCGAGGCCAAGCCAGCCGACTACCTGGCTGCCCTGCAGCTCACGATCAGGGAGCAGCTCATCAACCGAGCGGTGCTGACGCAGCAGGTGTACGCAAAGCGGCGGCCGAAAACCGTCCACTACCTGTCGATGGAGTACCTCATGGGGCGGTTGGTGGAGAACAACCTCATCTCCACCGAGCTGCGGGAGATCGCCGCACGGGCCCTGGGCGAGATGGGGCTCGACCTCGACCGCATCGTTGACGAAGAGCCCGACCCGGGGCTCGGCAACGGCGGACTGGGGCGGCTCGCTGCCTGCTTCATCGAGTCGTTGGCGACCCTCGACTACCCGGCGTTCGCGTACGGACTCCGGTACGACTTCGGGATCTTTCGTCAGGAGCTCGCGGAAGGCTGGCAGCGCGAGGTTCCCGACACGTGGCTCAAACGTGGGTACGCGTGGGAGATTTGTCGGCCGGACCTGATGGTGCCGGTGCCGATCGGCGGCCACCTTGAGCTGGAGCCGGACCAGGAAGGGTCTCCGACGGCCCGCTGGATGCACGCCCGGATGCTGCACGGCGTGCCGTACGACGTGTTGGTCGCTGGCTTCGGGACCGCGACCGTCTCCGTGCTGCGGCTGTGGAAGGCCGAGGCGCCGGACGAGTTCGATTTCGCGATCTTCTCGCAGGGTGATTTCCTGCGGGCAGTAGCTGGCCGTGAGCGGGCGGAGGCAATCACGCGCGTGCTGTACCCGTCGGATGAGGCGGAAGCCGGCCGCGAGCTGCGCCTGACCCAGGAGTACTTCCTCGTTGCCTGCGCGGTGCGCGACGTCGTGCGTCGCTTCCGCAACCTTTTCGGCGAGAGCTGGGAGCTGTTCCCGGACAAGGTGGCGTTCCAGCTCAACGACACCCATCCGGCGCTGACCGTGGCTGAGCTCATGCGCTTCTTCGTCGACGAGGCAGGGCTCGCCTGGGACCGCGCCTGGCGGCTCACCCGGGCCTCGTGTGCGTACACCAACCACACACTGCTTCCGGAGGCGCTCGAGACGTGGCCGGTCTGGCTCATGCAGCGCCTCATTCCCCGCCACGTGCAGATCATCTACGACATCAACAAGCGGTTCCTCGACAAGGTCACCGCCACCTATCCCGGCGACGTCGAGCGGGTTCGTCGCGTCTCGTTGGTCCAGGAAGACGGCGACCGCCGCTTCCGCATGGCGCACTTGGCAATCGTTGGCTCGCACCGCGTCAACGGTGTCGCCAAGCTTCACACCGCGCTCCTCAAAGAGCATGTGGTGAGAGATTTCGCCGAAATGTGGCCGGAGCGCTTCGTATCGATTACCAACGGTATCACGCCGCGGCGTTGGCTGCTGGCCTGCAACCCGCGGCTTTCGAAGGCGATCTCGGCCCGCATCGGCGACGGGTGGACGCGGGACTTGGAAAGGCTCGACCAGCTCCTGCGCTTCGCTGACTCAGCCGAGTTCCAGGACGAGTTCCTGGCCATCAAGCGAGCCAACAAGGTCGACCTTGCCGGCCGTCTCGAGTCGTTGTGCGGCATCAAGGTCAACCCAGACTCGCTGTTCGATGTGCAGGTGAAGCGGTTGCACGAGTACAAGCGACAGCTTCTCAACGCGATGCATATTATAGCCTTGTACCTGCGGCTGAGGGCCGACCCGGGTCTCGATCTGGTTCCCAGGACCTTCGTCTTCGGAGCCAAGGCCGCGCCGTCCTACCGCATGGCCAAGCTGGTCATCAAGCTCATCAACGCGGTAGCTGACGTGGTCAACAACGATGCGGTCGTGGACGGTCGCCTGAAGGTCGTGTTCGTGCCTGACTACCGCGTCACCCTGGCCGGTTTGGTCATCCCGGCAGCCGACCTCTCGGAGCAGATCTCGACGGCTGGCATGGAAGCCTCGGGCACGGGCAACATGAAGATGGCCCTCAACGGCGCGCTCACGATCGGTACCCTCGACGGAGCCAACGTGGAGATCCGGGATGCGGTCGGGGAGGACAACATCTTCATCTTCGGCCTCGACGCGGCCCAGGTGGCACAGCTCCGGACCTCGGGGCATCACCACACGCAGGAGCTGGTCGCCGCCGATCCCGAGCTCGGGGCGGTCGTCGAGGCGATTCGCGAAGGCCTTTTCGTCGATGGCGACCGCACCCTGTTGGCCGATGTCTGGTCGGCGCTCATGGAACGGGGAGACCGCTTCATGCATCTCGCCGACTTCCGGTCCTACGTCGACGCCCAGGAACGCGTCAGCGAGACTTTCCGAAATCGTCGGCGGTGGGCCGGAATGGCGATTCGGAACGTCGCTCACATGGGGAAATTCTCATCCGACCGAGCCATCCACGAGTACGCCCGTCTGATTTGGGACCTCCAGCCGGTGCAACCCAACGGTCATGGCCGCTGACGCGCCGGCGGCTGCCTCGAAGCGGTCAGGAGCTCAGCGGTAGCGCTGGCGGATCGTCGGAATGAGGTAGCCGTCGAAGGCGCGCTGAAGGTCGTACTCGGGTGCGAAGCCCCAGTCGTGACGGGCGGCGCTATCGTCCACGTCGGCTGGCCACGAGTCGAGAATGCCCTGGCGCCTGGCGTCGATCTGGTAGGAGATTGCGGCTCCGGGAAACGCCAGCCGGACGATGCTCTCGATCTCGTTTGCCGAGGGGTTGAAGGCGCTGATGTTGTAAACCGTACGAGAGAGCCGCCCGTGGGGCGCCGCAGCCAACGCGAGCAGGGCGGTGACGCCGTCGGGCATGGCCATGAACGGTATGCGTGTGTCGGGTCGGGCGAAGCAGGCGTACGGCTTGCCTTGGGCCGCTGCATGGATCATTTCGGGGGCGTAGTCGGAGGTCCCGCCCGACGGCACCGTCACGGCCGAGATAAGACCGGGGAAGCGGATGGCCCGGAAGTCCACCTTGCCGGCCAGGATTTCGGGTGCCAAGCGCTTGTAGTGACGGGCGTAATAGCGTCCCAGGTGCTCGCAGTAGAGCTTGTTGCAGCCGTACATCGTCGATGGGGCGTTGAACTCGTCCTCGCCCACCTTCCCAGCCCGGTCCTTCGCCTCGAGGTTGGGCAACCCGTACGCGGCAATCGAGGACGGGTACAGGAACACCACCGGCCGTCCGTGCGACTCTCCTTGCCGCTGGGCGAACTCGAGCAGGTGCAGCGTGCCCTCCACGTTGACCTGATGCGCGGCAATAGGTGTGAACTCGCTTCGGGTCGAAAGCAGTGCTGCAAGGTGGAAGATGAGGTCCACCTCGTACTCGGCGATGAAGCGCTCGAGTAGCGCCGTATCGAGGATCGAACCGATGATCTCCTGGTCGACGAGCCGGGCCAGCTCGGGTTCCAGAGCCTTGACGTCGAGAGTGACGATACGGCGATCTCCCCGGCCTGCCAGGCTGGTGATGAGCCCGTGACCGATCTCGCCGCTAGCACCGGTGATGAGTACGACAGGCTTGCGTAGCATGTTGGGGGGCCTCCGTGGGGTTGCGGCACAGCCTCGGGGCTGTCCGGTGGTTGCTGGGCGCAGCCTATCACAACCCGGGCAGTGGGAGAATGCTTTTGGTTGAACCGTGGCGCGCCTCGATCTCTCTCGCTCGACGGTCGCTGCGCCGGCGCTGGCGGTGCTGGCCGGCAGCGTCTCCGCTCTTTTCGGGACGCTAGCCGTCCGCATCATCATGGCTCGCGCCCTGACGCCGACCGAGCTCGGCGTCGTGCTGCTGGGTATCGCTGTTGTCTCGGCCTTGGGAGGGGTGGCGGGGCTCGGCCTGGCTACGGCCGCGGCGGAGCGGATCGCCCGGCTACGTGCCGGCGGCGCTGAGGAGGCGGCCCGAAGATGCGCCCAAAGCGCGGTTCGTCTCGGGCTCGGGAGCGGCGCGGCGATGTCGACGCTGGTGGTCGTGACTACCCTTTTCTTTCCCTTTTCGCTGCAGTCTGCTGCGCTCCGCACAACCCTTCTGGTTCTTGCGCCGGTGGTGCTCGCGCTGGCGATCGGGGGGGCGACAGTGGGCGTCACCAGGGGCTTTGGCGACACCTTCGGCCGCGCGGTGCTGCGCGATGGTGGGGGAGGGGCGTTGCGTGCCCTGGCCGTGGGTGCAGCGGTGCTTGCGGGCGGGGGGCGCCTCGCAGTGGCGGCTGGCTTCGCGCTGGGTTCGCTGGTTGCCGAGGCCTCCTTTCTCACCTTCGCGGCGCGACGAGGGTTCTGCGGCGTTCTGACGCGTCCCGGTGGAGATCGGGGGCTGATCGCGGCTTTGGTGCCGTTTTTGGTCATCGAGCTGTGCGGACAGCTCGGCGCCTGGATGGATGTGATCCTCCTCGGTGTGTTCGCCCCGGCAGCCGTGGTCGGGGTGTACGGTGTGGCCCGGGGTCTGACCAAGGCTGCGCAGCTCGTACTGGCCTCGGTGGGACACCGCTTTCTCCCGCAAGCCACCGTGTTCGGTCCGGGTCCGGAGCTGGCCCGGCTCTATGTGCGCTCGAGGCTTTTCACGTTCGCGCTCGTCTGGCCGGCGGTGGTGGCGTTCCTCCTCGTACCCGAGCTGGTCCTGCGGACGCTGTTCGGTGCCGCCTACGCCGGAGGTGCCGGTCCGCTGCGCCTTTTGGGGTTGGCCCTCCTGGTGGACTGGTTCGCGGTGGGGAAGGACGGCGCTCTCGTAGCGGCTGGGTGGGGAGCGGTGGTCTCGCGTGTCGCCAGTCTCGCCACCTTGGCCGGCCTCGCTGTGACTCTGGTGCTGGTACCTCGGCTGGGAGCGGCCGGGGCCGCCCTGGCTCTCCTGATCATGGCCGGCGGGCGCGGGCTCGGGTTGGCCGTCGAGCTCGGGAGACGAGAGCCGACGCCACTTCTTCGCCACGATCTGCCTGCACCGGTCGTCGTGGGGCTGCTGGCGGTGCTGGCCGCGGCGGTCCTGACGTTGGGTCCGCTGACGCAGCTCGTCAAGGCGGGAGTGGTCGCGGCCGTGGGCTCGGGGCTCGCTGTCAGAAGCCTGTGGCGCGGTCGTCAACCCTGGCCGGCCCGGTAACGGCTGATCGCCTCCTCGTAGCAGGCACGAGCGGCCGCGGCGATGCGCGAGGGATGGTGCTCGTCGAGCGTCTGCCGGCCGCTGGCGACCAGTTGCTGGCGCAACCCGGAATCGGTCGCCAACCGGGCCACCTCCGCGGCAAACGCCTCGGCCGATGCGGCCACCAAAGCACCCACAGGGCGGTCCGTGCCGAGCCCCGCACTCCCTGCCGGTGTGGTGACGGCGGGCACACCCGCGGCCCAGGCCTCCAGCAGGCGCATGCGGACTCCGGAGCCGATCCGCAATGGAATGAGGGCGATAGAACGAGGGTCGTACATGCGGCGCGCAGCGGCAACGATGCCGTGGCGAACGATGCTGGCCAAGCCCCGCCCGAGGGTGTCCGATCCCGGGCCGGCGAGGTGGAGGACAGCATCGGGGAGACACAACCGGAGGCGCGGCCAGACCTCACGTAGCAGCCATTCGGCACCGTCGCGGTTGGGCCGCCAGTCGAAAGAGCCGAGGCACAGCAGGGGGGGGTCGCCGGAGAGGCGCTCACAGTCGCCTGCCGGCATCAGCGGTAGGGCTGCTGGGACCACCCGCACGATGGCCTCGGGAGCCAACTCGCGCAGACGGGTGCTGTCGGAGTCGGAGATGGCAGCGACGACGTGGGCACTGCGACAGGCGGCCGACTCGGCTCGAGCCAGCGCGCGGGCCTCGCGAGCAAGGAAAGCCCGCAAGGGCCACCACGAGATCGTCGCCAGCCGGGCGATCAGGTCGGACTCGACGTTCTCCTGCCGCAGCACGGTCGCGACGCGACCTCTGACGGCCGGCAACAGCCAGCCGAGCTGTGCCTGCTGGAGATGCAAGACGGCAGGGCGAAAGCGGTCCAACTCCTCGGTGACCGCTGCGGCGAGGGTCTTCATCTCGTAACGCGCCATCACGGCCGAGCCGCTCCGGACGATCGCCAGAAGGCTCCAGGGCCAGGTGCGGGGGCGGGCAGGGACGGATCGGACATCGACCGCCGGAAGCTGTGGCGGTTCGCTGCCAACGGTCGGTGCGACGACCCGTGGCTCGGCACCCGCCATGGCCAGGGCGTCCACCAACCCCCGCAGGTCGACCCGGCCGCCACCGATGGCCGGCCAAGGTGACTTGGTTGCGACGCACAGAACGCGCATCACGCTCCCGGGGCGTCGACTCCTCAGACCGAGAGATCGGACAGCAGTCGTCGGGAGACACGCCCCTCACCCGCCCGGAGGATACATGCCCTTCGGCTGCAAGGGGAGAGGTCGAGAGAAGGCCGAGCTGGAAACCGCACAGCGCGGGTACGAGGTCGGAAGCGTGCCGCTGCTCAAGCGATGGTGACGTCCGGACAGAGGTAGACGTCCTGAATGGCGTGCAGCAGCGCCACGCCGTCGGCCATCGGCTTCTGGAACGCCTTGCGACCTGAAATGAGCCCCATACCACCAGCACGCTTATTGACTACGGCGGTGAGCACCGCCTGCGCGAGGTCGTTTGCGCCCGAGGCTCCGCCGGAGTTGATCATCCCCATGCGGCCCAGATAGCAGTTGGCGACCTGCCAGCGGGTCCACTCGATGGGGTTGTTCACGGCCAGCTTCTCGTACACCAGCTTCGACGTGTGGCCGAAGCCGACCGCGGTGTAGCCGCCCTGGCACTCGGGCTGTTTCTGCTTGATGATGTCGGCTTCGATGGTGACGCCGATGTGATTGGCCTGCCCTGTCAGGTCGGCGGACGTGTGGTAGTCCACACCGTCCTTCTTGAACGCCGAGTTCCGCGTGTAGCACCACAGCACCGTGAACATCCCCAGCTCGTGGGCGGCCTGGAACGCCTCCGAGACCTCCTGGATCTGCCGACGCGACTCCGCTGAGCCGAAGTAGATGGTGGCGCCGATACCGGCCGCCCCGAGGTTGAACGCCTGCTCGACCGTGCCGTACATCGTCTGGTCGTAGGTCAGCGGATAGGTCAGGGTCTCGTTGTGGTTGAGCTTGACGATGAAGGGGATCCGGTGGGCCCAGCGGCGGGCCACCGAGCCCAGCACCCCGAGTGTCGAGGCGACGGCGTTACACCCGCCCTCCATCGCCAGACGTATGATGTTCTCGCCGTCCATGTAGATCGGGTTGGGCGCGAACGAGGCTGCGGCCGAGTGCTCGATCCCCTGGTCGACCGGCAGGATCGACAGGTAGCCGCTCCCGGCAAGACGTCCGGTCCCGAGCATCCAGCTCAGTGCCTTGAGCACGTTCACGGGCCGATCCGAAGGGATGAAGATCCGGTCTACGAAGTCGGGGCCCGGCAGGTGCAGCATGCTCTTGGGGATCCCCTGGCAGGTGTAGTCGAGCAGCCCGACCTTGTCACCCAGATGCTGGCGGATGGCGTCGATCATGGGCACCTCCCTATGGGTTCCGATTGTACCAGCTCTCGTCCCCCAAAGGTCCGACCGGTAGCTCCCTCGTGGCGGCACGAAACGTCGCTGCACCATCGACACGTCTTTGACGGCCTCGCCAACCTCGACGCGGGGCTGGTTACGCCTTCGGCTCGCGTCACCGCGAGCAGTCGCACCCCGAGAGCCGCCTGCGGCGGCGCGCCTCGCGCAAGGCGGGGGATCGGGCTTCGATTCGAGGTGAACGAGCCCGGCCTCCCGGGCGACGGCCGAGATGCGTCCCCCGAGCTCGGCGAGAGCTGCGGCGAAGTCGGTGGGCAGTGGCGCCGCAAGGACGAGCGGCGGCTGGTTGGCGAGTGCCGGAAGGGCTAGACGCCAGGCGTGCAGCAAGGTGTGTCCGGGTGCGAGGTGGCGCCGCAGCCGGGCGTCGCGCACGCCACGATGACGGGGGCCGCCGTAGAGATCGTCGCCGACAACCGGATGCCCGGCGTGCGCGAGATGAACCCGGAGCTGGTGGGTGCGGCCGGTATGCGGCACGAGCTCCACGAGCGAGACATGCGGTGCGGTTGCGAGCACCCGGTAGCTGCTCGAGGCGAGCTTACCGCCGTCAGCGACCCGCATGCGGCGGCGGTCGCGGACGTCCGGCGCCAGCGGCCAGGCGTACCCGCCAACTGCGGGTCGTGGTGAGCCCCAGACGAGCGCCAGATAGGTTTTCTCGATCCGACGATCGGCGAAGGCGGACACGAGGAGACGGTGATACTCCGCGTCGCGGGCCACGAGAACCAGGCCGGAGGTGCCGATGTCCAAACGATGCACGAGCCATAACGACTGTGCATCCACTCCCCATACCTTTCGGTCTTCTTGAGAGAGGATCTCGGTCAGCCTCGAGACTGCATCATCTGGCTTGTTGCGAGACGTTGCCAGGCTGAGACCAGGTGGCTTGTTGAACGCCACCAGTCGGTCATCGGAGAAGATCAACGCAACAGGATACTCCACGGTGGAAGCTTGCCACAAGTTTTCGTCGTGCTCATCCTCTTGACAACGCGAATAAGAGGTTTACATTGTGCGGCGTGGAGACCGATACCTCGCCAGACCACCCCCCAAGTATTTCGGTGCGCGTGACTTCCTGCCACGCGTGCCGGCCGGGTGAGGCATCCCTGTCAATCGCCAACGTGCCTTTTCCCCCTGCGCGGGTCTCCGCGCGGGTGCATCTCACCTCCTGCTTGTGGCCCCGTGCCGCCGTGAAGCCCCAGGGATAACGACGCGATGCGCATGGAGCCCCCCGGGGTGAAACGTCCGGTGCTGACCGGGCACGGTGTCCGGCCAGCGTTCAGCCGCAGGCTTTTCGCCGCTGCAAAACCTGAATCCTCCCCGTGTGGAGGTCGGAGACCATGAAAGAGACCACTGCACCAGCCGAACCACTGATACCTGGCGCGCGGCGCCTCGACATCTGCCGGATTCTCGGCGAGTCGTACGACCCCGCGCGCTGGAATGACTGGCACTGGCAGATGCGCCACCGCCTCAGCCGGCCCGAGCAGCTCGAGCAGCTCCTCCAGCTCATACCGGGAGAGCGCCGGGGCCTAGCGCTTTGTCAGGGCAAGCTTGCCGTTGCCGTTACGCCGTACCTCGCCGAGCTGCTCGACCCGCTCGACTCGTCATGTCCGCTGCGCATGCAGGTCGTGCCGCGCGAGGAGGAGGCGCTGGTGGCAGCCACCGACATGGTCGACCCGTGCGGTGAGGAGCACGACAGCGTGGTTCCTGGCCTGGTCCACCGCTACCCTGACCGCGTGCTGCTGCTGGCCATCGACACCTGTGCCGCGTACTGCCGGTACTGCACGCGCTCACGTCTGGTCGCCCACGGTCGGCTCGGCGGGTTGGGGCAGCGTATCGATGCCATCATCGCCTATCTCGAGGCGCATACCGAGGTGCGGGATGTCCTTATTTCCGGCGGCGATCCGTTGCTCTTCTCGGACGAGAAGCTCGACGAGCTGTTGGGACGGATCCGTGCTGTCCCGCACGTGGAGATGGTGCGGCTCGGTAGTCGCGTGGTGTCGTTCCTGCCGCAGCGCATCACACCTTCGCTGGTCACGGTGCTGCGCCAGCACCGAGTGTGGCTCTCGCTGCACTTCTCCCATGCCGCCGAGCTCACGCCGGAGGTCGCCCAGGCGTGCGACCTGCTCGCCGACGGTGGGATTCCGCTGGGCAGCCAGACCGTGCTGCTGCGCGGGATCAACGACTCGGTGACGGAGCTGCGGGCGCTTTTTCACGGGCTGCTGAAGCTCCGCGTGCGCCCGTACTACCTCTACCAGTGCGACCCGGTGGTCGGGACGAGTCACCTACGTACGACGGTGGCCAAGGGGCTCGAGCTGGTTGCCGGCCTGCGGGGTCACACCAGCGGCTATGCCGTGCCCGCCTACGTGATCGACGCGCCTGGAGGGGGCGGCAAGGTGCCGATCCACCCCGAGACCGTGGTCGGCTACGAGAACGGTACGCTGCTGCTCCGCAACTGGGAAGGCGGGGTGTACACCTACCGTGATCCTGTGAACGTGTAGGATCGTTGGGCATGTCGTCTCCGCTCGGACTTCGACCACGTTCTGGCCGCGAGGCGGGAGCTTGACCGTGCGGGTAGGACTGACGTACGACCTCCGGGACGACTACCTGGCGCTCGGCTACTCGGCGGAGGAGACGGCGGAGTTCGACCGCGCCGAGACGATCGACGTCATCGCAGAGACACTCCGCTCGCTCGGCTACGAGGTCGATCGGATCGGGCATGCGCGAGCCTTGATGGCGCGCCTGCTGGCCGGAGACCGGTGGGACCTGGTGTTCAACGTGGCGGAAGGGCTGCACGGCTACGGCCGCGAGGCGCTGGTGCCGGCGTTGCTGGACGCCTATCAGATCCCATACACCTTCTCGGACCCGCTGGTGCTCGCCGTGACGCTCCACAAGGCGGCGTGCAAGCGCCTGGTCCGCGACCTCGGTGTGGCCACCCCGGCGTTCGCAGTCGTGGAGTCGGAGTCCGACCTGTGGGCCGTCGACCTCCCGTTTCCGCTGTTCGCAAAGCCGCTGGCGGAGGGCACCTCGAAGGGGATCTCGTCGGCCTCACGCTTGGTCGACCGGCCGGGTCTCGAGGGCCGCTGCCGCGAGCTACTCGCGGCCTTCGGGCAGCCGGTGCTGGTCGAGACCTACCTGCCTGGCCGCGAAGTGACGGTGGGCGTGCTCGGCACCGGGCCACGGGCGCGAGTCCTCGCGGTCATGGAAGTGCTGCTCCGGGAAGCGGCCGAGGCCGGCGTGTACTCGCTGCACAACAAGGAGCACTACGAGCGGCTGGTCGACTACCGGCTGGTCCCGCTCGACTCCGCTCTCGGGAGCGAGGCCGCCGAGATGAGCCTGCGCGTCTGGCGGGGGCTCGGCTGCCGGGACGGCGGGCGCGTCGACCTGCGGCAGGGGCCGGACGGACGGCTGCAGTTCATCGAGGTGAACCCCCTCGCCGGCCTCCATTACGAGCACTCGGACCTGCCCATCATGGCGCGCCTGTCCGGGATGCGCTTCGACGAGCTTGTGGCCGCCGTCATGGGCTCCGCGTCGGAGCGGCTCCGCGCGGCAGGAAAGGAGTAGGCGATGGCGGTCGAGCGCGCGTGGCCCGAGTGGCTCGCACACCGGCGGACTCGTCGGGTCGCCATTGCCCACACGTTCATCACCTCCACCTCCCGACCCGACGACCAGGACACTCTCGAGGAAATCGAGACGGTGGCCGCCGCGCTTGGCGAGCTCGGCTTCGACCCCGAGCCGGTACCGTTCACCCTCGACCTCCACGCGTTCATCGCGGCGCTCCGGGACCTCGAGCCGGCGTTCGTCTTCAACCTCGTGGAAGGGGTCGACGGCACGGGCCGGCTCATCCACATGGCACCGGCGCTCTGCGAGCATCTCGGCCTCGCCTGCACGGGTGCGCCCGCCTCGGCGATCCTGGTCACGACATCGAAGCTCGAGACCAAGCGGCAACTCAAGGTTGCGGGGCTGCCGACGGCCCCCTGGGCCACCCCAGCACGCCTCGCGGCCGGGAGAGTCGGGTTTCCGGGGCCGTACATCCTCAAGCCGGTGTGGGAGGACGCGTCGGTGGGTATCGACCACGACGGTGTCTGCGACAGCCGGGCGCGCCTCGTGGAGCTGTGGCGCGAGCGGACGCGGGGTTCGGGCGGCGAGTTCTTCGCGGAACGCTACATCGACGGACGGGAGATCAACCAGGCGCTGCTCGCTGGTCCTCGCGGCCCGCAGGCGCTGCCGACGGCGGAGATCGACTTCCTCAACTGGGAGGAGGGTGCCCCCCGTATTGTCGGTTGGCGTGCGAAGTGGGACGAGGACGCACCGGAGTTCGAACGCACCCGGCGTCGTTTCTTACGTGGCGGTAGCGACGTCGGGCTCCGGCGGCGGGTCAAAGCGCTGGCGCGACGCTGCTGGCACTTGTTCGGCCTCCATGGCTACGCACGGGTCGACCTGAGGGTCGACCGGAGCGGACGGCCGTATATCCTGGAGGTCAACGCCAACCCCTGCGTCTCGCCGGATGCCGGGTTCCTGGCTGCCACGCGAGAGCTCGGGATGCAGCCCAATGACGTCGTGGCTCGCATCATCTGCGACTGCCCTCCGCCTGCCGCTCCCCTCGCCGGCAGCCAATACCACCACTGATCCGGAGCCCCCATGGACGACCTGTTGTTTCGCACCGCGGTGAAGCCCTCCGACCCGGACGCCGTCCGGCGCATCGTGGAGTCCACCGGGTTTTTCTACCCCTACGAGGTGGATGTCGCCGTCGAGCTGGTCGACGCGCACCTCGCAGAGGGCGAAGCCTCGGGCTACCACTTCGTGTTCGCCGAGCTCGGCGGCGAAACGGTGGGGTACGGGTGCGTCGGGCCGATTGCCTGCACGCAGTCGAGCTTCGACTTCTTTTGGATCGCAGTGCACTCGCGCTGTCGAGGTCGGGGAGTGGGACGCCACCTGGTCGAGGCGTGCGAGGCCCGCATGCGCCAGCTCGGCGCCTCGCGCGTGTACGTCGAGACGTCGGGGCGGGAGCAGTACGAGCCGACCAGGCGCTTCTACCTCGCCTGCGGCTATCAAGAGGTCGCGGTGTTTCCGGACTACTACGCCCCCGGTGACGCCAAGGTCGTCTACCTCAAGGTGCTCGGGCCGGCGATCTAGCCGGCCGCTCGCTCAGGCGGCGGAGGGCAGCGGAGGCGGTCCCGCCTTCTTCCTGCGCGTGAGGATGAGCACGAGGGCCACGGCGGCGACGGCGAGCAGACCGATCCCCAGCAGCGGCCGATGGGCGATCCACGCCAGAGCGATGACCACCAGGGCGATGACGGCGGCGATGAGGAACGAGACGGCCGCCGTCCCCTTGCCCAGCAGGTTGCCGATGAACGGGACGACGTCGCCGAGCACGACGAACGGGCGGAACAAGGCGTTGAGGCCGACGAAGAGCAGGACGAAGCCGACCAGCCGCAAGAGCCAGGTGAGCATCGTGTTGCTCTGCTCGGCGGCCTCGAACATGGCGTCGGCTGGGCGAACGCCCAGCGCAAGCATTTGCAATGCCCTCCCGGCCTTGGTCTGGTACGCGGTGAGGGTGCCGCCGGTCTGCTGAGCCACGACACTGACCGTGGTGGGTCGAACCATCGCGAACGACAGCCGCAGATCTCCGACTTCGGGACGGCCAGGATCGAACCCCAGGTAGAGGTAGCTGCCCTGAAGGTGCGCGCGTCGGCCGCGAGCGGGTGCGATCGCGACCCGTGCAGGGTCAGGTGGAGGTAGCGGGTCGAAGGTGCCGATCTGGCTCACCAACCCAGGTGAGAGCGTGAACGCGCCGAGCGTCACCGTGGCGGCCCGCCAGGTCTCGCTGTCGAGCGGGAACGATCCCGGGTTGGTGTGCCCTTCCGGCTTTTTGAAGTCGTTGGAGTCGATTGGCTTGTCGACCCACGCCCGCTCGTACGTGTAGGTGGTGACGGTCTCCTCGCCACCGCCGAGCTTCTTCCTGGTCTCGGATCGAGAGCTCTCCTGCCACTGGTACATCTCGACCTTGCGTCGGAGAGCGATGGCCTGCACTTGTACACCACACACGGGGTCGACGAGCGTCTCGCTGGTAGTGGCCTCACCGCTGGTGTGGATGGGCTTGCCCTCGTTGCCGGCATCCACTCGCTCGGCGAGGACCGAGACGACATCGCGAGCGCCTTCCTTGAGGCTGCGGGCGGTGGTGACGGCCCGACCCTCGTTCCACCAAAGAAGCACCACGCCAATCGCGGCAATGACCAGCCCGCCGAAGATGCCCTTGATGGAGCCGCCCAGCTTGCTTCCCCACGAGCGGCGAGTGACCTCGGTGTAGGTGTCGGCAGCCATTGTCCCTCCACGAGTCGAACACTCGCGCCAGCATGGCGCAGCCTGGCGGTGCTCGTCAATAGCGACCCGACAGCGATCCCGACCGCTGGCTGCCGAGCCTTCGCTGGCAGGGCTGGTGCCAGTGCGCACGAGCCCGTCCCCGGCTGCGATGGCCGCGCGCGAGTCACGCGCCGGTCCCGGGCCAGCACAAAAGCCCCCGACAGCGCCCACCGCCGAATCGGGCTAGACTTGCGCCATGTACGTGCGCACCGCTCTGGCCACAGTGTCTGCGGTACTGGCGGCAGTGGGTGTCTGGGCCTCGGAGGGCAAGTGGACGCCCCAGCAGCTCTCCCAGCTCGGCGTGAAATGGCTCCGAGAGCAGGGCCTCCAGCTCGAACCAAGCGAGCTGTGGAACCCGGCGACCTCGCAGGGTCTGCTGGCAGCCGTAGCCGATATCGGCGGCTGCTCGAGTGCCCTCGTGTCCCCCCAGGGCTTGCTGCTGACCAACCACCACTGCGTCTGGTCCGTGCTCCAGCAGCACAGCAGGGCCGGAAAGAACCTGATCGCGACCGGCTTTTTGGCGTCGACGCTCGAGGCCGAGCTGCCAGCTCCGAGCCTTTCAGCACTCTTTCCCACGGGGTTTAGGGATGTCACTGCGGAGCTCGTGGGCGCCGCGCCCGCCGGCGCCGATGACCTGACTCGCGCGCACGCCGTTGCGCAGGCCGAGAAGGCGCTGGTGGCGGCATGCGAGGGTCAGGGGGACCGACGCTGCAAGGTCGCCGCCTTCGATGACGGTCTCCAGTACGTCCTGATCGAGAGCCTCGAGTACCGGGACGTCCGTTTGGTGTACGCGCCGCCCCGGGCGCTCGGCGACTTCGGCGGCGAGGTTGACAACTGGATGTGGCCTCGCCATACGGGTGACTTTGCCCTCCTACGGCTGTGGGGCAGCCGAGCCGGCCAGCCAGCTGCGATGTCGAAGGACAACGTGCCACTGTCGACCCAGCACTTCCTCAAGCTGGGGTTTCAGGGTGTGACCCCGGGCGAGCTCGTCTTCACGGCAGGGTACCCGGTCCGTTCGTTCAGATCCCTCACAGCGCCGGAAATGGGAGAGCGGGCGGGTCTTTACTTTCCCCTCCGAGCCGAGCTGTACAGCGACTGGCTGACGATCCTCCAGAACGCTGCCGCGGAGTCGGAAGCGACCCGCCTGGCGCTTTCCGATCGGATGCAGAACCTGGCCAACGTGGCCAAGAATGCGCGTGGCCAGGTGGCGGGTCTGCGGCGGGGCAACCTGGTCGAGAAGAAGTGGGCGCTCGAGAATCTGGTGTTGGCGCGGGCGGCCGCCCGGGCGGAGATGCGCGAGGCAGTAGCGGCGCGCCAGATGCTGGCGTCGATCGTCGAGCAGCGACGGACGGTATGGCGGCGAGATGCGCTGCTGGAGGCGATGCAGCGTGGGCCGTTGCCGTTGCACTTTGCCCTGACACTGGTGCGCTGGGCGCGCGAACGGGTGAAACCCGACATGGAACGGCAACCGGAGTACATGGAGCGCAACCGGGCGCGGCTGTGGGAGGCGTTGTTGCGGGCGCAGGAGGGTTTCCACCTGCCGACTGAAAAGGCACTGATGACCGACCTCTTCCTCCGTTTCGCCGCCCTGCCGGAGGAGTGCCGCAGCCCCACCGTGGACCGGTTTCTGGGCCCGGCGCGCAGTAGGGAGGCGATCGCCGGACGAGTGGACCACCTCCTGGCACCGACGCGGGTGCTGGACTGGCCCTCCCTGAAGACGATGTTCGACGAAAGCTTTGCAGCGCTCCGCCTGCGCCGTGACCCGCTGCTCGAGCTGGCCATCGCCCTCGATGACGAGCTACGGACGGCCGAGAAACGGCGTGAGCAGTCCGAGGGGACGATCTCACGGCTGCGGCCGGCATGGCTGGCGGCAGTGCACGAGCTCGTGGGTCAGCCGGTGTCGCCGGATGCCAACCAGACACTCCGTGTGAGCTTCGGGCACGTCAAAGGGTACGCCCCCCAGGACGGTCTGCTGATGCTGCCGCAGACCACGCTTTCGGGGCTGCTGGCCAAGGCCGGGGAAGAGCCGCCGTTCACGGTCTCCGAGGCCATTTGGGCGGCGAGCCGACGGATCACCGAAAGCCGCTGGCGCGACGGGACGCTGGGGGACATCCCGGTCAACTTCCTGGCCGACCTCGATACCTCGCTCGGGACCTCCGGCTCGCCCATCCTCAACGCCAGGGGTGAGCTGGTGGGGCTCAACTTCGATCGGGTCTGGGAAGCCGTGGCGTCCGACTTCGGGTACGACCCCGAGCTCAACCGCAACATCTCGGTCGACGTTCGTTTCCTGCTCTGGACGCTGGAAGAGGTCGAGGGTCGTCCGGCCGAGAGGTTGCTTCGCGAGCTGGGGGCGAAACCCTTCTGATCAGCTCGGAGGCGCCGCGCTTCGCACCATCCGCACGAGGGCTGCGAACACCTCGGGGTCCCAACGTCCCGCCGCCGTCTCGTCGTTGAGCAGGCACAGGGCCTGCTCCGGTGTGAAGCTACGTCGGTAGGAGCGGGCCGAGGTCAGCGCGTCGTAGGCGTCCACCATGCCGAGGATGCGTGCCCCGAGAGAGATCTCCTCGCCCTGGAGGCCGTCCGGGTAGCCGCTGCCGTCATATCGCTCGTGATGGTGGCGGATGAGCTCGAGCAACCGGCGCAGCGTCTTGAGCGGCCGGCAGATGAGTTCGCCGAGGTCGGGATGGCGCCGGACGGTCTGCAGCTCGCTGCTGTCGAGCCGACCCTCCTTGTTGAGCACCGACTCGGGAATACCGATCTTACCGATGTCGTGGAGTTGTCCAGCCATGTGCAGCAGCCAGCAGTCCTCATCCGGCAGACCGAGGTCGCGCCCGAGGCGGGCCGCCAGCACCCCGACCCGTTCCGAGTGTCCGCGGGTGTAGGCGTCCTTCGCTTCGAGAGCCGAGGCGAGGGAGAGGATGACGCTGTGGTGCTCCTCGAGGCCGCGGAAGTACTGGCGGATGCGCAACAGGGAGTTGACTCGGGCGACCAGCTCGAGTCGGTTGATGGGTAGTACCAGGAAGTCGTCGGCCCACACGCGTGGGCCATCGGGCAGGTCGCTGAGCTCGCGCTGAGCGGCGGCCAGGATGACTGGAAGGAACTCCGCGCCAGGGCGGCTCTTGATGGCGCGGGTGAGCTCGAACCCACTGCGATTCTGACCGTGGATGTCCACCATCACGAGGTCGGGTTTCTCCCGCTCCACGGCCTCCACCACGGCAGCCGCGGTCTCCACGCTCACGACCTCGTGCCCCTCAGCCTCCAACACCGTTCGCAAGAACTCGCGGCTGGATGCCAGGTCATCGCCGAGGAGGATCCGACCGCGCCGGTTTCCGCTCGGGATCGGCAGGAGCTCGGACCAGGGGGTGGCGAGGTCGGCGCTTGGGGCGACGACCGACACCAGGGCTTCCACGATCTCGGCGTGGTACTCACCGCGCGCCGCGGCCGAGCGGAGCTCCTTCGCGGCCACCTCAGGGCCCTCGGTCGAGGCGATCGCGTCGTACAAGTTGGCGAGCGCAACGACCTCGATCGGCAGCTCGAAGCTCGTGCCCCGGAGGCCATCCGGGTAACCCGAGCCATCGAGCCGCTCGTGGTGGCCGCGCACGAGCGCCCGGGCACCGGCGAAGCTCGAGAACGGCGCCAGAATCCGCTCACCGAGCACGACGTGATGGCGGTACTCCTCCCAGCTCCTCTCGGCCAGCGTGTGCTCGGGACCGAGCAGGCGGTCGGGCAATCCGATCTTGCCGATGTCGTGGAGTATGGCGCCTCGGGTGATGAGCTCCACCTGGTCGCTGGGTGCCGCGAGGTGCTGCGCCAGCGCCGTCGCCAGCACCGCGACGCGCTGCGAGTGGCCGGCAGTACGCGAGTCCTTGCTCTCCAGTGCCTGCACCATGGAGATGAGAATGCTCTCCGAGGTGTCCAGCTCGTCCCGCAGGCGCTTGATGCGCACCAGCGACCGGACGCGGGCGGCCAGCTCGTGGATGTCGACAGGCTTGTTGATGAAGTCATCGGCTCCGAGCTCGTAGGCGCGGACCTTGTCGTCCACCCTGGTCAGGGCCGTGAGCATGACCACGGGCACGAAGTGAGTGTCACGGCTGCGCTTGAGCCGACGGCAGACCTCGAACCCGTCGAGCCGAGGCATCATGACGTCGAGAACGATGCAGTCGGGCAGATCGGCGGCCACGGCAGCGAGCGCCTCCTCGCCGTCGGCCGCACGACGAACCCTGAACCCTTCCTCGCTCAACACCTCCTCCACCAGCGTCAGGTTCTCGGGCTGATCGTCGACAGCCAGCACCGAGCCGCCAGCGGGAAGAGAGCCGGCTGTGGTCACGCCCTGACCTCGCCCTCCGCCCGCGACCGGGCCAGGGCAGCCTGCACCTCGTCCACGAACGATGTCACGTTGATCGGCTTGGCGATGTAGCCGTCGCACCCTCCGGCTATGAAGCGTTCACGGTCGCCGCGCATGGCATGGGCCGTGAGGGCGAGAACCGGTATGCGAGCGAACCTGGGGTCGCGCCGCAGCTCCTCGACCAGCGTGAGCCCGTCGGTACCGGGAAGCTGCATGTCCATCAGCACCAGATCCGGTCGGCCGGCGGCGAGCTGGGCGCGTGCCTCCTCGGCGTCCCGCGCCTTTCGCACCTTCAGGCCGGCCTCCTCGAGCAGGAACTCGACCAGCTCGAGGTTTTGCTCGTTGTCCTCCACCACCAGGATGGTGTCAGCTTCCGGCACGCCGGACCTCCTCTGCTCGCCTGCGCAACACGTCCTTGATGACCGGCAAGATACCGCTGCCGGTGGTGCGGCTCTTCTCGACACAGGCCTCGATCTTGCCCCGCAGGCGGGCCCGATCGTCGAGCCCCATGCTCTTGGCGGTGAAGACGATGATCGGCACGTCTGCAGTGCGGGGGTCGTTGCGCAAGAGGGTGGCGACCTCGAAGCCGTCGAGACCCTCCATGAGCAGGTCGAGGATGACGATGTGAGGAGCCCGGACACGGGCTTGGGCGATGCCTGCCTGACCGTTGAGGGCGTGGTCGAGGTCGCAGCCATGCGGCTCCAGCTTGGCCTCGAGCAGCTCGTGCAGCTTTGGGTCGTCATCGATGACGAGCACGCGCAGCCGTTCTCGTGGTGGCTGCACCAGAAGCTCGGTCAGCCGCTGCACCAGCCGCTCCCCATCCACCGGCTTGGTCAGAAAGTCGGCCGCACCCATGCCGAGGCCGAGCTCCCGATGGTCCGGAACCGAGATGATCACCACCGGGATCTCCCTGGTCGCCTCGTCGGCCTTCAGGCAGCGCAAGACCTCCCAGCCGTCGGCGCCGGGCCGCACGAGGTCGAGGGTGATCGCAGCCGGTCGCAGCGAGTGCGCAAGCTCGATGGCCTCCTCGAAAGACCGCGCCCTCAGCGGCGCGAACGAGGCGGCTTCGAGGCGCTCCGCCAACGCCTCGAAGGCGGTGGGATCGTCCTCGACGACGAGGATGCGGCGGCTTCCTGCAGGACGGCCGGGAGGGGGAGTCACGTTCTCTCGGCGAAACCCCTCCGGAGGCGCGCAAGGAAGCGTGACGGTGAAGGTGGCGCCCTGGCCCGGCACGCTCTCGAGTGAGACGGTGCCGTGGTGCAGCTCGACGAAACGCCGCACCAGCGCCAAACCGAGGCCGGCGCCGCCGAACCGGCGGGTGGTCGAACCGTCGACCTGGCCGAAGTCCTGGAAAACGAGGTCGTGGTGGTGCGGATCGATCCCGATTCCGTGGTCGATGACGGCGATCTGCACTGTGTCGACTTCGAACGGTGAGGCGTCAGCGCGCAAGCAGCGAGCCTCGATCTCGATGCCGCCGCCCTCGCGCGAGAACTTGACCGCGTTGGAAACCAGGTTGTAGACGATCTGCTTGATCTTCACCGGATCGGCCACCAGCAACGGCAGGTCGGCCGGTGCCCGGACCGCGATGGTGATGCCACGCTGGCTGGCGGTGCCAGTGAGCACGGTGCGGACGCCCTCGAGAAGGGTCTGGACGACCAGCGGCTCGGGCATCAGATCGACCTTGCCGGCGTCGATCTTCGAGAGGTCGAGGATGTCGTTGATGAGGCGCAGGAGCTGGTGCCCGGCCTCGTGGATGTTGTGCAGGAAGCGCAGGTGCTTCTGACCGAGTGTCTGGCCCAATCGGGTGAGCAGCAGCTGCGAGAAGCCGATGATCGAGTTCAGCGGCGTGCGCAGCTCGTGGCTCATGTTGGCGACGAACTGGCTCTTGATGCGGTCGGCTTCGCGAATGTGCAGGTTGGCGTCGGCCAGCTCCCGGGTGCGCTGATCGAGGGTGGCTGTCATCCGCGTCAGCTCCTCGAGGCTGCGGTCGAGCGCCTGGCGGGTGTGCTCGAGCTCCTGGCGCCGGGTCTGGAGATCGGCAACGCCACGGATGAAGTAGAACGACCCCGCCCACAGCACGATCAGCACGATGACGGCGAGAGGCAGGCGGTGAAGCGACGGCTCGGTGGCGGCAACCAAGGTGAGGAAAAGCACGCTGTCGAGGCCACCGACGATGACGGCTGCATGCTTGCCCCGGACCACCGAAGCGGTTCCAGCGTTGGTCAGGTACCAGATCACCCACGGGCTCGACGCGCCTCCCGTCAGGTGGACGCCCCAGGTTATGAGCACGGCGTCGAGGACGAGCCAGAAGGCGACCACGACCCGGTGCGCGAGGAGGGCCGGCCGGTGGGACGCGAGCATCAGGAGCGCCAATGCCGACAGCAGGCCGATTCCCACCGGGACGGCCAACACCACCGGGTACAGTGTCTTGAGGTTGGCCATCAGCGCCGCGGCCGTGATCAGGGTGGCGACGAGATAGAGCAGCGTGCGCAGCCGGTGGACACCCTGCGGCTGCAGGGGTAGGTCGGGCAGCGAGGTCCAGAGCTCGTCGAGACGTAGGCTCGGTTGCGGCCCGGATGGTTCTGCCTTCTTTCCCGGCTCGACACCGTCTGTAGACGGGGCAGCGCGCCTGGTCATGATCCTGGCGGTCATTCTCCGAGCCCCCCATCCATTGTCACATGGTTTCGAGCCGCGTGGCGAGCTCCCTCCACAGCGCGGCATAGGCTCCGGCCGCCGGAGCCGAGGGCGCGAAAGCAGGCAGCGGAGCCCGCTCGATACCCATCCGCTCGACCACGCTGGCAGACGGGATGACGGTCCGGAAGAACGCCTCCCCCTGTAGCTCCGGGACGGCGGTCAGCTCCCGGTGAAGGCGTTTGCGCACGTCTACCTGGCAGAAGAACGGCGCCAGGCGGAGCTTTTTGGGGCCTCGTTCGGCGACGAACTCCTCGATCTGACGTAGCGTCCGCAGCGACAGCGTGGTGGGAATCACCGGGATCAGCAGCAGGTCGGCCGCCCGCAGCACCGCCTCCGAGACGAGCGAAACGGAGGGCGGACAGTCGAGCATGACGAGGTCGTAGCGCGTGCCCAGGGGTTCGATGGTCCTGGCGAGCTGCCGGGTAGGTTTTTTCGCGTCATTGAGGTCGAGGTCGAGGCCACGGTAGGAAAAATCGGCCGGCAGCAGGTCGAGACCGGGGTATGCCGTGGTGCGGATTACCTCGTCGACGGCGGTACGCCCCTTGACCAGGTTGCGACCACCCCCTTTGACCTTGGGCTTGACGCGCAAATAAAAGCTCGCGGCCCCCTGCGGGTCGAGGTCCCAAAGCAGTGTACGCCGCCCGTCCTGTGCGGCGAGGAAGCCGAGGTTGACGGCGGTGGCGGTCTTGCCGACGCCACCTTTGAGGTTGTAGACCGCGACGGTCCGCATCTGCCACACTCCGCACCCTGCACGACGCCGATGACAGCACAGGGCGACGCTGCCCAGTGTAGCGCCTACGCCGCCCGCTGCTGCAGCACCCGCTGTCGCTGCAGGAACGCCACCACCGTCATCGCCTCGGCTAGGTCCTCGCGGCTCACCAGGCCGAGGTAGCGCCCTCCCTCCTGGACGGCAACGATGCGGGAGCTCGTCTCATCCATTCGGGCCAGCACCTCGTCGAGGCTCATCGTTGCCTCGACACGCACCACCTCACGCTGCATGATCCCGGTAACGTACGCGTCGTCGGCACTCGAGGCGAGGCTTCGCAGGAGATCGTCGCGGGTCACCACCCCCAGCAGGCGCCCGCCCTGCAGCACCGCGAAGTCCGGCTGGTACGAGGTGAGGATGTAGTCCACGACCCGGCTCGCGCGGTCGGCGGGCACCAGAGTGATGGCGTGCTTGTTGTATGCCTCACCGACCCGCAGTGTCGAGAGCACGCTCTTGGCCTGCGCGTGGGCGCTCTCGATCCCGGCGCCGAAGAAGACGAACACCGCCACCAGCACCAGCAGGAAGTTGCCGCTGGCCACGCCGAGCAGACCCAACCCGAACGCAAAAAGCTGGCCGATCCCGGTGACGATCCGTGTCGCGCGGGCATAGCCCATGCCCATGGTCAGCAGCGCCCGCAGGATTCGCCCGCCGTCGAGCGGGAACGCCGGAATGAGGTTGAACAGCACCAGCATCACGTTGGCCTGCAGCATCCAGACGAGGAACGTCGAAAGCGACGGCCCGGCGGCGCCGGACACCAGCTGCTGCGGGTCAAGGCCGCTCCAGCTCACCGCGACCCCGGTCACCGGCAGCAGCACCGCGGCGATGACCACGTTCACCGCCGGCCCGGCGCCGGCAATCAGCAGCTCGTGCAGCGGCCGGTCGGGGTTCTTGCCGAGCACCGCGACACCGCCCAGTGGCAGCAGCACGATCTCGCGCACCGGCACGTGAAAGCGCTGGGCCACCAGCGCGTGGCCGAGCTCGTGCAGCGTCACGCAGGCGAACAGCGCCAGCATCAGGAGCACGCCGAACAACGCGCCGATCGGCCCGTGCGGGCGGCCCCACTGGAGCGCTCCGAGCACCAGGATGAGGACGAACGTCAGGTGGACCTTGATGTCGATCCCGGACACGCGGGCGAAGCGCAACGACCAGCTCATGGCAACCCCTCCGATGCTGCGGAGCCGCCCGTGTCGTCTTGTCCTCGGGAGGAGGTGCGGACCGTCATCGGGGGCGGCCGCGTTCGCCGCGGTCAACCGGCGGCCGGCCGCGCGGATTCCCGGACCAGCACGGCAGGCCTTCCACCATTTGACTTCTCGGGGAAGCCGCCTATAATTCACTGTCCGAGCGACGCGGGGTGGAGCAGTCCGGTAGCTCGTTGGGCTCATAACCCAAAGGTCGCAGGTTCAAATCCTGCCCCCGCAACCAAACACGATCATCGGCCGCCGCGAGGCGGCCGATTTCGTTTGGGGTGCGCCCAGCATGATCATCGACTACGGGTGGGGGTCCCGGAGGGAGGAGGTTGCACCGACCTGAGCGAAGCGCAAGGGCAGCCAAGCGAGGTGCTGTCTGGAGCAAGCGCGGAGCGAAAGGAGCGGGCCGACGAACAGAAACCGGATACGAGGCGGCGCCGACCGGGGCGAGTGGGCCCATGACCACGAAGCTCCAGCAACCAAAGGGCGGCGGCATCGATCCGGCGGTCGTGCTCCGAACGCCGATGGTCGTAACCGAGGGGAGATCTCGCCTCATGTCTGAAAGGGCGACGCTCGCTCGGGAACGTGGCGCAACCCAGCGCCCTGACCTCGACCTTCCGAACCGCCGGATGCGGACCCGCATGGCCGGTGGTGTGGGAGGGGAGCGGCGGTCACCTACCGCCGCTCCCTATCCCGATCCGGGTGAGGCGGATCAGGCGAGGTCGAAGCGGTCGAGGTCCATGACCTTGGCCCAGGCGGCCACGAAGTCGTGCACGAGCTTCTCCTGCCCGTCACTCGAGGCATAGACCTCGGCGAGGGCGCGAAGCTGCGAGTTCGATCCGAACACCAGGTCGACGCGGGTGCCGGTCCACCGCACCTGGCCCGTGGCGCGATCGCGGCCCTCGTACACGCCCTCCGATACCTCCTTCCACTCGCTGCGCATGTCGAGGAGGTTGACGAAGAAGTCGTTGGAAAGCGTACCGAGCCGGTCGGTGAAGACGCCGTGCGTCGACTGGCCGAGGTTGGCGCCGAGAACGCGCAGGCCGCCGACGAGCACCGTCATCTCGGGAGCGGTGAGCGTGAGAAGCTGCGCGCGATCGACAAGCAGATGCTCCGCCGGACGGTGGTGGGGTCCCTGGCGGAGATAGTTGCGGAAGCCGTCGGCGTGCGGCTCGAGCACCGCGAAGGAGGCGGCGTCGGTCTGTTCCTGTGAGGCGTCGGTACGCCCCGGAGAGAAGGGGACCTCAACGGCGAACCCGGCATTTTTCGCTGCCTGCTCGACGGCGGCGCAGCCCCCGAGGACGATGAGGTCGGCGAGGGAGACCTTGGTGCCGCTGGGCTGCGCGCCGTTGAAGGCTCTCTGGATCCCGCCGAGCACCCCGAGCACCCGTGCGAGCTGCTCCGGCTGGTTGACCTCCCAGTCCTTCTGTGGGGCGAGGCGGATGCGGGCCCCGTTGGCCCCGCCACGCTTGTCGGAGTTGCGGAACGTGGAGGCCGAGGCCCAGGCGGTCGCAACCAGCTCCGAAATCGACAGGCCCGAGGCGAGGATCTGACGCTTGAGCGCGGCAACGTCCTCTGGCCCAACCAATGGGTGGTCGACGGCAGGTATCGGGTCTTGCCAGATCAGCTCCTCGGCCGGAACCTCCGGGCCGAGGTAGCGGGAGCGCGGGCCCATGTCGCGGTGGGTGAGCTTGAACCAGGCGCGGGCGAACGCATCGGCGAACTCCTGGGGGTTGGCATGGAAGCGGCGGGCGATCGGTCCGTAGATGGGGTCCATCCGCAGCGCCATATCGGCTGTCGTCATGATGGTCGTGACCCGCTTCGACGGGTCATGGGCTGCCGGGGCGAGGTCCTTGTCGGCCGGTCCGACCGGGACCCACTGCCAGGCGCCGGCGGGGCTTTTCACCAGATCCCAGTCGTAGCCGAACAGCATGTCGAAGTAGCCCATGTCCCACCGAGTCGGGTTCGGTGTCCAGGAGCCCTCGATACCACTGGTAATGGTGTCGTCGCCCTTGCCGCTGCGGTAGCTGCTGATCCACCCCAGGCCCTGGGCCTCGAGGCCCGCGCCCTCGGGCTCGCGGCCGACGTGTTGGTCCGCGGGGCCGGCTCCGTGGCATTTGCCGAAGGTATGCCCGCCAGCGATCAGCGCCACGGTCTCCTCATCGTTCATGGACATGCGCGCGAATGTCTCGCGGATGTCGCGGCCGGAAGCGAGCACGCTCGGCTGGCCGTTGGGCCCCTCGGGGTTGACGTAGATCAGGCCCATTTGTGCGGCACCGAGCGGCCCTTCAAGCTGGCGGTCGCGGCTGTACCGCTCGTCTCCGAGCCACGTGGTCTCGCTGCCCCAGTCGATGTCCTCTTCGGGCTCCCACACGTCCTCGCGTCCCCCGGCGAAGCCGAACGTCTTGCACCCCATCGATTCCAGCGCGCAGTTGCCGGCCAAGATCATCAGGTCGGCCCACGAGAGCTTGCGGCCATACTTCTGCTTGATCGGCCAGAGCAGACGGCGGGCCTTGTCGAGGTTGGCGTTGTCGGGCCAGCTACCGAGCGGTGCGAAGCGCTGCGTCCCGGAGGCGGCGCCGCCCCGGCCATCGCTGATGCGGTAGGTGCCGGCGCTGTGCCAGGCCATGCGGATGAACAGCCCTCCGTAGTGCCCGTAGTCCGCGGGCCACCACTCCTGCGAGGCGGTCATCAGGGCATAGAGGTCCCGCTTCACGGCCTCCAGGTCGAGGCTCGCGATCTCCTTCGCGTAGTCGAACTCCTTGCCCATCGGGTTGGACAGGTGGGAATGCTGGCGGAGGACTCTCAAGTCGATCTGGTCGGGCCACCAGTCCCGGTTCGTCATCGCTCTTCTGGGTCGTCCGCCCGTTGGCGGGCTCGAGCTGGTGCTTGTGGACATGGTATGTCTCCTTTCCTTGGGTCGGCTCGCTCGTGAGCTGTTGCTCGGGCATGGGGGGTGTCGTCGTTCGGTGAAGAAACGCCCGGACCAGCCCCCGTCGCCACTGCGACCGGCGGGCGGACGGTGGCGTGGGCACGGCACTGCGGACAGCGGCCCCAGAAGATCACCTCTGCCTCGTCGATCTGGAATCCACCGTCATCGGCTGGGGTGAGGCACGGTGCGACGCCGATCGCGCAATCGACATCGACCACCCGCCCACAATCGCGGCAAATCACGTGATGGTGGTTGTCACCGGTGCGATTCTCGAAGCGCGCCGGCGACCAGGCCGGCTGGATGCGGCGGATCAGGCCCCTCTCGGTCAGGATGGCCAGAGCGTCGTACACCGCCTGGCGGGAGATGACGCCGATCTCGGCCCGCACGGCCTGGACCACATCATCTGCCGTGCCATGTGGTCGGCGCGCCACCGCCGCGAGCACCGCCAGGCGCTGGGCGGTAACCTGAATACCGTGGCGGCGGAGGAGGTCGGCAGGGTCGTGGCGCATGCTCGAAGCATGACTCCACGATTAGATTAAGTCAAGATGTGGTAGAAATCCGGAAGGCATCGAGTGCAGCCCACCGCTGTTCCGGAGCGAGAGCGCCGGCCGGATCTCGGCCTGTCTCTCCTCCGCCAGGTCGTCGACCTGCGAGGTGGATCGGGCAACAGGCCGAGCCGCGCGGGTGGGAGTATCGTCGGTCCAGCCTGCCGGACCAGCCGCGGCCGCAGTCACCGTAGGACGAAGCTGGCGAACTCCTCGATCGTGGCGAAGTACGCAACGCAAGTCCGCTGCATCCACGTGCGGATGGCTGGGATGTCGTGAGCCCAGCCGGCGGCAGCGGCATCGACACCCGCGGAGCCTGCCATCTGGATACCTGGCCGGAGGTCGTCCACGACCAGAACGTCGCCGGGCTCGAGCTGCAGCCGCCGCATGACCTCGTGGACGGCCCAAGGGCTGGGCTTGCGGTGCTCGGGCCCCTCGTCCCACCCGAACACGAGGTCGGGCTCGGGATGGCCGGCTGCCCGATAGTGACGGCGGATAACGTCCGCCTCGGAATGCGAGACGACGGTGACGAGCCCGCCCCGCTGTCGAAAGGCCGTCAGCACCTCGAGAAAGCCAGGGTAGAACTCCGGCGTTGTCGTGGCCGTGTGCTGACGCCAGATGCGGTGCTCGACGGCCAGCTCCGCCGGGGTCAGGCCGAGTTCCTGAACGAGAAACGCCATGATCCCGGGGTCGAAGTTCTTGACGAACCAGCCGTCGAGGTCCACCGGCGTTACCCCTGGACGGAGCACCTCCATGCTTCGCACGTGCGCGGGGTGGTGGACCCGGGCCGAGCTGTCGACGGCGGTGTCGTCGTGATCGAGGATCAGGCAGCGGTAGCGCGTCGTACACTCCTCCGACGACCGGCGATGATAGCGCGCCGAAAGGCGGAGATCAGGAGCACCCAACCGGGTTTCCCTGAGCGGGGAAACGCAGGATGACCTCCAGGCCGCCCTCGGCGCGGTTCGCGGCGGTGGCGGAACCGCCGTGCAGCGCTGCGGCGCGTGCGGTGATGGCGAGCCCAAGACCGGCTCCGCCGCGTCCCCGCTCGCGCGCCTCCTCGACGCGGAAGAACGGCTCGAATACGGAAGCGAGGTCCTGCTCAGGCACACCGGGGCCGCAGTCGCTCACCGTCACCGTGGCCCAGCCGGCCTGTGCCTCGACCCTGATCCGCACCTTCGTGGCGCCCGGCGTGTAGGCGATGGCGTTGCGCACCACGTTGTCAACGGCACCGCGCAGCGCCTCGCGGTGGCCGGACACCACAACCGGTCCCGGGCTGTCCACGATCACCGCCACCTCACGGCTCGAGGCCTCGAAGCCGGCGTCCTCTGCGATCTCGGTCGCCAGCTCGGCGAGGTCGACCGGCTCCGTCCCGCCAGAAAGCCCACCGCTCTCGAGGCGCGAGAGCTCCAGGAGCTGGCCGATGAGGTGATCGAGGCGATCCGACTCGGCTTCGAGCCGGTCGAGGATCGGGATCGCCTCTGACCCGGCGCGCCGGCGCGCCAGCTCGAGCGCGACGCGAATGCGTGCGAGCGGTGAGCGCAGCTCGTGGGAGACGTCGCGCACCAGCCGTCGCTGCGCACTCACCAGGGTATCGATGCGGTCGGCCATGGTGTTGAACTCGCGGGCGAGGGTGCCGATCTCGTCGCGTCGTGCTTCGACGCGAGGATCGACTCGCGCCGCGAGGTCGCCGGCGGCCAATCGCCGAGCCACGGTTTGCAAGCCGGCTACGGGCGCGGCGAGCTGGCGAGCCAGCCAGTAGCAGACGATGCCCACCAAGGCAGTGAGTACGCCCAAACGCCAGGAGAGCCCGGCGGGGTCGAGCAAGTCGACGAGGCGAGGTGGCCGTCGCGCCGCCGACACGGCGATGAGCGGCGATCCGTCCGGCGCCGTGGTAGCGCGGCCGACCATGTGGAACATTCCAGAACGCTCGGAGACGGTCTGGCTCGTTCTGCCGATGCGGCGGGCCAGCTCGACCACCTCCGACGGTGGCTCGGGTCCGTCGACCGGGCTGCCGTCCGGTCGCATGACGAAGACCGGCAGCGGTCGAAACCTGCCGTGGTGATCCGCGGGTGGCACCTGCCAGTTCTCGCCCTGCGCGATCCGCGTCGCCACCTCCTCGGCGCGCTGCGACAGGTGCTCCTCGACGTTGCGCTGCCAACGCTCGAGCGAGGCGCGAGAGCGGGTGAAAAACGGCGAGGATACGACGAGCAGCACGGCGAAGGACAGCATCGCGAGCCACAGCCAGACGAAGATCCGGGCGAACAGGCTGCGCACCTAGCTCCCTCCACGCAGGTAGAGGTAGCCGAAGCCGCGCACGGTCTTGATCCGTTCGCCGCCGTCGGAGCCAGGACCGAGCTTGCGTCGCAGGTTCGAGACGTGGACGTCGAGTGCCCGTTCGTAGGAGGCGGCCCGCCGCCCGAGCACCTCGCGGTATAGGAGGTCGCGGCGCACCACCTTGCCGGCGTCGCGCACCAACAGCTCGAGGATCGAGAACTCGGTGCCGGTCAGCTCCACTGCCTGCCCCGCCACGCGCACCACCCGGGTGCCCCGGTCGAGCTCGAGATCACCGACCGCCAGCACCTCTGGCGGTACGGCACGCCCGTGACTGCGTCGCAGAACAGCGCGAATGCGGGCGACCAGCTCGCGCGGGGAGAACGGCTTGGGGAGGTAGTCATCGGCGCCCAGCTCGAGACCGACGCCCCGATCCACCTCTTCGCCGCGGGCCGAGAGCATGATCACGGGCAGCGACGAGCGCTCACGCAGGCGGCGCAGGACGTCGAAACCACCCAGCTTGGGGAGCATGACATCCAGCACGACCAGATCCGGGGCGCCCTCGGTCGCGGCCCGAAGCCCGGCCTCGCCGTCATGGGCGGTGGCAACCGTGAACCCCTCACCTTCGAGGTACTCGCGGAGGAGGGCCACCAGCTCCACGTCGTCGTCGACCACGAGCACGCGGGTCATGACAGCTCCACTCTACCAGCGGGCGGGCATGGCAACTCGCATCTTTGCGTTTCTTTACCGGGCGCTTGCACTTGTTTGCGCGCAGCTGGCCAACACTTGACCTCGGTCCGGCGTCATGGAGTCGGAAGGGCGCGATGGGGCGCGACTCCGGCGGGGTGACGAGAGGAGCTGGCGAGCCGGGGTTGTCGATCGGGTGGGTGGGGCCGGCGCGAGCACGGGACGCCCCGAGCCGGGCTCGTAGGCTGGCAGATCCGGAGGGTGCGATGAAGCGCTGGGTGTTGATCGCGGCCGTGGTCGTGGTCGCTGGGGTGGCGACTGCGTACATGACGCTCCGCCGCAACGGCGACGCCCCATCATACCGCTTCGTAACCGTCGAGCGGGGGAACATCGATGCGGTGGTCTCGGCCACCGGGACGCTCTCGGCGGTGACGACGGTGCAGGTCGGAACCCAGGTCTCGGGGCTCATTTCCGAGCTCCTGGTGGACTTCAACGATAGGGTCGAGAAGGGGCAGGTCATCGCCAGGCTCGACACCACCCTCCTCGAGTCGAACCTGCGCGATGTCGAGGCCTCGCTCGAGCGCAGCCGAGCCGAGGTCAAGCAAGCGGAGCGCGACTACGAGCGTGTCAGCTCCCTTTACCAGCAGGGGATCTCCGCCGTCGCGGACTTCAACAAGGCGCAGTACAACCGCGACGTGGCGCGCGCTCAGGTGAAGTCGGCCGAGGCCTCGCTTGCGCGGGCGCAGCAGAACCTGGCATACGCCACGATCACCGCGCCGGTGTCGGGGATCGTCGTGGAGCGAGCCGTCGATGTCGGGCAGACAGTGGCGGCAAGCCTGTCGGCTCCGAAGCTCTTCACCATCGCCAACGACCTCTCCGAGATGCAGATCCTGGCACCGGTGGACGAGAGCGACATCGGTCAGATCAAGGAGGGCCAGCTGGTCCGCTTCACCGTCAAGACCTACCCTGACCGGAGGTTCGAAGGCGTCGTCAAGCAGGTGCGGCTGCAATCGACGATCGAGCAGAATATCGTCAGCTACACGGTGGTCATCGCCGTCGCGAACCTCGACGGCAAGCTGCTGCCCGGCATGACGGCGACGGCCGAGTTCGTGGTCGCGAGTGCCGAGAACGTGCTCAAGGTGTCCAACGCGGCGCTACGGTTCCGACCACCGGAGGTGCTCGCCGCCGAGGCTCGGGCCCGTTTCCAGAAGGAGATGGCCGCGCGGCGGACGGCGCAGGGCGAAAGCGCGCCGGGCCAACGGCCGGAGGGTGCAGGTGTCGACCCGGCGCCGGGGCGGCCGAGCGGTGACGAGAGAGGCAGCGGCTTTCCTGGCGCGCCGGGGAACGGTTCGCGCAATGGGCGCGACTTCCCGGCGCTGTATTACATCGCGACCGACGGCAACCTGGCCCTGCTGCCGGTCCGGCCAGGCATCACCGATGGTCAGTCGACCGAGGTCCGTGGCCGGCAGCTCGAGGCGGGGATGCAGGTCATCGCCGGTATGACGCAGGGCGTTCAGAAAGCCTCGACCAACCCGTTCCAGTCCACGCAGTCCAACCGACCGCCACGTCCGCCGGGGATGTTCTGAGTCGGAGGCGGGGGATGAGTGATACGCCGGTCATTCGGATCCAGGCCCTGAGCAAGGTTTACCGCCTGGGCATCACCGAGGTGCGGGCCCTGCGTGGCATCGACCTCGAAGTGGAGCGGGGCGAATTCGTTGCCGTCATGGGCGCCTCGGGGAGCGGCAAGTCGACGCTGATGAACATCCTGGGCTGCTTGGATGTGCCGACCGCCGGTACCTACGACCTGGATGGGGAGCGCGTCAACGGGCTCGACCGCAACGCCCGTGCCGACATCCGCAACCGCAAGATCGGCTTCGTGTTCCAGGGCTTCAATTTGCTCGGCCGGACGACCGCGGTGGAGAACGTTGAGCTACCGCTGCTGTACGACCGTTCGGGGCCCAAGCTGCAGACCCGCCGACTGGCGATCGAGGCGCTCGGGCGGGTCGGGCTGTCCGACCGTGCGCACCATCAGCCGAGCGAGCTCTCGGGCGGGCAGCAGCAGCGGGTCGCCATCGCCCGCGCCCTCGTGACCCGGCCAGCGCTGCTGCTCGCCGACGAGCCGACCGGCAACCTCGACACCCGCACCTCGGTGGAGGTGATGGCGCTGTTCCAGGAGCTCAACGACCAAGGGATCACGATCGTGCTCGTCACTCACGAGCGCGACATCGCCCGCTATACACGACGCATCGTCGAGCTGCGCGACGGCCACGTCATGCGCGACGTGGCGGTGGCCGAGCGGGCCAACGCGGCGGAGGACCTGCGCTTGCTCAGGCTCGACGGCGAGGAGGCGAGCTAGACATGCGCGCTGTTGTCCTCGTCAAGGTCGCCCTGCAGAGCATCCTCAAGAACACGATGCGCTCACTGCTGACGATGCTGGGGATCATCATCGGCGTCGGTGCCGTGATCGTCATGGTGGCCGTCGGCCTCGGTGCCCAGCAACGCATCCAGCAGCAGATCGAGAACCTCGGCACCAACATGATCGTGCTCACCGCCGGCGCCACCACTCAGGGCGGTGTCAGCCAGGGCGCGCAGAGCTTCAACCGTCTGACTGTCGCCAACGTCGACGCGTTGCGACGGGAGAGCACCCTGCTGACCGCGATCTCTCCGGTCATCGTCACCGGTGGGCACGTGCAGGGCGGGGTCGGCAACTGGCGCACGATGGTCAACGGCGTGGCTGTGGACTACGCGACGATCCGCGACTGGGGAACGAGCTCGGGTTCGTTCTTCGATGCCACCGACGTAAGGGTGGCACGCAAGGTGGTGGTGATCGGCGCCACGGTGGCCGCGAACCTCTATCCCGAGCAGGACCCGGTCGGTCAGGAGATCCAGATCCGCAGCGTGCCGTTCCGGATCATCGGGGTGCTGGCGGCCAAGGGGCAGACGGCGAGCGGCTCGGACCAGGACGACGTGGTGCTCGCCCCGTACACGACGGTGCAAACGAGGCTCGCAGGTCGCCAGTTCATCCCCCAGATCCTCGCCTCGACCGCCAGTCCCTCCGACATCCGAGGGGCGATGGAAGAGATCACCTCGATCATGCGCGAACAGCACCGGCTGGCGGCCTGGGAGGACAACGACTTCACGGTGCGCAACCAGGCCGACCTCGCCGAGGCCGCGCAGAGCACCACCGAGGTGATGACCCTGCTGCTCGCCGCTATCGCCTCGATCTCGCTGCTCGTGGGCGGGATCGGGATCATGAACATCATGTTGGTGTCGGTCACCGAGCGTACACGGGAGATCGGCATTCGTCTCGCCATCGGCGCCCGCGGCTCCGACGTGATGATCCAGTTTCTCGTCGAGAGCACCGTCATGAGTCTGGTGGGGGGGGCGATCGGCACCGCGGCCGGGTTTGCCGGGGCCAGCGTCCTCGGGCATTTCACGGGCTGGAACACCGCCGTATCGGTGCCCACCGTCGTGCTGGCGCTCGCGTTCTCGGCCTCGGTCGGGATCTTCTTCGGGTTCTACCCGGCCCGGCGCGCCTCGACGCTCGACCCCATCGAGGCGCTGAGGTACGAGTAGCGTTCCCTCACCCGCCCGGTCGAGAGCTGGGAGCTGAGAGTCTTCCCCCGCTCCCCCCACACCGCACTGCCACCACCCACCCACCTCCACCCACCCAGTGAGGACTTGGGCTCGGCCTTGGACGTGGTCGTGGCCGGTCTGTCCGCCGCCGCCCGCGTCCACCTCGTCGTGCACGGCGGGTCGAGCGACAATCGTGAGCGGCTACGGTAGGCTTGGTGCGCACGGTGCCGGGGCCGTGCCGGAGGTGCGCTCGTGGCTCGACAGGGGGGGGGCTTCAGCTTGCTCGTGGTGCTCGCCATTGGTTTTGCGCTGGGGCAAATCACACCGCCGGTGCTGCCATCTCCCCCCGGAGGTGGGAGCTCGCCAACCTCGGGACCGCGTGTCGCCGCCTCTCCGGCGCCGACACTCCCCCCGCTTCCTCCCGACCTCACGGAAGGCGAGCTGCGTGATATCGAGGTCTTTCGGCGCGCCTCCGCCTCGGTGGCGTACATCACCACGGTGGCGCTGCGTCGTGATTTTTTCTCCATGAACGTGTTCGAGATCCCGCAGGGTAGCGGCTCCGGATTCGTGTGGGATCGGGACGGGCACATCGTCACCAACTACCACGTCGTGAGCGAAGGGCAAGCGGTACGGGTGACGCTCGCCGATCAGTCCGAATGGGACGCCGAAGTGGTGGGCCTCGCACCCGACAAAGACCTGGCGGTGCTGCGCATCACGGCCGATGCCGCGCACCTGGTACCGGTGCCCATCGGTACCTCCTCGCGCCTCGCGGTGGGGCAGAAGGTGCTTGCCATCGGCAACCCGTTCGGGCTCGACCACACGCTCACCACCGGTGTGCTCTCCGCTCTCGGGCGGGAGCTCAAGTCGCCGAGCGGGAGGGTCATCCGTGATGTGCTCCAAACCGACGCGGCGATCAACCCCGGCAACTCCGGCGGCCCGCTGCTCGACTCGAGCGGTCGGCTCATCGGCGTCAACACGGCCATTTACAGTCCCTCGGGAGCCTCGGCTGGGATTGGCTTTGCGATCCCGGTCGACACGCTCAAGACACTCCTGCCCCAGCTCATCGCCCACGGCAAACCGGTGCAGCCAGGAATCGGCATCGTGCCGCTGGCCGACTATTGGGCCTCCCGCTTCGATATCATCGGCGTCATCGTCCGCAGCGTCTCCGATGGCAGCCCGGCCGAGCGCGCGGGATTCCGGGGCCTGCGCCTGACCGGAGGGGGCCGTATGGTGCTCGGTGACGTGATCACGGCGGTTGACGGCACCAAGGTGCGGAGCGTCGACGACCTCCTGCACGCTTTCGAGGCGGCGGGAGTGGGAGCGCGTGTGCGGCTATCGGTGCAGCGTGGCGAGACCACACGAGAGGTCACCGTGACACTCGTGGCCGTCGATTGAACCGAACGCCGTTCGGTTCTGGTCGCCGAGGCCAGGACCACGCCCCGGATCCTCGTCCGGTCCGAGCGCCACCGGATCTCGCAGCCCGATCTCGATGGCCCGTCGCCGAGGCAGGCCGCGGTCGAGCTCCCGTCGCCGGCTGTCAGCCAGGCACCCGCCCGCCAGCGCTCTGGACGGGCGATGTACAGTGCTGTGCAGGAGGCACCGAATGCGGATGCGAGGGGTCGGAATCGTGGGCATGGCTGTGCTGGCCGTGTCGGTGACGTCGGCCGCAGAGGTGGGGCGGGTGCGCTCACCGCGGGAGGTGCTCGGTCGCGAAATCGGCAGCGACCGGGTGCTGGCCTCGTACGGGGAGGTGCAAGCCTATCTCCGTACGCTGGCAGACGAGAGCCCGCGCGTGCGGCGGCTCGACCTCGGCCCCACGGTGGAAGGTCGCCAGATGATCGCGGTGGCTATCTCAACGCCAGCCAACTTGACCCGGCTCGGCGAGCTGCGTGAGCGGTGGGCGCGGATCGCCGACCCACGCCATGAGCGCCCCGACGAGGTCGTCGAGTTGGTGGCGACGACGCCGGCTTGCGTCGTGGTCACCGCCGGTATCCATCCGACCGAGGTGGCGGGCCCGCAATCGATGCTGCTATTCGCCCACGAACTCGCCGCGGCACCCAGTGGCTCCTCTGCAGCGGCCTGGCTTGAGGATACCGTGGTCGTCTTGGTGCCCTCGCTGAACCCCGACGGTCACGAGATGGTCGTGGATTGGTACCGGCGCTACCTCGGCACGCCGTACGAGGGGTCGAACCCACCGTTTCTGTACCACCGGTATGCCGGGCACGACAACAACCGGGATTTCGTCTACCTGAACCTGCCGGAGTCGAGGGCTCTCAACCGCTTCCTCTTTCTCGATTGGCACCCACAGGCTCACCTGGACCTCCACCAGATGGGGCTGCAGGGGCCGCGCCAGTTCGTTCCTCCGTTCGCGGACCCCATCGCTCCTCTCGTGCACCCACTGGTCTGGCGAATGACCTCGCTGCTGGGCGGGCTGATGGCGCTGCGCCTCGAAGAGGATGGGCGGGCCGGGGTGGTGTCCGGTTGGGAGTTCGACGGGGCCTGGATTGGTGGCACGCGCAACACGGGGTGGTGGAAGAACGTCTTTGGCATCCTCACGGAAACCGCCGGGGCTGCGCTGGCGACGCCGGTCCACCTCGACGACAACGAGCTGCGAGCCGGTGGCAAGGGGCTTGCCGACTACCGGCCTCAGCTCGATTTCCCGAACCCCTGGCGGGGCGGCCGCTGGGGGCTCCCCGAGGCGGTGGCATACCAACGGGTCGTGCTGCGAGCCTTCGTCGAGTTCGCGGCCACTTGGCGGACGTCGCTGCTGCGCGGCACCTCGAGCATGGCTGCCGAGGCTGTCCGGCGCGGTACCCAGGAGGCGCCGTGGGGGTGGTTGGTGCCGCCCTCGCCCACCGACCCCGGCCGCGCCCGCCACCTGGTGGGTCTGCTCCAGCAGGCCGGTGTCGAGGTCGAGGTCGCGCGATCGCCGCTGACCGCGGATGGGCGGACGTTTCCGACCGGCACGGTGGTGCTCCCCGCGGCCCAGCCTTTTCGGCAGTTTCTCCTCGAGGTGCTCGAGCCGCAGCCCTACCCCGAGGTGCGGCTCACCGCTGCGAGCGAGCCGTTGCCGCCGTACGACGTCACGGCGTGGAGCCTGCCTCTCTTCCTGGGGGTCGAGGTCGTGCGGGTCGACACCAGGTTGGACGGCGCCTTCGCCCGCCTGACGAGTGAGGCGTTTCCCTCTTCGGGGCCGCCGGCAAAGGCGCGGCGCATCATGGTGCCCGCCAGCCAGGTGGCGGCGTTCGCGGCTGCGAACCGAGCCCTCGCGGCCGGTCTCGAGGTGTTGCGGGTGGGTGGAGCGACGACGGGCGAGCCAGCCGCCTTCGCCATCGCGGGCGAGCCGGAGGTCGTCGCCCGCGTCGTTCGCGAGGCGGGTGTGGAAGCGCAGGTTGGTCGGCCGGTACCCTCGGCGGGTCAACGGTTGCACCGAGCTCGGGTCGGCGTGCTGCACCCCGATCTGGGCCTCGAGGACGCCGGCTGGTGCCGGCTCGTTCTCGAGCGGGCCGGGTTCGAGGTTGAGGTCGTCGACCGGCGCCGGCTGGCGGCGGCGGAGGGCATGGCGGCGCTCGACGTCCTGGTGCTTCCGGCAATGGACAAGCGCATCCTGACCGAAGGCCGAGCGAGGTGGCAACCGGTTGTCGCTCCTCCCCCCGAGTACGTGGGTGGTGTGGGAACAGCGGGGGGTGAGGCGGTGAAGGCCCTGTTGGCCCGCGGGGGTACGGTTGTCGGCGTCGGCGGCAGCGCCGAGTGGCTAATCGAGACCCTCGAGCTGCCGGTTGGAGTGCCCACGCGGGCGCTGGCCCGGAGCGAGCTCGCCTGCCCCGGTTCCTTGCTCCGAGTCGAGGTTGACGCCCGCTCGCCGCTCGGCTGGGGCCTCCCTTCCAGCCTCGCGGTACTGATCGACGAGCCGCTCGGCTTCGAGACGCGACCGACCGGCCCGGGGCTTCGCCGCGAGGTCGGGGCCCGCTTCCCGGACGGGCCGCTGCTGGTTGCCGGGTGGATGCGGGGTGAGGAGAGGCTGCGGCGCCGCGCCGCCGCAGTCACCCTTTCCTGGCGGAGCGGACGGGTCGTGCTGCTGGCCTTCTCTCCGCACTTCCGCGCTCAGACCCAGGCGGCGTTCCCGCTGCTTTTCAACGCCATCGGGATGGAGATGGGCGATCCGGTCGCCGGGGAGCCCGCTGGCTGAGGGCTATCGTTGGCGCTGCTCGATCCGGGCGCGCAGCGGCACAAGTAGGGGGTCGGCCGGGCCGTGAAGCTTCTCCGCGAGGCCCAAGGCCCGGGCCGCCTCGTCGACCAAGCCGCGGAGAAGCAGCGACTCCACGCTGGCTGCCGCCTGGCGGCGCGGCAGCTCGGCGAGCAGCGCGCGGACCTCAGGGTTGGTGGGGTCGAGGCTCTGAGCCTGCTGGGTTTCGAGGATCGCCTTCTCGAACTGTTCGGCGTCGGCGAGGGCACGAGCCTCCTCGATCAGCGTAACGAGACGGAGCTGTCTGGACGAGCTGAGCTGCTGGTCGTAGCGTTGCCGCAAACCTCGGACCGCTGCCTCCCCGCCGAACATCTTCTCAGCCAGCATCAGCGCTCGCTCGGCTTCATGGAGCTCGCCCGTCTGCAAGCGCTGCTCTACGGTAGTCGCCGCATCGAGCAGCTCCTGCTTACGCTTGCGCTGCTCCGCCAACTGTGCCTGCTGGGTCTGGGCTTCGGCGAGCAACACGGTCACCTCGGCGCTGGCCACCCGCAAGCCGGTCGCCTCTTCGAGCAACGGCAGCGCATGCTCGGGGTCCTGGGCGACAAGGGCGCGCCGCGCCTCGGTCACCAACGACGCCAACCTCTCCTCCTCGCCATGCTGGGCACGAACAGCGGCCTCGACACGTTCGCGCACTGCCGGAAGCGAACCCTCCTCGCCGAGGTGCGAAGAGTAGGCCGCCAGCCTGCGAACAGCCCGCTCGAGATCGCCTGCAACCAGGAGCTCCTCGATGCCGGCCGCGGCTGCCTCGCGGGCCCGACGCCGGCGCTCGCTCTCCTCGTGCTCCCACCAGGCCGTCTGGATCTTGTCCTGGAACTCCGACAGGGTGGGGTCACCGGGTTTGAGGCGGAGGGCCTGCTCGATCCTGGCGAGGGCCTCAGCGAAGAGGAACCCCTCGACGCAGCCGGCTGCCTCGCGCAGGAGGAGCTTGACATGAGCCTCCCTCTCTTGGTCGCGGAGGGCGCCGATGCGCTGCCGCAGGGTGGCCAGCTCCATCGCGTCACCGCACTCGACCAGGGCACGCGCAAGGCGCTCTTCTGCTGCGTCCAGCCGCCCGCTTCGAAGAAGAAAACGGACCTCCTTGACAGCGGTCTGGATGATCGCCTGCTGGCGCTGCGCCTCGTCGTACTCATCCTGGGCCTGCCTGGTCTTGACCAGGATGACAGGGATCTCCTCGTCGTCCGGGGCGAGGGTGGCCGCCTCCTCGAGGCGCTCGATCGCGGAGGGAAACGAGTTCTGCTCGACGAAACGGGCGGCGTCGCGCAGCAGCGCCCTGACCCGACGCTGGGTGACCTTCTTGCGAGCCTCGGCGAGCTGGCTTCGGAGCGCGGAGAGCTCCTCTGTCTCACCGACCAACCCGAAGGCAGCCTCGAGCGCCTGCGCCGCCTCGTCGAGCCTCCCGGCGGCCAGCAGCTCGTGCACGCGCGCCGCCGCCTCATTGACAGCGCGCTGAAGCTCCTGCTCCCGTTCCCAGCGCTTCTGCGCGCGTTGTGTAGCCGCCAGGGCTCGGCGGATGCCGTCGTCCTGGGGACGCAAGGCGAGGGCGTGCTCCAAGGTGTCGATGGCCTCGTCGTAGCGCTTCTCATCGGTCAGGGCACGAGCCTCTGAGAGCAACGAGAGAACGTCGGACTCGATCTTGCGTTGCTCCGCCTCCTCGATGCGGCGGGACATCGCATCGAGCTCGGTCAGCTCGCCGCACCGCTCACGGGCGGCGTCGAGGATCTCTCTGGCGGAGGTGAAATCGTCGCCGTCGATGGCAAGCTGGATGGCGCCTTCGGCGTCCTCCAGCGCCTTTTTCCGAAGCTGTGTTTCCTCCAGCTCTTTGAGGGCGTGGTGTGCGCGCTGGAGAAAGCTCTCGATCTTGCGATCCCTGGTGCCTGTCGCGGCGAGAAACTCTTCGAGGGAAGCCACGGCCGCCGCCGGCTTCCCAGCGTGTAGGAGCTCGTCCGCCTGTTTGAGCACCTGGTCTCGAGCCAGCTGCCGTTCCCGCTTGGTGATTCGGGCGCGGACATCTTCCAGGGCGCGGCTCAGACCTTGCTCGGCCTCGACCTTGTCCACCAGCTCGCGCGCGGCAGCCAGCTCACCGCGGGCGAGCAGCGCCTCGGCCTCGGCCATGGCCAACGCCAGCACCTGGGTGGTTGACGGGGCAACCGGGTGGGCGGTGGTGTGAGCATCCGCCTTCTCCAGCAACCGCAGCGCTTTCGGGTTGTCGGGATCGAGCTGCAGCACGGTGCCGATCTGCAGCTTGGCCTCCTCGATCTGGCCCAGGTCGATGAGCTTCTCGGCCGAGGCCAGGAAAGAGCTGATCTGCTGGGCCACGGTGAGCTCGCGAGGCGGCTCTGGGGGGGCTGCCTGCGGAGGCACGGCCAGAGGTGGTGAAGCCTCCTCGCCAAGGCGTGGCAGGGGTGGGAGCAGACCTCGTTCCTCGGCCTGCGGTATCGCCGTGGTGGGTGTCTCTTGTGGTTGTGGGGTGGTGCCGACGGCGAACTGCCGGTCCAAGCGGTTCTGGGTCGAGCCGGGCTTTTTGATCGGGATCCGATCGGTGGGGCCGTCCGGCATCACGAAAGCCCGGGCGATGTCCTCGGGCTCGAAAGGGAACTCTGCTGCGAGGGACGCGAGGGCGTCGTTCATGTGATCGGCGCTCGGGAAGCGCTCGGCCTGCTCTTTGGCAAGGGCACGCAGGACGATCGCCCCGAGCTGCTGCGGGATGCGGTGCTCGCGGTCGGTCTCGGTGAACGGCAGAGGCTGGTTGTAAAGATGGGCCGCAACGAGAGTCGGGATGGTGCTGGCCTTGAACGGGCTGCGGTTGGTGAGCAGCTCGTAGAAGACGACCCCCAGCGAGTAGACGTCGCTGCGTGCATCGATCTTGTCGTTCTCGCCCTTGAGCTGCTCGGGTGACGAGTAGCGGACCTTGCCGAGGAAGGTGCCGGCGATCGTCTGGGCCGACGAGCCCTTGAGGACCTTGGCGATCCCCATATCGATGAGCTTGACGACCAGGGGCTCGTCGTCGGTCCGGGTCAGCATCAGGTTGTCGGGGGCGATGTCGCGGTGGATGATGCCTTTCTTGTGGAGATGGCCGAGCGCGGCGAGCGACTGCCGCATGATCTCGATCGCGACCCCCAGCGGTGGGGGACCGATGCGTCCGAGCAGCTCCTCGATCGTGATCCCGTCGATGAACTCCATGACGATGTAGGCGTTGTCCTCGTCGTCGACGGAAAAATCGTAGAGTTGGGCGATGTTGGGATGTCGCAGGCGAATCGCGACCCGGGCCTCCTGTGCGAAGCGCTGGCGGATGTCCTGGTCGCCTTCGAGCTGCGAGCGCAAGATCTTGATAACGCGGACCTCGTCGAGGAGGCGGTGGCGGACCTTGTAGATCGCGCCCATCCCCCCCTCTTTGATCCTCTCGAGGATCTCGTACTTGCCCTCGATGTGCTCGATCGTGCTCACCCCTGCCCCGTTTGCCCTTCCAGCCGTTTCGTCACCCTATTGCCGGTGCAGCACCCTCCGCCATCGCGAGTCGAATCGCCATTATGCCACCGCCAGCGCGGTGCGGCGACGAGTGACGCTCATAACAGCTCGATCTTCCCTGAAGTGGTAGTAACGACGACGCGCGGCCCGGTCCCGGCGAGACGGACCTTGCCCGCCTTCTCGTCGCTGTCGCCGGGGTGTTCCGAGCGGATCTCACCGGTCGCGGTCGCCAGCTCCCCGCCCGGTTGCGTGCTCGGCGGGAGCACCACGCGGACGCGGCCCGAGGTTGCCGTGATACTCACCTCGTCGCCCTTCCCCAAGGCGTCGAACCTCAGCGCGACCGAGCCGCCCGAGGTCACGACCGCAACCGGCCCCAGCAGGCCGTCGGCACGAACCTGGCCGCTCGTGGTGTCGGCGCGCAGGGCGCGCACCCCTCCAGCCAGCACGACATCCCCGGAGGCGCTGCGGGCGAGGACCCGATCGATGGCCCGTGTGGCGCGTATCAGGACGCCGCCCGAGGTCGTCCGAGCCTCCACCTCGGGAGCCCAGCCGACGAGTTCGATGTCGCCGGAGGCCGCCCGCAGCCGGAGCGGGCGGCTGGAGCCAAACTCGCCCTCGGCGCGCAGGTTGCCGGAGCTGGTGGAAAGGTCCGCTCTGACCGCCGGGGGAATGACCAGCTCGATCCGAGCGCGGCTGACGAGCACGCCCTTGAAGAGCCGCAGACCGCCCGGATCGGGGGCGACGAGCCGCAGCTCCCCTCCGCGGTCGTCGAAAGTCGGACGGTGGGCGTCGATCCACGCTGTCGCCTGTGCCTCGCTGAACGCGCCAGCTACCAGCTCCACCTTGATCCGGATCTCCTCGATCTCGGCCACCCGCACCAGAAGATCGAGCGGGCCCGCGTCGATGAGCACGAGCTTTCCGGCTGGCGCTGGGAAAGCACGGGAGATCTCTTCCCGTTTCTCGGCTCCACCGGCGACCGTGCCGACAGCCAGCACCAGCACCGCAATGACGAGCGTGCGCATAGCTCCTCCGCAGACAGGCCATCGTATCGACCGGCGGAGCCACAGGCAAGTCGTGCCTCGTCGATGACGTGACGGGGCGCACATTGACGGTTCAAAGCAGGAATGACGGCGCGCTTTGGCTCGGCCGGCGCCGATCGAGCTGTCGCGACTCCTTGATAGTGTCCCCTGGTGGGCTCGATAGAAATGTCCCCTGGTGTTAGTGCCCGTGGGAGGGCAGAGGACCTTGGGGGACGTGGTGGCGATGAGCAAGAAAGAGCGTGCGCGGTTGGTGGAGCTGGA
>JAAYVZ010000028.1 GCA_012516935.1 Holophagae bacterium
ATGCCCGAGTGCAGGTCTCGCCCATGATCAGGAACGTCGCCGTACCGCGCCCGAAGCAGTCGGAGCGGTTGGGACAGCGCGCCTCATCACACACCGTGTGGAGCTTTCCCGTCACCATGTGCCGGCGCATGTCGTGAAGCTCCCCGAGCTGGAGCTTGCGGGCCCGGATCCACTCTGGGAGGAAAGTACCACTCATTCCTTGACGATAAATGGCTTCTCGAAGCCGGCTTCCTGCAGGCGACCGATGACGCGGCCGGCGCTCTCGAGGTCCGGGAACGGTCCGAGGCGCACCCTGAACCGCCCCTCCTGCGTTGTCAGCACACGGAGCTGCTCGCGCTTGAACCCGAACGCCATGACCCGCTGGACGACACCCTCGGCAAGGTCCGGCCGAGACACTGCCGCAACCTGCACCCAGACCCCGCCGCCAGGCGTGACGGCGACCGGCGTCGGCTCCGGACGGGGTGTGGGTGCGACGGTGGGCAACGGCAAAGGCAGCGAGGGTTCAGGAGTCACCACGGGGGGAAACGGCGTCAGCGTAGGCGTCAGCGAGGGGGTGGCGGGCGGCGGCGAGGGCTCGCTCGGGACCGCTGTCGGCTCCAGGGCCGGTGCCTCCCGAACCTCGGGCTCGGGCGTCGCGGTCGGGCTCGCGACCGCCGCCATCGCGATCGCCGGCACCGGCTCCGGCTCCACCAGCCCGACCGCCACGCCGAGACCGAAGGCAACGAACAGCAGCATCACCAACGCCGTCAACAGCCCGGCGAGCTGGCGGCCGGTGATGATGACCTCGTAATAGCGGCTCGGCATCCTGCCCCGCTCCTCCCGGCTCCGCCGATCTTACCGCTTCACCGCGTCGAGGAACGGCTTGAGGGTATCGATCGGCAACGGGAAGACGATGGTCGAGTTCTTCTCGGCGGCGATCTCGGTCAGAGTCTGCAGGTAGCGGAGCTGCAACGTCGCCGGCTCACGCTGCATTACTTGGGCCGCGTCGGACAGCCGCTGCGCCGCCTGGAACTCGCCGTCGGCGTGAATGATCTTGGCGCGCTTCTCGCGCTCGGCCTCGGCTTGGCGAGCCATGGCGCGCTGCATCTCCTGCGGTAGGTCCACGTGCTTGACCTCGACCAAAGCCACCTTCACGCCCCACGGATCGGAGTGGCGGTCGATCACCTCCTGCAAACGCTGGTTGAGCTTCTCGCGCTCGGCCAACAGCTCGTCGAGCTCCACCTCGCCGAGGATCGAGCGCAGCGTCGTCTGAGCGAGCTGCGAGGTCGCGTAAATATAGTTCTCGACCTCGATGATTGCCTTGATCGGATTGATGATCCGGAAGTAAACGACGGCGTTGACCTTGACCGAGACGTTGTCGCGCGTGATGACGTCCTGCGGTGGGATATCGAGCACGACCGTGCGCAGCCCGACCTTGACCATGCGGTCGATCGGCCAGAAAACGAAAACGAAGCCCGGCCCCTTTGGTTGCCCGAGCACGCGACCCAGGCGGAAGATCACGCCCCGCTCGTATTCGTTGAGGATGTTGATCCACTTGACGACCAGGACGAGGCCGATGAAAACCGCAATGACGACGCCGACGTTGATCTGTGGTGGCATGCTGTCCTCCTAGCGCGAGGGCGCCGCAGCGTCCTCGAGCGGTTCGACGACCAAGATCTTCCCCTCGATACGGACGACCCGAGCGTGGCTGCCGGCCGGCAGCTCAGCCGTCCCCACCGCATCCCAGTACTCGCCGTGGACGAATACCTTACCGTGTGGCGTCAGGGCCACGACGACGTCCGCCACCTCGCCGGCGATCCCCTCGGCGCCGGTCAACGGCACCTCGCGGTGTACCCGCAACACTCTGGTCAGCAGGAAGATGACGATGACGGCGACCATCAGCGCCGCCGGCAGAACGACCTCGAGCCCGACGCGCAGCGCAGGGATCTCCGAGTCGATGAGCATGAGCGAGCCGATCACGAAGCTAATGAGGCCGGCCACGGTCAACAGGCCGTAACTGGTCACCTTGACCTCCGCGATGAAGAAGCCGATGGCGAGCACGATGAGCATGATACCGACGTAGTTGACGGGCAGGACGGAGAGGGCGAACAACGCCAGGAGGATGGAGATGCCGCCGAGAACACCGGGGAAGATCGCCCCCGGATGCGAGAGCTCGAAGTAGATGCCGACGATCCCCGCAAGCAGCAGCAGATACGCGATGTTCGGGTGGGCGATCGCCGAGAGCAGCTTGTCAGCCTGGCTCGGCCCCACCTCTACGACCTCTGGAGCATCGAGCACGAGCTTCTCCTCCCGGCCGTCGAAACGCTTGATGACCCTACCGTTGAGGGCCTTGAGCAGCTCGTCCCTGTCGTTGACCACCAGATCGATGAGCTTGTGCTCGAGAGCCTCGCGATCCGTGTACGAGGCCGACTCGCGGACCGCTTTCTCGGCCCACTCCACCCCGCGCCCTCGTTGACTTGCGAGCGAGCGGGCGAGCGCCGCAGCGTCGTTGGCCGCCTTCTCGGCGATCGTCTTCCCGAGCTCCTCTCCGTGCCCGCCCACCGGGTGGGCCGCTCCGGAGTTGGTGCCGGGCGCCATGGCGGCCACATCTGCGGCGATGAGGAGGAAAAACCCAGCGCTGGCCGCGTGCGCTCCGGTGGGTGTCACATAAACGACCACCGGCCGTGACGCCGTCGTGATGGCGGTGGTCATCTCCCGCAGCGACACCAGCAGGCCGCCAGGCGTGTTGAGCTCGACAGCAGTGAGGGTAGCGCCAGATGTCTCGGCCGCTTTTAGCCCACGTTCGAGGTAGCGCAGTGAAGCGGGCTGGATCGAGTCTTTCAAGGTTAGAATCACCACTCGTTGCCCGGCCCAGGCGGCGGGCGAAAGAACGAGCAAGGCCAGCGCGGCAAGGGAACGTACCAGCATGTCAGCCATCTTAGAGCCGGGGTCAGGTAGTCGCAAGGGACGCCTGAGAGTCGCCGAGGGCGGCTTGGTCGTGGCTCTCCTGCTCATGGCCGCGTTCGCCTGGTCACCGTTCTCCCCGTTCCCGTTCGTGCACGGGCTCCGCTTCGCCCTCGCGGCAGCCCTCCTATGGGGGTTGGCTCTGGTCCTGGGCGAGCCCATCGGCGGCTTCCGCTACTGGGCCCGTGAGCTCCTGCCCACCCCCTTCATCCCGTACGTCTTCCTCAACCTCGGTCCGCTCATCCCGGTGGTCAACCCGCGCATTGCCGACGAGCTGCTGATGCGCTGGGACGCCGCGATCCTGGGGCGCGAGGTGCAGGCCGCCCTCTACTCGCTCCCGCTCCCTTCGCCGGCGGTGGACGTCCTCAGCCTCGCGTACTCGTCGTTCTTCTTCCTGCCGCTCTCACTCGTCATCGTCCTGGCCTGGCGCCACGACCCCGCGCTCCAGCGCGTCACGGCGGTCCTCGCCCTCACGTTCCTCGTTTCGTACACCGGGTACTTCCTGGTGCCCGCGTACGGGCCCCGTGCGACGGTCGCCAAGCACCGCTGGGAGTCGCTCCCGCATGGGCTCGTGGGAGGCAAGCTCCGAGTTGCACTCGACGAGCTGGAGGCGACCAAGACCGATGCGTTCCCGTCCGGCCACACCATGGCGACGCTCGCCACGCTCATCTGCGCCCGACGGCGGGCACGCGATGTGTACGACGTGCTGTTGCCGATCGGCTCGCTGCTCATCGCCGCCACGGTGCTGCTGACCTACCACTACCTCGTGGACCTGCTGGCGGCGCTCCCGTTCCTGGTGGCTGCCTGGTGGCTGGCGGCCTGGCTTGCGGGACCGGTGCCCCCGGCCGAGCCGGCTGTCCGCACTACCCGGGAGTGACCCGTAGCCAGGCAGCGTCGCACGATCGCAACGCGCTTTCTGAGCTCACCGCGCGGCGGAGGGTTACCACCGCCGTAGCGCTGACGTTCGTGCGCCTGCACGAGCCACCCTAAAGCCTCCCCAGCCGCGGGAAAGGCCGCCGTGGCAGCCGCCGCGAACGCCCGCGGCGAAAGCGACGGCGCCAGATCGAGACCGCTTTGGGCACCGGCTCGCATCACCCGCTGGAGCGCCCGAACCGTGTAATCCTCGCGGCGCGGGCTCCGCTTGTCGCTCGACGTCGACTGGGGCTTCCGTCCTCGCCTCCAGAAGATCAACAGCCAGCACGCCGCTCCCCCTGCTGCCACAGCCAGCCCGAGCGTCCGGCCATGCCCGACCATCCACGTCATCAGCGAGCGCACGAGGTCCGCCTGATCGACCAGCGTGAAGGTGAGCACCCAGCGATCCCAAGCCGCTTCCATGTCCTCCCACCGCCATGGCAGCCGCAGCCTGAAGCCCGATCCCTCGATCAGCGGCTGCCCTTCCGGCGGCGTCGGGTCGAATACCTGCCAGCGGCCGCTCACCCACGCCAGCACCCAGGCGTGGGCGCGGCTATCCCGGACCAGGAAGCTGCCGTCCGGCTGCCGTTGGCCACCCGCAAAGCCGACCTGGATGCGAGCTGGAACGCCGGCCACGCGGAGCATCAACGCCATCGCCGAGGCGAAGAACTCGCAATGCCCCTCGCGACCCCGCAAGAGAAACCAAATCACCGGGTCCTCGCGCCACGGGGCGTGAGGGTGGAGCGTGTAGGCATAGCTCGCCCTCAGGTGGTCCTCGACGGTGACCGCGATGGCCAGGGGGTTAGGTGCCTGGCCGACGACTTCGCGCACGAGCGGTGCGATGCGTTCGCGGACCGCACGTGGCACCTCGAGATCGACCTCGTCCGGCGGCGGCGAGCGCGGCGCCGCCGGGTCGAACGTCGCCGTGTAGCGCAGCGGTACCCGCGTGTCGCGGGGGATGCGCAAGACGCCGATCGCCGTCCTGCCCACCTCGACCGCGAGCGGCGGCTCTATCGCCACCGTCCCTGTGGGCAGGAAGAGGTTTTCGCCCGGCTTTTCGAGTGTGACCTCGGCCCGCGGCAGGGCGGCGGTCGGCTGGTCAGGCCAGAGCGCGATCGTCTGTCCCTGCCGGGCCAGGGGGAGCGGCAGCGCGCTTCGCCCCTCGACCCAGGTCCCGCCGCGGTAGTGGTTGAGCGTCGCCCCCTCCAGCCGCAGCCAGGCCTGGGGCACCTCGGGTATGTCAGGGAAACGCACCGTCAGCGCCGGCTCCTCGGAGGCCTTGATGGAACCGATTCCGTGGAGCGTGACCTCGGACCGGAACCCGCTCACGCTCGCCGTCCCGGTCCTGGCGCCCACGAACGGGGAGCGCAACCGGGGCAACGCGGCGAACAGCGGCACCGAGATCAAGATCGCGATGATGACCGTGAGCGCAACCAGGCGTGCTGGAGGCCACGCCGCCCGTCCTGCCGGCTCACGTACCGACGCAGCGAGGCCGAGGAGGATGCTCCGCCCTGCCGCCACGATGCAGGCACCCAACGCCACCAACAGGTAGACGACAAGGCTCGGGTGGGTCGACGAGGCGACCCCTGCCGTAGTGATGATTGCGGTCGTCACCATCGCTACCCGTGAGCGCCCAGGCAAAGCAGCGCCTGGCAGGCGAATCGCGGCGACCAACAGCGCGAGGTGGGAGATGGGCCTGAGCACCCCGACCTGCAGTCCACCCGCCGCCACGACTGCCACCAACACCAGCGGCGCCAGAAGGTTCTCGACCCACCTCGAAAGCGGCATGACAACCTGGCGGCGGAACAAGATCCAAGCCGCCGTGGCTACGTACGGCAAGACGAACGCCCAAGTCGAGGTCCCCGTGATCGGCAGCGGGAGGGCTGCCAGCAACGCGAGGCCGGCCAGCCAACGCTGGCGCTCGAGCTCTTTCACCGCCGCGCCTCCACCAGCCGATAGACACCGTCACCCTGAACCGCCGATGGAAGCGGATCCTCACCCGGTCCGACGGCTTTCGTCAGCGCCAGCAGCGTCAGCAGGCGACGCGTCTGCGCCGGGCCCGAGGCTGGGGGAGTGACGGTCGATCCCACGATCAGGCCGACCTCACGCCCGAGCTGCAGCTCCGCGAGCGCGGCCGAGGCCACCTCGCTCACCAAGGCCTCGAAGTGCTCGGCCAGCAGCGCATCGTTGCGTCGGGGGAGCTGGCGGTCGAGCACGAGGTAGCGGGGAGACGTTTTCCGCTGGCGCCGCTCGACAACGATGAGCCGCTGTTGGCGGGCGGTTTGCTTCCAGTGAATGTCACGCCGGTCGTCGCCGGTGTGAAACTCCCGAAGCTGCTCGACGTCCCCTCCCGGCTCGCTCCTCCCCCGCCGCAGCAGCGCCTCCCGGCGAGAGAGGTCGGCCCAGCGCGGCACGCCCCCGGTGACACGGCGGGGAAAGATCAGGATCTGGGGTTCTTGCGGCCACCGTACGGTCTTGACGAAAAACCCCAGCGGCAGACGCACCTCCACCTGCACCGCCGGCAACCGGTGTTGCCCTCGGCGCGGGAACATGGTGGCGATCGTCAGCGTCCGTTGGTCATTGGGTGGTACGGGAGGCACCAACGCCTGCCCCGGCATCCCGGCCAGCCGGCACATCACTCCGGCCGCCGGCAGCCAGGTCGAGCGGTTCTCCACCTGCAGCAGCAGCCGCACCGGAGAGCTCGCGAACACGTCCCCAGCCGGCCGCAGCTCGACTCTCAGGTTGCGCAGGCAGTAGCGCGACAACACGCCGGAGGCCGCGAACGTCCCGAGGAGCAGCGCGACCAAAAGATATAGGGCGTTGTTGCCGGTGTTGAGCGCCGCAACGCCGAGCAACGGCAGGGCCACCAGGAACACCCACAGCGCCGGCGCGGCACGGAGCCTGAACCCGGGGAAGCGGGCCTCGAACCGGCGGCTGCTCACAGCGGTACGGGAGTGGACGAAAGCACCTCGCGGATGATCTCGCGTTCGCTCTCACTCCGGCTCCAACCCTCGCCCAGCTCGCCGCCAGCCAGCAGCACCCGGTGGGCCAGCACCGGCACCACCATACGGGCGATATCGTCAGGGATCACGTACTCTCGCTCCTCGACCAGCGCGAGCGCCTGGCAGGCTCGCTGCAGCGCCAGGGCGCCCCGTGTCGACACCCCGAGCGCCAACCCGGGGTGCCTGCGGGTCCGCTGCACCAGCTCCAGCAGGTACTCGGCGAGCGACGGTGCGATCCGCACCTGCCGGGCCTTTCCTTGCAGCTCGACCACATCGCCCTCGCTCAGCACCGGCGCCACACTCTCGAGCTCGTCTTCAACGCCCCCCAGCCGCAGCAGCTCCAACTCCTCCTCGACCGCCGGGTACCCCAGCGAGATACGCAACAAAAACCGGTCAAGCTGCGACTCCGGCAGGGGATACGTCCCCAGGTACTCGACCGGGTTCTGGGTGGCCAGGACCATGAACGGCTCGCGCAAGCGATAGCGCGTCTTCTCCACCGTCACGGTGCGCTCGTTCATGGCCTCGAGCAGTGCCGCCTGTGTCTTCGGGGTGGCGCGGTTGATCTCGTCGGCGAGCAGGATGTTGGTGAAGATCGGCCCGGGCAAGAACTCGAACTCGCCTCTTTCCGCCCGCCACAGCGAGACACCGATGACATCCGAAGGCAGGGTATCGGAGGTGAACTGGATGCGGCTGAAGGCAAGGTTCAGCGATCTGGCGAGCGCCTGTGCCAGCGTCGTCTTCCCGACCCCCGGCACGTCCTCGATCAGGACATGGCCGCGCGCCAGCAGGGCGGCGATGGTCCAGTCGATGACCTCCGCCTTGCCCTTGATGACCCGTCCCACCGAGGACTTGAGCTGCCCCAGCTTGGTGACCGCATCGACCACTGGCTCACCCCCGACCGATGCTCGAGCTTGCCGGCGAGACGATTCGCTCCGCCTACCCTCCGAAGCGGGCTGCTGTCGCCGGATCCAGCGGCGCCAAAAGCGCTCCCTTGGCCTGGAGCGCACCGACCATGATCTCCCCCAGCCGCCCGAGGTCGGCACCCGAGACCAGAATATCGACGCTGAGAAGAAACGCCCGCACCCCGTCACCGGTCACCAGCCCGGGCCCGAGCAGAGCGACCACACACCGGCGCCGTACCGCCGCTGGCCAGGTCGCCAGCGCCGCCGGGCGCGCGCCCGACCAGCCCCCCTCTCCCACACCGATCACCACTCCCAAAGCCCCACCCTCGACCAAGTGCCGGGCCTCAGCGAGATCCGAGGAGATCACGGCCTCGAGCCCGGCGGCCGCCAGCGTGCCGGCCGCCGCCTCGAGCCGCACCAGGGGGTCGGAGAGGAGCACCACGCGCCTCACGGCTTGACCCCCCGCAGGTCGAGCAGTCGCAGCTCGAGTTGCTGCGGCAGCACCGAGCTGGCGAGCGCCGTCTCGACGTCGAGCTCGCCCTGGCGCACGCGTTTTTCGAGCTCGCGGTCGAACCCGATGAGCCCTTCCTTCTCCCCGTCCCGCAGCACGTCACCGAGAGCCGCCGAGTCCAGCGCACCGTCGACCAGATGAGCGGCTGTCGCTCTGGTGAGCCGCCACACCTCGACGATCGGCTGTCGCTTGCCGCGCAGCGGAAGGAGGAGCTGGGTAAAAGACCAGCGCAGGCAGCGGGCGAGCCGCAGCCGGATGTCGGCCCGCTCGTCTCCCGAAAAAAACGACAGCAGACGCCGCAGCGCCGAGGCGGTGTCGAACGCTCGCAGCGAGGTGAAGACGAGGTGGCCGGTCTCGGCCGCCTCGAGCAAAAGGTGGGTATCCTCGGCCGACTGGGGTTCAGAGAACATCAGCACTTGGGCGCCCTGCCTGAGCGCGTCCGCCATCCCCTGCGTCAGTGTCGAGGTGTCTCTCCCGACCTCCCGCTGGTTGACCGTGGCTTTGCGGTGCCGGTGGAGGAACTCGATCGGATCCTCGACCGTGATCACGTGGCAGGAGCGGGTATCGTTCACCTCGGTCAGCATCGCTGCCAGCGTGGTGCTCCGGCCAGAGCCCGCCGGGCCATTGACGAGAACGATCCCTTTGCGCTCCTTGCAGGCCTCGCTCATCGCCCCTGGCAGACCCAGTTCGCTGAGGCTCGGGACGCTTTCCGAGATTGTCCGCAACGTCACCGCGAACGTCCCCCGCTGCGAGAACACCGAGGCTCGGAAGCGACTCACTCCCGGCATCGAGTAGGCGAAGCTCGCCGCCCCCATCTCCCGCACCCGCACCGCTGCGGTCGGCGGAGCCACGGCGAGAAGATGGAGCACGACGGCCTCGGTCTGGAAGGGGGTAAGTGCCTCGAGCCCTGCCACTTGGAGGCGCACGAGCGAGCCCTCGATCTGCACCTGCGGCGGGAGCCCAACCGCGAGCAAAACGTCGCCGGCCTGCGGCGCCGCGGAGGTGATGGCGGAGAGAAACTTCGGCAGGTCGAAGCTCAGCACCGCATCAGTATAGACCCGGAGCCTCGCGGCTCAGAGCACACCGTGGGCGAAAAGGATCCGCACTCCAACGGCGATCAGGACGAGCCCGCCGACCAACTCCATGCGCTTGCCGACGAGCGGGCCGAGCTCGCGGCCGAGGCGGACCCCGGAGGCGGAAAGAGCCGCGCACACGATGCCGATCACCAACGCCGGCAGCCAGATCTGTACCTTCAGAAGAGCGAGCGAGAAGCCGACCGCCAAGGCGTCGATGCTGGTGGCAACAGAGAGTAGGACCAGAGTCCAACCGCGCGACGGGTCGTTCCGTCGGCCCTCGTTGTCCTGGCGTAGCCCCGCGGCCACCATCCGCCCTCCGACGAACGCCAAAAGCCCGAATGCCAACCAGTGGTCGACATGATCGAGGATGCCCACCACGCGGGCACCGGCGAACCACCCCGCCAGCGCCATGAGCGACTGGAAGAGTCCGAAATGGAACGCCAACCGGAAGAGGACTCCTCGTCCCCGGTCGGGCAGGCCACCACCGGCCCCGAGTGCGACCGCGAACGCGTCCATGGCGAGGCCGACTGCAACGACGAGAATCTCGACAGGGCTCATGCTCCCCCGAGCCGGGGAGCGTCACTCTCTCCCGTGCCGGCCGTGGCTGTCAACCACCCGCCCGGCCTGGGGTCGAGAGCCCTCCCCCACGCCCTTCCCACACAGCACGGCCACCCACCCGCCACCTTCGGCTTCCAAAGCTTTCTGGCCACGACGAGTCCGGGAGGGGCCCACCCCTCCCGGACTGTCGATCGCTCACTTCGTTTTGACCGGGTCGGGCGGCCGCGTGGGCAGCTTCATCGGCTGCGCCGCTATGGCCTTGAGCACCTCCGCAACCCCGCGCTCGAGCTGCGGGTCGCCACCAGCGATCACCGAGGCCGGGTCGTTCTCCACCTCGATGTCCGGATCTACGCCGTACCCCTCGATCACCCATTCGCCGGTGGGAGCGTTGGTGCCGCGCTGCGGCACGAACACTTGCCCACCGTCGATCAGCGGCCCCCGCCCGGAGATCCCCACGACCCCGCCCCAGGAGCGCTTGCCGATGAGCGGCCCGAGCCCGGCCTGCCGGAACATGTACGGGAAGATGTCGCCGTCCGAGGCCGAGGTCTCGTTGAGTAGGCAGACCTTGTGACCATGGAAGACGACGTTGGGGTAGGTCCCGGGCTCCGAGCCGGTCCCGAACCGGGTGCCGAGCAGCTTGGTGTCGAGTCGTTCGATGATCCACTGGCTGACGTTGCCACCGCCGTTGGAGCGCACGTCGATGACCAGCCCCTGCTTCCGGATCTGGGGGTAGAACCACTTGATGAACTCGTAGATCCCCGGCGCGCCCATATCCGGGATGTGCAGGTAGCCGACACGGCCATCCGAGAGCGCACTCACCTTCTCGAGATTGGCTTTGACCTGCCCGAGATAGAGAAGGTCGGCCTCGGAGAAGATCGGCCGATACGTCGCCGCGCGCGCGCCCTCGAGCGTGGGTTTCGAGTTGACCGTGAGCGTCACCGGGTCGGTCTTGAACCGCAGTACCTGATAGATGTTGTCGGTCCCGGAAAGTGGCTTGCCGTCAACTGCCAGCACGTAGTCACCCGCCTCGACGCCAACGCCGACCTCGGTCAGCGGTGAGCGGTACTGTTCCTCCTGGTTGTGGCCGGTGAGGATACGGACGACCCGGTAGCGACCCGACACCGGGTCGACCTCGAAGCGGGCGCCGGGCAGGCCGACCTTCGGCCGCTCCGGGAGCTCGAAGTCCCCGCCCTGGATGTAGGCGTGGCCGACGTTGAGCTCGCCCACCATCTCGCCGAGCAGGTAGTTCAGGTCGGAGCGGTGCCCCACCCACCTCACCCACGGCCGGTACTGCTCGCGAATCGCTGCCCAGTCGTAGCCGTGCATGTTGGGAGCGTAGAAGTAGTCGCGGAACCGGCGCCACGTCTCGTCGAAGATCTGCGCCCATTCCTGAGCCGGCACGCGGTCCACGTACAGGCCACTGGTCGAGACGGTCTTGGCGTCTTTCGCCTTGGGCTTGGCATCGTAGAGCTTGTATGAACCACCCGACCGAACCAGCACCTTCGAGCCGTCTGCCGACACGGCGAAGCCCTCACAGCCCTCGACGAGCGTTGACTCCTCGCGTTGCTCGAGGTCGAAGATGCGCAGCGACGGTTTGGCGTACGACTCGCGCCCGTAAAAGCCGCTCCCGAACTTGACGTACAGCAAGTGGCCTTTGGTCGCTGTGAGACCACCGTAGTTGTCCGCCGCAATCGGCACCCGGGTGACCCGCTCGGCGAGGCCGTCGAAATCGATCCTGATCGGCTTGGGGTCGGCCTTCTTGGCTGCTTTGCTCGGGTCCTGCTTGCGGTTGCCCACCGTGGCGTCCTTGGCTGCCTCGTCGTTCTTCCCGGCCTCTGCCTTCACCTCGTCCGAGCGCGGCGGGAACGGGCTCGGGCCATCTTTCTGCAGAGTCAAAGCGAAGATACCCGTGGTGCGGGTGATCGCATAGTTCCAGTCGTCGGAGATCAGCGGTGCGAATTCGCGGTCCGAGAGAAAGTACAGGTGCTTGCCTTCCGGATCCCAGGCCGGGCTCGTCTCGTTCCACCACTCGTCGGTGACCCGGCGGGTCTTCCCATCGCCGCCACCCCAGATCCACAGCGAGCGGTTGCCGTTGTCGTCGGACAGTGAGAACGCCAGCCACTGGCTATCGGGTGAGAACGTGTAGTCGTGCACCTCGCCGCGGGTATCGTGCACCGCCTCGACGAGTGTGCGATCCGCCACCGTGACGACGAAGACTCTGCCATCCTTGTCTCCGAACGCCAGGCGCTTGCCGTCGGGTGACCAGGCTGGGGCGTACATCATCCCCACGTGGGTTGTCGTCAACGCCTCTGCCGCCGAGGATCCGTCCTGGGCGACGACGTACAGTTGGTCCTCGCCGCTGCGATCGGACACGAAGGCGATGCGTGAGCCATCGGGCGACCAGCGCGCCCACTTCTCGTGCGAGCTCGAGCTGTTGGTGAGGTTGCGCGTCGGTCCGTGCTCGATCGGCGCCGTGAAGACGTCACCACGGGCGACGAACAGCGCCCGCTCACCCTGGGGCGACAGCCCGAAACCCTCGATGTACTTGTCGACAGCGTAGTGGGACGGACGGCTCGCCACACCGTCGTCGGGCACCGTGATCGCGAGCGCCCGTTCAGTGCCCGCCCCGGTGTCGAACACCCGCAGCTCGCCGTTGACTTCGTAGACGATCTGCTGCCGCCCGTCCGAGCTCGCCCACCGCAGATCCCAGGTGGTGCTCCTGGTGAGCTGCGAGACGGTGCGGACCGTCGGGTCGTACTTGAAAAGGTTGAGCGTCCCGTCTCGGTCGGAGACGAAGTAGATCCCGTCAACGAGCCACATGGGGTCGCGCTCGGTTCGCTTCGAGGACGCGATCCTCTCCACCTGGTTGGTGGCCAAGTCGTAGATGAAGAGATCTTGGGCCCACCCGCCTTCGTATCGCTTCCACGTCCTGAAATCGCGGAACAGCGGCGAGTAGACCAGGCGCTTGCCGTCGGGGGCAAAATCGGCGGCACCGGAGGTCGGCATCGGCAGCGCCACCGGCAGGCCACCGGCCGCTGGTACCGTGTACAGCTTGCCTTCACTCTCGATCTCGTCTGCGTCGCGCAGCGAGCGGAACAGCACCGATGACCCGTCCGGCGTCCAGCCATAGACGAGGTTGTCATAGCCGTGGCGCGGCATCATCGGCCCGCGTGCCGGGTAGAACGTGAGCTGCCGTGGCACACCTCCACCCGCCGGTATGACATAGACCTGCTCATCGCCATCGTATTGCCCGGTGAAGGCGATCCACTTCCCGTCCGGCGAGAAGCGGGCGAACAGCTCGAGCCCCGGGTGGGACGTGAGCCGGGTTGCGACGCCGCCTGAGCTCGACGCCGTCCAGAGATCTCCGGCATATGAGAACACCACGCGGTCACCGTGAATATCCGGGAACCGCAGCATCTTGGTCTGCGCCTGCGCGGCGGCGGCGAGAGCGAGACCCAACGTTACGACGAGTGCGAGCTTCCACCTTCTGGCCATGAAGCCTCCTCCCTGGCGAATACGCCAATGCCCCGCCAAGGTTACAACTTCCCAGCCGTGGAGACGGCGGCGGAACGACCTGACGGTGCCGTTCCGTCCGCCGGTGCTGTACCATGACCGAGAGACCATGCGGTGGTTCGCTCGAACTCTCGCGATTGCACTCCTGCCGGCGGCCTGCGGAAGCCCACCGCCCGAGCGGGCCCGCCTCGCGTACCAGCACGAGCTGGTGACACTCGATCCCCACAACCACAACGACTCGACCACCGGCACACTGCTTTCAGCCATCTATGAACCGCTCGTCGCCCTCGACCCGGAAGCGGGGCCGCAACCGCGCGTCGCGGTTTCCTGGGACAACCCCTCTCCTACCCTCTGGCGGTTTCGCTTGCGCCCCGGCGTGCTGTTCCACGACGGCCGCCCGGTCTCCGCCGATGACGTGGTCGCCACCTTCAAGCGCGTGCGGTTCGACATCGGCCTGACCGTCGCAACCTACATGGACATCGTCGAGGAAGTCCGCCAGGTCGAGGGCGACCCGCTCGTCGTCGAGGTCCTGACGCTAGCCCCGACCCCACTGCTGCTACACCGGATCGGGATGGTGGCGATCGCGCCGCAGTTTTTCGACCCTCAGCGCCCCATCGGCACCGGACCGTACCGCTGGGACTCCGGCCGTGAGCGCGGTCCCATCGTCCTCAAACGCTGGGATCGCTACTGGGGTGTGCCGGCACCGATGGCCGAGATCGAGGTCACCTTCGTCCCCGTCGGCGAGCGCCTGGAAGCGGCACTGCGGGAGTCTCGCCTCGACGTCATGTCGGGGGTTACGCTCGACTACTTGCGTACCCGACCGCTGCCGCGTGGCTGGGACGTGGTGGAGATCCCCACGCTCGGCACGACGATGCTCGGCATCAACGTCACCAAGCCGCTCCTTGTCGACCCGCGCGTCCGCGAGGCGATCGAGCTCGCCATCGATCCCGAGGCGATGACGAAGCACGCCTTTCCCGAACGAGGAGGCTCGGCAGCCTGGACGTTCCTGCCGGCCCGCGTCTTCGGCACCGACCCGGCCCAGCGGCGGCAACCTCCCGACCGCGAGCGCGCCCGTCGACTCCTGGCCGAAGCCGGTGTGCCCCCCGGCTCACGATTCTCGCTCCTGGTGCTCGCGATCGACCAGCGGGCGGTACAGGAGCTGGTGGCGCAGCTCGCGGCGGTCGGGATCGTCGCCGAGCCGACCCAGGCCTCGTACGAGCTCTCGTACCGGCGGATGATGGAGGCCGATACCGAGCTCTTCGCTTTCGGATGGAACTTCCGCATCGCCGATCCCTCGGACTTCCTGGACAGCATGGTGCACAGCCGCACCACCGAGCGTCGCCTGGGGCTGCAAAACGGCAGCGGCTACGCCAACCCGGCCGTCGATGCGGCGATCGAGGCGCTCTCACAAGAGGCGGACCCGGCACGCCGCCTCCGCCTGCTGGCCGAGGTCATGGCGGCGATCGGCCGCGACCGCCCCTACCTGCCGCTCTACCACCACGCACGCTTCGCCCTGGTCAGGCGGCCCTTCCGCCTCGGCCTGCGAGCCGGGCTTTGGGCGCTTCCCCAGGAGATCTACGCTGAGTAGGATCCGGGCGGGAAGTTGGTACTATTCCCAATGTGCGGCATCCCTGGTTCACGGTTCTCGCCCTGAGTGCGGCGGTAGCCGGCATCGGCCGCTCCGAGATGCTGCTGGATCGCTTCCCGTCTCGTCGCGTGCTGCGTCACGTCACCGCCCGGCAGGGGCTCGTCCAGGACGTCGTCAACGCCGTGGCCGAGGACCGCGTCGGCTTCCTCTGGTTCGGCTCCGAGAAGGGCCTGGCACGCTACGATGGCCTGCGCTTCGAGACGTTCCGTCCCTCGCCCGAGGCCCCCGGCTCGCTCAGCAGCGAGGCCGTGACCACGCTGCTCGTCGACTCCTCCGGCGCTCTCTGGGTGGGAACCTGGGGCGGCGGGCTCAACCGGCTGGACCGGGCGACGGACACATTCACCCACCTCCGGCATCGCGACGGTGACCCGGGCACGCTCTGCGACGACCGCGTGCTCGCACTGTTCGAAGACCGTACCGGCACGCTCTGGGTCGGCACCGCCAGCGGCCTCGACCGCGTCGATCGCGACACCCTGCGCGTGACCCACTACGAACCGGCGACCACCGTCGTCGCGGAAGGTCAGCCTGCCGTGTGGTCGGTTTGCGAGGATCTGTTCGAGACTTTGTGGGTCGGAACAGGAGCGGGGCTGCTTCGCCTGAATCGGCAGTCGGAGCTGCTCGTCGAGGCTGGGCAACCGGTTGCGACCGGCAAGAGCTTGCCGCGAGGCCGTGTCCGCGCCTTGGCCATCGATCGCCTGGGCAGGCTCTGGGTCGCGAGCGGCAGCGGCCTCAGGGTTCTCGATCGCGAGCGAGGGTTCCTCCCGCCCAGCGAGCTGATCCCGGCCGCAGCAGCGCTCGACGACGCCGCCGGCTCGACGCTGTTCACCGACCACTCCGGAACGCTGTGGGTGGGCACGAGGAACGCCGGGCTGTACGGGCTCGATCTGGGATCGGGCCGGGTCGAGCACCTCACCCACGACCCCTCTTTTTCTGGCAGCCTGGGGCACGATGACATCCACGCCCTGTTCGAGGACCACTCGGGCGTGCTCTGGATCGCCACCCACGGTGCCGGGATCGACCGGCTGGATCTCAAGCCGGCCAAGTTCGTGAGCGTCTCCGATGACCTCCTGGGCGAGCGCAGCGTCCCGCTGGGCCGGGCCTGGAGCTTTTTCGAGGACGCGCACGGTGGGCTCTGGGTCGGCACCGACAGGGGGCTTATCCGCTTCGACCCGGACGGAAGGCGGTTCGCGAGGTTGAAGCTCGCCGAACCGCGCTGGCCCGGCCTCACCGACGGGCCGGTTACCAAGCTGTCGCGAGGAGAGCGTGACGAGGTGTGGGCCGTGGTGCGACCTGACTGGCTGGTGCGTTTGAGCGCCAACGGACAGGTCGTCCAAGCCACGCGGCTGGTCCTCGGCAGCTCGACCAGCCGTGACGAAGGTGGCATCCAGGACCTTCACCCTCTGGCCGGAGGCACGATCCTCATCGGCACTGAGCACGGTCTTGTGGCTTTCGACAGTGCGACCGGCTCACCGAGCCTCACTGGCGATCCCACTGGCGGTGCCACCGTGACCACCCTCCTCGTGGATTCACGAGGCCTGCTCTGGATCGGCACCGACGGGCAGGGGCTGCTCCGCTGCACGAGCCCGTCCGGCACCTGCCAGTCGCTCGTCTATCAGGGATCCTCCCTCACTTCCCTCAGCCACGACCGGGTGTGGAGCTTGCACGAGGACCTCCGTGGCACCGTTTGGGTCGGCACGACGAGCGGTCTCAACCGCTTCGAGCCGGCTGCCGGAGGGTTCACCCGGTTCCAGGCCCGAGAGGGGTTTCCGTCCGACAACGTCTACGCCATTCAGAGCGACAAGGCCGGGCGGCTCTGGCTCTCGACGGACGGCGGGTTGACGCGGTTCGACCCCGCGAGCGGGAGGTTCCGTACCTTCACGTCGAGCGACGGCCTGCAGGCCAACCTCGCCACCCCGGGAGCCTGCTTCGCGACCCGTGACGGCACGGTCATATTCGGTGGCTTCGATGGGTTCTCGGCCTTCGACCCGAGCCGGGTGCAGCCCAACCCCAATGTCCCTCGGGTCGTGATCCGCAGTTTCGCCCGCCCGGACCGCGAGATGCGCTTCGCCCGCCCGCTTCACGAGCTGGCGGAGATCCGCCTCGCCCATGCCGAGAACTTCTTCTCCATCGGTTTCGCGGCCCTCGACTACACCGACCCGTCCCGCAACCTCTACCGCTACCGACTGGAGGGGTTCGAGCCAGAGTGGGTCCAGGCCACGGCAGGGTCGCCAGCCAACTACACCAACGTGCCACCCGGACGCTATCTCTTCCACGTGGTGGGGAGCAACAACGACGGGATCTGGAACGAGACGGGAGCGACCCTCCCGGTCATCATCACGCCGCCGGTCTGGCGAACGTGGTGGTTCCGGACCGTCGCCGGGCTGGCGCTTGCCAGCCTCGCAATCGCGGCGTACCGCGCCCGGATCCGGCACCTGGAAGGTGAGCGGCGGAAGCTGGAGCTGCTCGTAGCCGAGCGCACGAGCGAGCTGGCGCAGAGCCGGGACCTACTCGCAGAGCACCGGGACCAGCTCCAGCAAATCAACGAGATCGTCAAAGCCATCAACTCCCCTCACGACTTCCACGAGCTGCTGTCCTCTCTCCTCGCCCAGATGCGGCTCATTCGCGGCGTCGACAAGGCTGCCGCCCTCATCTGGGACCGGGAGGCGAGCGTCTTCTGCTTCCGGGCCGCCTGGGGCTGGCCGATGGAGGAGCTCGATCTCATCGAGATGACAGCAGAGCAAGCCAAGGAGCGCTACGAACGAGAGGCCGAGGAGATCTTCCCGGATATCTTCGTGGCCCGCAGCACCGGCCAAAACCCGGCCGAGGAGGAGCTCACCCAACCCCGGCAATGGAAGGCGATGCTCATCCTCCGCATCCGGGTCGGCGAGCGGGTCGAGGGCTACCTGATCCTCGACAGCACGCGCGACGAGCGAGCCTTCTCCGAGCGCGACGGGTTGCTGCTCGATAGCCTGCGCGAGCACATCCGCTCGGCGTTCATCAAGGCTCAAACGCTCGCCGAGCTGCAGGCTCTCAACCTCAAGAAAAACGAGTTCCTCGGCATGGCCGCTCATGACCTGCGCGGCCCACTGGGGCTCATCGGCGCTTGGGCGGGGATGACCCTCCGCCAGCTTCAGAACGGAAGCCTCCAGCCCGAGAAGGGGATCCGCGACCTCGGGCGGGTCGTCGCCCAAGCGGAGCAGATGAACCGGCTGGTCTCCGAGCTCCTCGACATCTCGGCCATCGAGTCCGGCAAGGTCCTGATTCGCGCCGGCGCTGAGGACCTGCGGGGCCTGATCGGCGAGTGCGAGCACTTGTTCGGTCGGATCGCGGCAGACAAGGGCATCGCGCTGTCGGTGCTGCAGGGCGAGGGACCAGCGCCGGTGCAGGCGGACCGTGACCGGATCCTCGAGGTGCTCTCGAACCTGATCTCCAACGCCATCAAGTTCACGCCTCCGGGAGGCGGGGTGAAAGAGTGGTGCGAGCAGGGTCCGGACGGCTTCGTGGCTCACGTCGAAGACTCCGGGCCGGGGCTCTCGAACGACGACCTCAAGGCCGTGTTCCGACGGTTCGGGAAGCTCTCCGCCCGGCCCACCGGCGGCGAGCCATCGACCGGGCTCGGCCTCGCCATCGTCAAGAAGCTCGTCGAGCTGCACGGCGGCCGCGTCTGGGTCACCAGCCGGCCCGGCAAGGGTGCGCGCTTCTCCTTTTCCCTTCCGGAACCCCCTCCTGCAGGGTGAACGGTCGCTGCTGACCACGGCCCGGTGGCTCGGCCTGCGCACCGCGCGCGGGGTTCACCTTCGGCGATCTGGCAGGTATGATGCGCGGCTTGAGGTGACTCGATGACCGAGCCGACAAAAAAGCGCATCGCGGTTGTCGCCATCGGCGGCAACTCCCTGATCAAGGACGAGAAGCGAAGCACGGTCGAAGACCAGCATCAGGCAGCCAAAGAGACCACTCGGCATATCGCCGACATGATAGAGGCTGGCTGGGAGGTGGCCATCGGCCACGGTAACGGGCCCCAGGTTGGGTTCGCGTTGCGGCGCTCGGAGATCGCGGCCAAGGCGGAGGGCGTGCACGAGGTGCCGCTCGAAGTGTGTGTCGCCGACACCCAGGGGACGATCGGCTACTCGCTTCAGCAGACGCTACAGAATGAGCTTTTCCGGCGCGGCATCGTCAAGCCCTGCGCGACCGTCGTGACGCAAGTGCTGGTCGACGCGGCCGACCCGGCGTTCGCCAACCCTACCAAGCCGATCGGCGGCTTCATGAGCGAGGCCGAGGCGGAGCGGAGGCGCAGCGAGCTGGGCTGGAATGTGGTCGAGGACGCCGGCCGTGGCTGGCGGCGGGTGGTCGCCTCACCGCTGCCCAAGGAGGTCGTCGAGCTCGACTCGGTCCAGGCGCTGCTGCGCGCTGGCGTTGCCGTGGTCACGGTCGGAGGGGGAGGCATCCCAGTCGTTGACAGGGGTGCAGGCGAGTACGCCGGGATCGCCGCGGTCATCGACAAGGACTACGCCAGCTCGCTCCTGGCTCGGAACATCGGGGCCGAGCTGTTCGTCATCTCGACGGCGGTCGAGAAGGTGGCGATCGACTGGGGCAAGCCGAGCCAGCGATGGCTCGATCACGTCTCGCTCGCTGAGGCCCGGCACTTGCTCGCCGAGGGCAAGCACTTCGCCAAAGGATCGATGGCGCCCAAGGTGCAGGCGATCATCTGGTACCTCGAGGCGGGCGGCAAGCACGCCATTATCACGAGCCCAGAGAGCATCGGCAGGGCGCTGCGCGGCGAGGCGGGTACCCACTTCACCCCGTAGCCGCGACTCGGCTCACAGTGCCCACCTCGTAGTCGGCGATCAGCGACTGTGAGCTTGAGAGTACAAACCGCGGCCGGTCTCATCATCAAGCGCTCCCGCAGCGTTGGGACCGCCTCGTCGAGGCTGTAGGGCCGCCACCGAAGCCGGGTCGGCGCCCGAGCCCCCCATGCCGCCCCTGCCTAGGGCTCGGCGGGCGCGAACGTAGCCGTGAAGTGCGGAAGCACCGCAGGTCGGTGTACGAAGCGGAGACCCTGGATGCTCTCCCGCTGCCCGAACAGCTCGATGATCCCCTCGACGACGTAGTCCATATGGCTTTGAGTGTAGACTCGCCGCGGGATGGCGAGGCGCACGAGATCGAGCGTCGGCCAGTCCCATCCGCCACCGTCCGCCCTCGGCCGACCGAACATGACGTTTCCGATCTCGCACGCCCTCACCCCCACCTGCTCGTACAGGGCCACGGAGAGCGACCATCCCGGGAGCTGCTCGTCCCTCAGATGGCGACAGAACCTCCGGCCATCGAGGAAGATGGCGTGCCCGCCGTAGGGCTTGAGAAGGGGTACCCCAGCCGCGTTGAGGTGCGACCCGACGTACGCGGTCGAGGCGATCCGGTAGCGAAGATAATCCTCGTCGAGAATCTCTCTGATACCCACCGCGAGGGCGCTGAGGTCGCGGCCGGCCAGGCCACCGTAGGTCGGAAACCCTTCGGTGAGGATGAGGTGGGTGCGGATGCGCTCCGCCCACTCATCGGAGTTGACCGTGATGCCCCCGCCGATGTTGCCGAAGGCGTCCTTTTTCATGCTCATCACGGCCCCGTCCGAGTAGGAGAACATCTCCCGCGCAATCTCGATCGGCGCCTTGGCACCAAAGCCGGGCTCTCGCAGCTTGATGAAGTAGGCGTTCTCGGCGAAACGGGCGCAGTCGAGGATGAGCGGGATCCCCCAGCGGTCACACACCTGTCTCGCCGCCCGGAGGTTACTCATGCTGACGGGCTGACCGCCGCCCGAGTTGTTGGTCACGGTGATGAGCACGAACGGCACCCGATCCCTACCGACCTGCTGGATCGTTGCTGCGAGGCTCTCGACGTCGATATTGCCCTTGAACGGGTGCTCGTTCTCGGGGTCGGCGGCCTCCGGGAGCTTGAGATCTCTCGCCTCGGCCCGCACCGCCTCGATGTTGGCCCTGGTCGTGTCGAAGTGGGTGTTTCCAGGCACCACATCGCCGTCGTTCACGGCCGCCGCACAGAGCAACCGTTCCGAGGCCCGGCCTTGGTGGGTTGGGATGACATGCCGGTGGCCAAATACGTCACGCACGGCCGCCTCGAACTGGAAGAAGCTGCGCGCCCCGGCGTACGACTCGTCGCCCTCCATCACTCCGGCCCACTGCGCCGTGCTCATCGCACCGGTACCGGAATCTGTGAGAAGATCGATGAGCACGTGCTCAGCCTTGAGACGAAACGGGTTGAAACCGGCCTCGGCAATGAGCCCGCGGCGCTCTTCGCGCGTGGTCATGCGGATCGGCTCGACGACCTTGATGCGGAATGGTTCGATGATGGTCCTCACCTGTCCTCCGGGTGGCGAGGTGCCTTTCCCGTGGATGGGAGGCACCACGCTCGCTGCGAGAGTACAATACTCGCCCACGACGCGCGCCGGGCGAGCTGGAACAGCCGCGCCGAGCGTGCGGTTCGCTTGATCATGAAGCCCATACTCGATCTGCGTCACGCCAAGATCGCCGTCGAGCTGACGAGCCGCTGCAACCTGCGTTGCGCGATGTGCCCGATGGCGAGCCTGCAGCGCCCTCTCCAGGATATGCCGTGGGAGCTGGTCGAGAAGGTGGCAGCCGACTTCCGGACCAACGGCTTGACCGTGAGCTGGCTGCACGAGATGGGCGATCCCCTCCTCTACCCACGCCTGCGCGAGGCGATCGACCTCTTTCCCGGGTGCTCACTGTCGACCAACGCAGTCGCCTTGACACCTACCGTTTCCCAGGAAATCCTCGCTTCGTCGCTGCGCCGAATCAGGCTTTGCGTGGACACCCTCAAGCCCGAGCTCTACCAGCAGATCCGGATCGGCGCCCGCTTCAACCAGACGACCGCCAACATTAGGCGCTTCCTCGAAGCGGCCAAAAAGAGTCCGATCCGGGTCGAGATTCAACGTCTCATCACCCACGAAACGCACTCCGAGAGCGTGCGCGACTTCGTGCGTTTCTTCGAGCTCGATCGCTACCCCAACGCCGAGGTCATCGAGAAAACCTGCGAACCGCTCGACACCGTGGAGGAGACGAGCTGGCACCAGGCGTACTACGGCTGCTTCCAGGGCTATCCCTTCCGCTGGTTCATCGTCCTTGCCAACGGCGGCGTGACTCACTGCTGCTATGACGCCGATGGCCAACAATGTATCGGTGACATGTGGACCCAGACCGTGCAGGAGATCGTGCAATCCGACCGCCTCCGGGAGCTCGCGGCGGCGTTTCGGGCCCGTGACTGGGCAACGCTGCCGCGCTGCGGCGAGTGCTTCCGCCATCCTGCCGCCAAATCCCGGCTCTACGACGGGCTGGTTCAGGTCGGCACCCGCCTGGAGCGGTTCGTACCGCTCGGGCCGCTCAAGCGCTGGGGTCGCCGCCTCTTCAACCGCTGACCGTGGGAACGCGAGTGCCCGGCCTCTCGAGCCTGGGCTCCCGACTCTCGACTGGCTCCCCGGCCGTCACAGCCCTCTGGACCGCAGCAGCTCCCCCCACCACTCACGCTTGAGAAAGGCGGTGTCGGGGAACGTCAGCATGCGCTCGAAGCGAGCCGGCGAGACGGTGAGGCTGAGGATCTCCGCGGGCAGGAAGCGGCGGGCCGCGATGTCGGTACATCCGAGGACAGCGCGGTCACGCTCCTGGTTGACGACCTCCCGCCACATCAGGCCGCACCCCGACGAGAACGGCGCGGCGATCTCGTCGTCGCGCCCCGACCAGAACGACGCCAGCGTCATGAGCGCTGACAGGCGGTCCGCATCGGCGAAGAACGTCACCGTCCGCACATCGGCCCAGCGCTCGCACCGGAGCGGTCCCATCAGCACGGTGTCGCCCTTCGGGCGTGGGGGACGCGCACGATCCAGGAACTCCTGCGCCAGCTTCGGCGACGCCTTGAGCCCTTCGCCCATCGGCGCCCCGTTGGCCCCATCGGTGAGGAAGTTGGCCATCCACACCGGGTAGGCCTCGACGAGCCCGAGCGCTCGTTGCATCCCGGGACAACCGTGGCGAGGTGCGGCGAACGACTCCTCACCCCGGCGCACGACCAGCGTCTCCCCAGCAGCCCAGCGCTGGTAGTACGCGAAGCAGCACGCCCTCCCTTTGGCCTCGACGAGCGGCTCGAGGTCGGCCGAGGGCTCACAGTCGTAGAGAGCAACGATCGGGGTGGTGAGACGAAGCGCCTCGCGCAACCGGTCGAGGCCTTCGTTGGTGGGTGGCATGCTGGCCTCCTCTCTACCGGCTCGCGGTGCTGGAGTCACGGGCCTTCTCGGCGAGGGCCTTGGCCTCGGCGAAGCGCCTGCGGGCCTCTTGCACCTGGTTGTCGGCGTGCTGCAGGACTTTGTAGCCGTCGGAGAGCGACAGCCCGGCGTTGAGGATCTCGGCCTGGATATTGAGCTCGATATCCCGCTTCTCCTCGGCGTTGGCCAGCGCCGCTTCGAGGTCCCCCGCCGGTAGCCATTTCTCGGCCAAGACCTTTTCGCGGAAAAGCCGCCACACCTCCGGCGTGACCGAGAACGCGCGAGCAGCCGCCGCCTTGTCGGGCTTGTCCACCAGATACCCGACCGCGAAACGGAAGAACGCAGCTTGGCTCAGCAGCCGCGCCACGCGCTCGCTGTAAAGCCCCGCCCCGACCTGCACATCGGGTGCGATCCCGCCGCCGCCGTAGACCTTCCGGCCACCGTCGGTGAAGTACGCCGGCCCGTTGTCCCTCGACCCCGAAGGCGGGCTCTCGGAGCTGCTGTCGGGGTTGACGTAGCCGAAGAAAGAGTCGAAGTCCCGCTGGATACAGCGACCGGAGGGCGTGTAGTACTTGGCGGTCGTGAGGGCCAGCGCCGAGTCGCGGAGCGGGTAGATGGTCTGGACAACCCCCTTGCCGAAGCTCGTCTCACCGACCACGAGGCCGCGATCGTGGTCCTGGATGCAGCCAGCGACGATCTCCGCCGCCGAGGCCGAGCCGCGATTGACGAGCACGATGAGGGGCCCAGTGAAATGGAGACCGTCACGCGACGCGCGGTAGTCTTGGAACGAGTCGGCCGTCCGTCCCTTGGTCGAGAAGACGAGCTGTCCCGGCTCGACCAGCATCCCCGAGACCTGAACCGCCGTGTCGACGATGCCGCCAGGGTTATCTCGCAGGTCGAGCAGCAACTGCGTGGCGCCCTCTCCCAACAGCCGTTCGAGTGCCCGTCCGACCTCGATCCCAGTGGTGCGAGTGAAGTCGGAGATCCGGATGTAGGCCGTTGTCGGGTCGAGAAGGAAGGCATACCTCACCGAGTCGGTCGGCACACGGGCCCGCTGCAACGAGACCTCGAGGGGGCGGGCGAGCCCGGGGCGAACGATCGTGATCCGAACCGTCGACCCCTCGGGTCCACGCAGGCGCCGTGCCGTCTCGTCGAGGTCCAGGCCCTGCGTCGAAACACCATCCACCGAGTCGATGATGTCGCCCGCCCGCAAGCCCATTCGGGCCGCCGGGGTGCCCTCGATCGGGGTGATGATGGTTACCCGGCCGCCGCGCAGCGAGATCTGCACCCCGATGCCGTGGAACGACCCCTGTTGGCGCTCGCGCATCTGCGCATA
>JAAYVZ010000168.1 GCA_012516935.1 Holophagae bacterium
GGCCCCACCGCCTGGCTCGCGAAGCCGTCCTTGCTGACGGTGAGGGGGTGGGTGCCGACCGGCAGGGCGAGGGTGAAGGCGCCTGAGGCGTCGGTGGCCGCCGAGGCAGCGGTGGCGTTGCACACGACGACGGCCCCTGCGAGCGGCGTGCCAGCGCCGTCCTGCACGATCCCGGTCACGGTCCCGGTGAGGGGTGTCAGGGCGATGACCCGGCATGCGAGTTGGCGCGCATGGTCATGCTTACCGGCAAGCCCACGGACGGGGCGTACCCGTCGGCGCTGACGATGAGGGTGTAGCTGCCGGTGACCTGGGGGAGCTTGAAGATGCCGTCGGCGTCGGTCCTGGCCCACACGCCCGTGCGGTCGAGCGACGCGACCGCGCCCGCGATCGGCCGGCCGGTCGCCGCGTCGCTGACGGAGCCGAGAAGGATGCCCGCCGAGGCCGTGCCTGAACCACGGCAGCCGGCGCGTCGAGCCGGCTGGCGCACATCCTCGCCCACCAGATCGGGTCCGCTTCAGTTGTCGAAGACCCCCGCGCTGCATCCACCCCACCCTCGCTCCCCCCTCACAACCGCCAATCCGACCCCCGCTGATACCCCGGATGGAGGACTTGGGCACCACAACCTCACCGGGCTTCACCCCACCGCGGCATGTGTCTAGGACGAGGGTCTCCTATCCACCGAGCGCGGGCGCCTCACAAGACGGCCAGCCCCGTACAGAAGCAAGATGGCCACCAGCCACAGTGCCCCGTTGGTCACTGCGAACGAAAGGTCATTGGCCGCGGTACTCCGAAAGCGAACCACCCATCGTGTGACCCGCCCAGACAGCCCAGCGCCGCAGGTGGCTGCCGACCGAACGAAGACCGATCGCAACGGCTCGAGCACGACCACTGAACTCCAACCTGCAAGGCGCCGAGCCCTCCCGTGGAGGGGCGTCATCGAGTGGAGCACTCCGGGTGCGATGGAAACCACCCCCACGTTCGAAACCACAACATACTGGGTGGCGACGATCACCAGAGCGACGCCACCAAGGACAGCAACCCTGCGGGGCCATCGAGTCGCATGGCTGGTCATCTGCAGTCCCTCCCCCTGTCTGGCTCGCAGACCGGGATCCTCTCCCGGAAGAAAGCCGTGATCGATCGATCTGGGTGCGAAATGTTGAGATAGTCGGTCTGCGTAGAAAAACGCAACGGCCTGTCGAACACCAACCACTTCGAGGGTTGCGCCGGAGGTACCGGGGTGTCGTACCTGTCGTTTTCGAAGGGGTACTTGTTGACCCAGCGGCAAGGAATAGCCTGCATCAGCAACTGTATGCTCGTCTCGTCCGCCGCGCCGAAGATCCGGATCGGCTCATGGAGGAGGTCCGTCGTGCCATCCTCTTCAAGATAGAGACCTTGCAAGAAAGAGTACATGTTCAACCCCACTGCGTAGAGCTGGCCCATCGATGGCGGTTGGCCGGGCCTGGGATAGCCAGTGTTGGACATTAGGCCGAAGCCATGAGCTGTCTCGTGAGCCACGAGGTTGACGTACCGATTGAATAGTACACTAGCCGGAGAAGGGTTACTTGCTGACCACAAATCACTTGTCGCGTTTCGCGGTTGCGTTGGTAGGTGGGGAACAAGCGCGGGCTGTTCTTTGCCATCGAACCCCCACGCCGTTCCGTTGTAGGTCTCGGCCGTACTGATCCCGTGCCGGTTGTCTGGGGCCAGATCAAGGTTGGGGTCAAGCAAGGGGAACTTGGCGTCGTTGTTGGTACAGCCGTACACGAAGATCTCCACGTTGCCAGTGTCCACACACCCGGACGGTATGGCGACCTCGGCCCTGATGACGTGCTTCATGTACGGCCTTGGAATCGTGCCATCTGTGCTCACGACAACGTTTGCTGCTGCTGTCTGATACACGGCCGTCGCCGCCTCTGCCACAGCGTCAACGAACTGTTGCGGGGTTCGTCTCGTCTCGGGCGGTTCAGGCTCCTGGACCACCTGGAGCTGGGAGGTGAGTGCGGCCATTCCGGCTTCGTCAACTGCGAGCAGGATCCTCTGCCCCACGCTCACCACCCACTCGTTGCGACACAGGGGCTGCCCGGGCTTGTCGCTGTCGCAGTACAGCTCAGGAGTAGTGGGGCTTCCTCCAGGTGGCTTGGCGCTGTACGTCGCCACCAGTCGGTAAAGCCC
>JAAYVZ010000169.1 GCA_012516935.1 Holophagae bacterium
CATCGCCGAACACCAGCCCCGTCGCCGGCGGCGGCACGTAGCCGGACCCGTGCTTGGCCATCAGCAGCAGCACCGCCGCTTCGGCCCGAGTCAACGTGGCCTCAGGGCAGTAACCGAGCGGCTCACCGCCGCACCCAGCCGTGACCTCGTTGTGGAAGATGGTCTCGATGAAGCGATACGCCCAGTGACTCCGCGGCACGTCGGCGAACGAGTCGCCGATGTGCACGGTCCAGGTCTTGGTCGTGCCATCGCTGAGCGTCTCGGTAAACCGTGCGTCCCAGTGAGGTGCCGGACGAGTTGAGAAGGGACTGAGGCGGACAAAGTAGAAGAACGCGTCACCGGTGGCTGTGGCTGCGTCGACTGTGGTTCCTGGAGGGATAGTGCCGTAGCTGACTGTCGACGCGCTCACCCCATACTCGCCTTCCGCGGGTCCCGCCGCGTTCGATGCAGTCGATGCGATCACCCTCGGAACACCTGAACCGTTGTGCCAGGACGGCGAAACGGTGACGCTCTCACCCTTTTCCAATACACCGTTCAGATCCGAGTTCATTGAACCACCTGGGAACTCGTCCACTCGCAGCGATACCGGGCTCAGGTGGCTCGAGACGGCAATCGTATTGGTCCGGAAGGTGGAGCAGCCCGCTGTGTCGGACGCAACAATTGCGAACGTGAAACCACCGGCACTCACCGGTGTCCCCGATATGACTCCGGTCTCACCGTCGAGCACGATCCCCGCTGGGAGCGTCCCTGAACCCAGAGCGAAAGTGAACGGGGAGCTCCCGCCTGTCACCGCGAGCTGCACGTTGTACCCGTCACCCAGCCAACCGGAGGGAAGCTCCTCAGGGAGCAACGAAAGGCTGGCACACGTCGAGGACTCGAAGTCCTCGTCCAGGCGGTCGGCCTGGACGTCGGAGAATGAACGCGAGGCTGGAGAGAAGGAGTATCCACTGAGAACCGGAATCACCTGCCCCGTCCAGCGTTGGGGAACCCTGGCGAAGTAGTGGCCGTTGGCGTCCGTTCGAGGTTCGCCGGGGAGTCCCAGCAAGGTCACTGCGGGAAGCGGCAGGCCACCTGTGGTGATGGTGCCGGCAATCGTCAGGTCCTTGCGAAGCGTGTACAGGGTGCCGCCGTTGCCCGCACCGCCTTCTGCCGTCAAACCAAGGAGAAGGTCGCCGACCAGCAAAGGGGTCGCGTAGGGACCTCCTCCGTCTCTCGGTGCCGAGGGAAACGAGTGCAGGACCTTGTACGCGCTCCCATCCTGGTTGATGCGAAATAGACAACCATAACCGAAGGCTCCACCGAAAACGCTCTGTCCATAAAGAGCGCCTTCCCTGGCCAAGAGCGACCCATGGGGGTTGGCGCCGTCACCGGGGGCACCGAGGAATTCGTGGAGCACTTTGTACTCGGAACCGTCTGGGCGAAGCGAGAAGAGAGAACCCCTGCTCCTACTTCCACCCGAGAAGGTTGTTCCGAACAGCGTCTCGCCTGCCATCGTGAGGCTGCCGTAGGGATAGCGCCCGTCCTGCGCACTGCTACCGAAATAGTGCAGGACCGTGTAGCCCGAGCCGTCGGTTCTGACCCGAAACACGCTTCCGTACCAGGCGCCATCGACCGTTGTCCCATAGAGCCACCCGTTATGGAGCAGGAGTGTTCCCTTCGGCATCTCGCCGCCCCCTTGGTAGGGGTCAGCGACCAACTGATAGCCGGACCCATCGGTGTTGATTCTGTAGAGCATCCCGAAATCATGAGGTCCACCTTCGGCGGCCACACCGTACAAGACGCCGTCGCTATGAACGACCGAGCCAAAGGGGCGCCTCCCGTCCTTGGCGAAAGTGCCAAACGAGTGGAGGACTTGAAAGCTGCTGCCGTCCGTATTGACCCTGAAAACCGTCCCCTGGTCGGCGCTGCCCCCCTGCAAGGTGGTGCCGTAGAGGACGCCATCACCCACTGCCAGCCCGGCATAGGGCCTGGCGCCGTCCTCAGCTCCCCCGGCGAACGAGTGGAGGATCTGATAATCGGTGCCGTCGGCGTTCACGCGAAAGACCGCACCGAGCCCTGCGGAACCGCCTTGGTAGGCCGATCCGAAGACGCTCTGCCCCTGGGCGACCAGTTCCCCGTGTGACTGACCGCAGTCGGGTCCTGGCGGCGAGAACGAGTGGACGATCTGGTAGGACGTCCCATCTTGGCCGAGCCTGAAGACCGTCCCGCGCAACCCGCTGCCACCGGAGTGCGTCAAGCCATAGAGCTGGTCGCCCAGTGCAAGGAGAGAGCCGTAGGCGTCCCTCCCGTCTTCGGGGTTTTCACGAAACGCGTGCAGAACTGAGAATCCGGTCCCATCCGTACCGACTCTGAAGACCGTTCCGGCCGAGTAGGTGCCCCCTGCCGACGTCACTCCGAAGAGGGCACCATCCTTCACGATGAGCGATCCATAGGGCTCGCTTCCACTGTCGGAATGCAACCAAACCAGCACCTGGAAATCCGTTCCGTCAGCAGCGAGCCTGAAGACCGATCCGCTGGCTTGCGAAAAGTGGTTTGTCATACCATAGAGGAAGCCGCCGTCGGCGATCAGTGAATCACAGGGACGCCCCGGGTTGTCCTCGAAGTCGAACGCATAGACCACCTGGTACTCTGTTCCGTCAGGTCTGAGCCTGAAAACGGCGCCGGTCCCAAAGGCGTAATATGGCGCCGTCCCATAGAGATACCCACCCAGCGGCGTCAGTGCGCCGGTCGGATAGTACCCGTCGCCAGAGTACCAGTCGAAGGATCGCAGGATCTGGTAACCAGAACCGTCCGTGCCGAGCCGAAAGACAGTCCCGACGCCGAACGACCCTCCGAATCTCGTCATCCCATACAGGTCGCCCTCGTACACAATGAGTGATCCATGGGGTGTTCGCCCGTCGTCCGAAGAACCGCCGAACGAGCGGAGAACTGCGAAGCCGGTGCCATCGGTCTGCAGCCGAAAAACAACGCCCGCATCGTTCTCACCCCCGTATGCCGTCATCCCGTAGAGAACGCTGCCCACCAGCGTCAGCGACCCATAGGGAGACCGACCGTCATCGACTCCCCCCACGAACTCGTGTAGAAGCTCGCGATCGGTCCCGTCCGGACGCATGCGGAAGACGACACCGTAGTCGGACCGCCCTCCGTAGAGCGTCATTCCATAGAGAAACGTGCCGTCGGAGACGAGGTGCGTGTAGTACGGCCCCGCCCCGTCATGCGCACCGGGCATGAAGTGCCGGAGGATCGTGTAAGGGTCACCGGCTGGCTTGAAGTACCCGACCGCGGTCTTCGGTCCGTCGATCGTGAGCGTGCACGGGGCCGTTCCTTCGCAGTCCCCGAACCACCGCATGAACTCGTTTCCAGCGGCCGCGGTCGCGTTGAGCGTCAGCGCGCTGCCGGCGGGAAACCACCCCGAGCACGAGGTGTCGCACGACAGGCCTGCCGGGTCTGAGGCGATCGTACCGACACCGGGCCCGGGGTTGGTCACCGTCACCAGGTACGCCGCCGGGCTCAGCGGCGTCGGGTGCGGCAGCTCGAGCGCCGCCGTCGGCACGGCCAGCGCGAGCAGCGCGGCCAGCCAGACGTTTGCGGCAACGGCCTCACGGCGATTCGGAGCATGGGCGGTCAGGGCTCGCATACGGTTCTCCAATCGGTGTCCGCTCGCTACGCCTCGGTTGAGCACGGCGCGGTGAGCGTAGGCCCGATACGTCAGGGAGTCAATACGCAGTGCTCGCGCCGTCGAGGTCCGCGTCCCCAGACGAGCTTCGCCGCCGGTGGCGCCGTCCGACAATCGGCACCTACCGCTGCGGCGACTCCCCGGCCGAGCGCGTTGCTCCTACGAGGTGGGCGTGGATGCCCTCGGCCGCGCCGGCGGGTCGGGGTGAGGGAACGCCCTCGACTCTCGATCGGCCAGGCGGGAGGGAGGACTAGTCGTACAGCTTCAAGTTGAACGTTACGCTCAGAAACACAGCCATCTCCGCCCGGGTCACGATCCCGTCCGGACAGTACAGCGATGGCGCACACCCCGAAGTGATCCCTTCCGCCGCCAACTGCTCGATGAAATCCCCCGCCCAGTGATCGATCGGCACGTCGCCGAACACCAGCCCCGTCGAGGCCGGCGGCACGTACCCCAGCCCGTGCTCGGCCATCAGCAAGAACACCGCCATCTCCGCCCGCGTGATCGGACTGGTCGGACAGTACATCGCCGGCGCACACCCGCTGCTAATCCCCTCCGCCGCCAACTGCTCGATGAAGTCTCCCGCCCAGTGGTCGGCTGGCACATCGCCGAACACCAGCCCCGTCGCCGGCGGCGGCACGTAGCCGGACCCGTGCTTGGCCATCAGCAGCAGCACCGCCGCTTCGGCCCGAGTCAACGTGGCCTCAGGGCAGTAACCGAGCGGCTCACCGCCGCACCCAGCCG
>JAAYVZ010000170.1 GCA_012516935.1 Holophagae bacterium
AGCGAGCGCCAGCCACGTCGAGGCTGTCGGGCCCGAGTTGAGGTGGGTCGGGGAGATGGGGGATAATCGGCTAGGCACCAAGTAAGGAGGATCCGGACATGCACAGTCTTCGGCGGATAGTGGCCATTGGGGCAGTGCTCGCTATCGGATTGCTGGCGACGAGCACATCGGCGCAGACCAACGACAAGATCAACGCTGGAATACAGTTCAACTTCTCGAGCCCGGGCGCGCGCAGCCTCGCCTTCGGCGGTGCCTTCGTGGGCCTCGCCGACGACGCGACGGCGGCGTTCACCAACCCAGCCGGCCTCACCAACCTGTCATTGCCCGAGGTGGCGTTGGAGGTGCGCAGCTGGGACTACACCACGACGTTCGTCGACCGTGGCAACGCCTCCGGTCAAGCCACCGGTGGAGGCAACTGCATCAACGGCGTCGGCGACTGCATCAGCGGGGTGGTCCTCGGCGAGACCTCGAAGAGCACGGCGGGGCTTTCCTACATCTCCGCCGTCTATCCGCGGGGAGACTGGGCGGTGGCGGTCTATCGCCACGAGCTCGCCCGCTTCCGCGCCGACTTCCGGGACCAAGGGATCTTCTATGACACGGGGAGCGTCCAGACCAACCCGGGACGCTATTTCCCGCTCTCGGCCAAGATGGAGCTCGACATCGTCAACTACGGCGTCTCCGCTGCGTTGCGGGTCTCCGAGAAGCTCTCCCTCGGCCTCGGCGTCTCCTATTACGACCTTCAACTGAGCTCGACCACCCGACGCTTCAACACGTCCGGCCCGAACCCATTCGGGGCGGGTGGCAGGTTCGGCCCTCCTGACTACTCCGACTCCAACCTCCGCAACTTGGTCGCCCAGCGTGGCGATGAGACGGCGTTCGGCTTCAACGCCGGCTTCCTCGTCAAGGCAACCGACGCCCTTTCCATCGGCGGCGTGTTCCGCCAGGGCCCGAAGCTCGACTACGTCTCCACCGCGAACCGCGTCAACCCTGCCGGCGAGAGCTCCATCATCGAGACCAGCTTGAAGGTCCCCAACGTCGTCGGCCTCGGCCTCGCCTACCGGCTCTCCGACCGCGCCACGCTCTCCTTCGACGTCGACCGAGTCATGTACTCGCAGCTCACCGACAACATGCAGGACGCCTTCGAAAACCCCGTCATCGACGTCGGGAGCTACGCGGTGGACGATGCCAACGAGCTTCACCTCGGTTTCGAGTACGTGATCCTCACCCCCAAGGTGATCATCCCCCTGCGGCTCGGCGTGTGGCAGGACCCCGACCACAAGATCCGCTACGAAGGGCAGTTCGCGGAGGAGAAAGCGTACTTCCGCGGTGGCAAGAATGCGACGCACTATACGGCCGGCATCGGCATCGTCGTCGGTACCCCGTTCGAGGTCAACCTGGCGTACGACCACTCGGATCCGGTGAAGACCGTCTCGGTATCGGCCGTGGTCCGGTTCTGAGGCGAGAGAGGGAACGCCTCTTTCGGTTCACACCCAGACCGGGATCCGAATCCAGCTTCGGGGTGCGATTTGGATGGCCGAGGCATGGGCGGGGCCGAGGGCCAGGTCGAGGCTTCGATCTCCCGTGGGCAAGCTCGGGGGGACCGCCGACCCCTATCGTGTGCGTCGGAAAAACTCGACGAACCCGGGAGGAAACAGCGCCGGGTCGGGCCCCAGCGACGGCTCGAGGCGCTTGCATGTCCGTACCTCGGCCAGGGCTGCCTCCAGCCGTACCCGATCCGACTCGCCGTCCTCGACGAAAAGCGCCCACGATGAGGCGGCCCGCAGGAGTGAGGCCGCTGCGGCCGCGCGCGGCTCCGGCAGGGAAGCCGATCTCAACAGCTCGAGCACTCCCTGGTAGTCCGCAGCGAGGTAGCGACCCGCCGCCTGGCGTAGCAGCGACGGGGCGGTGGCCGGGCTCGGCGTCGCTGCCACACCGGTCGGTGACCTGACCACAGGTACCGTCGGCTGCTGGGACGGCGAGCTCGGGGCTTGTGCCGCCTGGGCGACCCGCTCGCGGAGGGCTTTTTCCGCGTCCTGGAGATCGCTCTTCGCCGCCAGAACCTCGTCGGCGGTGGCGCCCGCCGGCAGCTCGGAGGCTCGGGTCCGGGCTCGCTGAAGAGCGTCCATGGCGTGTCCGACCTCGACTCGCGATCCGGCCGGGCCGACAACGACGTTCTCTGTTGCCTTCAGGAGGTTCGCCAGCTCCTGCCGAGCTATCCGGCGGCGCGACTCCTCCTGCCGACGCTGCTCGTCCTGCCGCGCCTGATCCGAGATCGCGGCTTGACGCAGCTCGTTCTGACGGCTCGTGACCTCAGCTCGTACCGCCTCCAGCTCTCGCGCTGCCTCCTCTGCGAGGGTCACCGCCTGCGCGAGGTCACCCGCCGACCCGCTTTTCCCCCGCATGAGCGCGTTGCGGGCGTTGCCCAGCTTGTTGATTGCCTGGTCCGCACGTGCCGCCAGAGCCGGCCTCTCCTGCCAGACCGGGGCCGCGCTCCGCCTGAGGTCCGCCACAGCCTTCTCGATCTCGGAGGCGCGATTGACCTCGGCCTCGCTGCGGCGGATCTCGGCCTCCAGGCCGGGCGTGGGTGGCGCGGCCGGACGCGTCGGCTCCGGCAAAGCGCGTTGACACCGAGCGCGCAGGCGCTGCAGCTGGGCGTACCTGTCGGTGCTCTTCACTGCCCCCTGGTCCTCGGAAAGCTGCAGCTCCCTGAGGGCGCCCGCACAGTCGCCGGTCTCGGCGAGCGCCTGCCCGAGATAGAAGTGCGGAAGGTAAACCTCGAACCGCGTTCCGTAGAGCCGAATCCGTTCGCCCTCCGTGGAACGTTCGGCGATGGCCGCTCGCATCAAGGCGGCGACCTGTCTCCAGTTCCCGTCGCGCACCGCGGTCAAGCCGTCACCGTACGCCTTCTTGTAGTCGGCAAACACAGTGCCCGCTGACAAGGCCAACCCCACCGCAAGCACCTGGAAACGCCTCCGGTGGCTCATCCCGACCACCCGAAACGCTTGAGCAAATCGTCGGTGCCCACCGGCCTGACCGCGACGACGACCCGGGCGGTCTGGCCCGCCACCACCACCGCTGGCTGCTGGGATGTGGCTCGCGTTGCCGGGTCACGCACCGTCACCGTGTAATGACCAGCCGGCACCGTGAGCCGAACCGGGGTGGTCCGACCGACAGCAACGCTCACCTCCAGGCCGTCCTCTCGCTTGACAGAGACGATCTCGCCCCACGGCGTCGCGGTCACGACCAGTACTCCATCAGCGACCGGTGCCGTGACCGGCGTTCTCATCGGCTCGGTCGGCGGGGCCGCAACGGGAGTGGGCGCAGATCCCGGGGCCGGGCCCGGACGCCAGACCGCCACGCCGACGATGACCGCCACCACGGCGATCACTGCGAGACCGACCACCAGCGGCCAGCGTCGGCGCGCCGGAGGAGGCGCCTCGACCACCGGTGGCGGTGTCGGCGCCTGCGGTTCGGTGGTTGCGGGTGCCGCCAGGTCGCAAGCCGCCGGCTCCGCCCGGGCAGCCAGCGGTTTCGGCTCCGCCACGACCACCATGGGCTCGGCCCCGGTGCTCACCGCGGGAAGCGGCTCAGGCCGTCCGGCCACCACCTCCTCATCTCCCGGCGTCGTGCCGGCTGGCGTGGCCCCGAGCTCCGGCACGAGCTCGACGGGGCGTGTAGGGGCTCGTTCGAACCCGAGCTCCGGCGCCGCGACGGGTTCCCCGTTGGCGCCGGCGACATCCTCCCGCTCGATCGCGAGCGTCTCGGCCCGCTCCTGATTCCGATCGGGCTGCCGGCGCGAAGAGCGTCGAGCCCTCTGCTCGGCTGAGCGCCGTTTCTCCTCGGCTCGACGCGCCTCGCGCAGGCGCCGTCGCAGCTCACCGAGCTCCGGCCGATCACCGTACTTGCGCACCGTCGAGTCGAACCGCTCGGCCGCCTCTTCGAGGCTTCCGGCGTCGAGGGCGCGGGCGACCGCCTCCATCTCCTCCACCACCGCGCGACTGCGCTCCTGCGCTTCGCGCCACCTCCGCACCGCACCCCGCACCTCGATCAACGCCTGTAGGACCCGTTCGTCGGTAGGCGACAGGAGCTCCGCCTCCACGAGCTTGGCCTCGGCCGCCTCGTACTGCTCGGCGCCCGAAAGCTGCTGCGCCTCGACGAGGAGCGCCGAGGTTTGCTCGAGCCGCTTTTGCTGGAGCGCATCCTCGAGCTCCCTCTCCACCGCCTCGAGCCCGGCCCAATCGCCGAGCTTCTCCCGTGCCGCCTTGGTCGCGTCGGCGGCATCCGACAACAGGCCCTGGCTGATACGATGCCGGATACCCTCTTCGGCAGACACCCGCGCCTCGGCTCGGTATCGCTCCGCCGCGCGCTGCTCCTCGGCGGCGCGGCGTTCGGCCGCGAGGCGCTCCTCGCCGGCCTTCAAATCGGCCAGCAATGCGGCGCTCTCGAGATCGTCCGGAAGCAGGGCAAGCGCCTGCTCAGCCGACGCCCGCGCCTCAGCCAGCCGACCGCCCTGCAGATGCTCCTTCCCCAAGGCGCAAAGACCCCGAGCCTGGCCAACCCTCGCCGTGGCCTCGGCCCTCTCGAGACGTCGCTTCAGGTCGACGAGCACGTCGTCTTCACCCAGTCGCGCGAGAGCGTCGTCGAGCAGGTGGCGGGCTGACGACCGGTCATCGGCCGCCAACGCCGCCGCAATTGCTGCGGCGGCTTCGTCGATCGCCCGTCGACGCTCGCGGGTTGCCTCGACCCGCTGCAGGAGGTCGCGGAGCGCGTCCTCGTCGGGG
>JAAYVZ010000171.1 GCA_012516935.1 Holophagae bacterium
AGTTCGCGCTCAACGCGGTGATCATGGTGCTCGACCCTGCCGAGGCCGCGCAGATCGCCAAGCTGCCCGGCGTGGCCAGCGTCGAACGCGATGAGGCTCTGCCGCTCGCCACCGACGTCGGCCCACAGTGGATCGGCGCGCCGGCGATCTGGAACGGCACCGCTACCGGCGGCCTGCCCGGCACCAAGGGCGAGGGCGTGATCATCGGCGTGCTCGACACCGGCATCAACATGGACCACCCCTCCTTCGCCGCCACCGGTGGGGACGGCTACGTCCATACCAACCCCTTCGGCGCGGGCAACTACAAGGGGTGGTGCAACCCGTCCAACCCCAACTACAACCCGGCGTACGTCTGCAACGCCAAGCTGGTCGGCGCCTGGGACTACTCCGACGCCAGTTGGGGCGAGACCGATGGCCCCGAGGACAACGATGGCCACGGCAGCCACACCTCCAGCACCGCCGCCGGCAACTACCTGGCGCCCGGCACGGTGACCCTGGGCAGCTACTCCTTCAGCCCGGCGATCTCCGGCGTCGCGCCCCACGCCAACATCATCATGTACGACGTCTGCGGCACCACCTGCTACAACACCGACGTCATCGCCGCGCTGAACCAGGCGATCCTCGACGGCGTGCACGTCATCAACGAGTCGATCGGTATCAGCGGCGACGCTTTCTCCGGCATCAAGCAGCAGGCCTACCTGTCGGTCTTCAACGCGGGCATCACCTCGGCCCGCTCGGCCGGCAACACCGGCCCCGGCGCCGGCACCGTCGGCGGCACCCCGCCGTGGGTGATCACGGTCGGCGCCAACACCCACAACCGCTCCGGCTCCAACGCGGTCACCAGCCTTTCCGGCGGCAGCACGACCCCGCCCGGCGGTGGCACGCTGATCGGCCTCGGCGTCTCCAACGCTTCGGCCGTGGGCGGTCTCGTCTATGCGGGCGACGCGCCCTACAGCGACCCGCTGTGCCAGTCTCCGGCCGCGCCCAATACCTTCACCGGCAAGATCGTGGTCTGCGACCGCGGCACCAACGCGCGCGTGGCCAAGGGCTGGAACGTCCTGCAGGGCGGCGCGATCGGCATGGTGCTGGCCAATGACGCCGCCAACGGCGCTTCGCTGAACGGCGACCTGCATCACCTGCCCGCCGTGCACATCAGCTACGCCGACGGCGTGGCGCTCAAGACCTGGCTGGCCAGCGGCACCGGCCACCAGGGCCGCATTGCCGGCACCACCTTCAGCTACGCGCCAAGCAACGGCGACATCATGGCCGGCTTCAGCTCGCGCGGGCCGCACCCCATCGCCAACCTGCTGACCCCCGACGTGAGCAACCCCGGCGTCGACATCCTGGCCGCCTATCGGTCGGGCAGCATCGACCCCGAGACCACCTCCGTGGAGTATGCCTTCACGAGCGGCACCTCCATGGCCAGCCCGCACACCGCCGGCTCGGCCGCGCTGGTCAAGGCCGTGCATCCCACCTGGAGTCCGGCCGAGATCAAGTCGGCGCTGATGGGCACCGGCAAGTACACCGGCATCCGCAAGGAAGACGGCGTCACTCCCGCCATCCCCTTCGACATGGGCGCTGGCCGTGTGGACCTCAACCACGCCGCCAACGCCAGCTTGGTGCTGAACGAGACCGGCGCCAACTTCGCGGCCGGCGCCGCCAACCCCGAAGCGCTCAACCTAGCCAGCCTGGCCGACGCCGCGTGCGCAGGCGCCTGCTCGTGGACCCGTACCGTCAAGGCGGCGCGTGCCGGCGCCTGGACCGCCACCTACGTGACGCCGGCCGGCATGACGCTGTCCGCCACCCCCAGCAGCTTCACGCTGACGGCCGGCCAGACTCAGACCCTCAACGTCCTGGCCGCCGTGGGCGGCCTGCCGCTGAACCAGTACGCCTTCGGCTACGTGGTGTTGACCCAGGGCTCCGGCGCTGCCGCGGGCGACGTGATCCACCTGACCGTGGTGGTGCGTCCCATCCAGCCGACGGCGCGCCACACGGTGACGGCGAGCGTGGGGACGCCGTCGGGTTCGATCGCGCCGCCGTCGCAGACGGTGGCCCACGGGGCGAGTGCGACCTTCACGGTGACGCCGGATGCCGGCTTTGAGATAGACAACGTGGGCGGTACCTGCCCGGCGGGCACGCTCGCGGGCAACGTCTACACGACGGGGGCGATCACGGCCGATTGCGAGGTGGTCGCGAACTTCCGGCAGACCACGCACACCGTGACGGCGAGCGTGGGGACGCCTTCGGGCACGATCACGCCGCCGTCGCAGACGGTATCCCACGGGGCGAGTGCGACCTTCACGGTGACGCCGGCTGCTGGCTACCTGATTGACAACGTGGGCGGCACCTGCCCGTACGGCTCACTGGTGGGCAGCACGTACACGACGGGGCCGATCACGGCCGACTGCGAGGTGGTCGCGAACTTCCGTGGAGACCCATCGGTGCTCGCGGTCCCGACGCTCGGACCGGCGGGCGGGGCGCTGCTCGGCCTGTTGCTCGCCGGCCTCGGTCTGAGCGTGCTTCGCCGACGGCGGGCATGAACCGCTGACGGCTGCATAGCCGGAGTCTCACCGACGGGCCGGGGGGCGACCTCCGGCCCGTTGGCTTTTTGGGGTGCTCTTCCGAGGCGAAACGCCCGATCTCGGGATAGACGCGCGCGGGAATTTTTTTCCAAACGGCGACGTCTATCCGCACAGCTTCACGCCGCCGGTTGGGGGGACCAAAGCTTTTTCGATGAAGGCGTCGAGCGTCGTACCGTTGCCCATATCACCGCGCCGGATCACCGCCCGCGCGTGGACCCCCATTCCGCCTTGCCGGCAGCACGTTCTTCTCGGAGGAGGAAGACAGCCATGATGAGAGGTAGAACCGCTACGCTGCTTACGGCCATCGCGATGTTCGTCGTGATCGTGTCACCTGCCCTGGCGTTGGAGCCGAGCGCAACCCTCGAGGCGCCCGCGCGATCACCAGCAGCCGCGGCACAGCCCCAGGCAGCTCCCCTTGTACAGCCGGCCAACGCCGCTGGTTCCGCTCGCTACATCGTGATCCTTTCCGATCCTGCCGTGCCCAGCTACACCGGCGGCATTGCAGGCTACCCAGCCACCAACCCGGCCACCCGCGGCCAGACCCGCCTCGATGCCGAGAGTGTGCCCAGCCGGGCTTTTGCCGCCTACCTGAAGGCCGAGCAGGACACGTTCGTCGCGAGCCTGCGCAAGACGCTGGGCCGCTCACCGCAAGTGGTGTACCAGCTCCAGTTCGCGCTCAACGCGGTGATCATGGTGCTCGACCCTGCCGAGGCCGCGCAGATCGCCAAGCTGCCCGGCGTGGCCAGCGTCGAACGCGATGAGGCTCTGCCGCTCGCCACCGACGTCGGCCCACAGTGGATCGGCGCGC
>JAAYVZ010000172.1 GCA_012516935.1 Holophagae bacterium
ACCCGTCCGGACCTCAAGGTCGGGATCTGCGGCGAGCACGGCGGCGACCCGGCGTCGGTGGAGTTCTGCCACCGGGTGGGGATGAACTACGTGTCCTGCTCGCCGTTCCGCATCCCGGTGGCGCGGCTGGCCGCGGCGCGGGCGCAGCTTTCGACGCCGAGGGCGTAGAGGCAGGGGACAGGGGACAGGGCCCCCGCCCTCCCCGGGACGAAAGACGATGACGACGACGGGGCGGCCCGCAGGGGCCGCCCCGGTGCTTTGGACAGAGGTCGGCGGAAGACGCGGCAGAAAGCCGAGCACGGCCTCAGGCCTAGGCTGCCCCTCGACCCGTGTCTACGGCCACTGCAGCGTTGGAGGCAGTTGCCCCGGAACGGCGACCACGAACTCGGGATCGTTACGAGGCGTGAACAGCACGGATGCGAAAGCGAAGTAGGGACGGTCGTTGGCGGCGGGGACGATGCGGCCGGCGACGGGTGCCACCTTGGTGAGCCAGGGACAGGCTGGGAACGCGCAATCGGGTCGGGCGTTGAAGAGGAGGTTGTTGAGCTGCCGCCAGCCCCACGGCGGCAGTGTCACTGTCACCCGCTCGGTGTCGGTCTGGTACCCGGGCGCCCACTCAAGTGGTGCCTGACCACTGAACAGGTAGGCAGCAGCCACCGTGATGACGAGCGGTGCGGCACTCGGGTTCACGAGCCCGACGTTGACACGGAACACACCGTTTCCCGAGGTCATCCACGGGATGACAGAGGGGCCCACAAGTGGCGTCGAGAGAGCTGGGCCAAGTTGTCCGGCGCCGGGGAGGCAGCACGGCCTGAAGGCCGGGTCGCCCTCGGGGAGGCGTCCTTGCCCGCCTGTGTCCGCGTTTCTCCACCACACCTCGGCTTCCGTGGGGACAGTCAAGCCGACCGCAGCGTGCGACGCGGTGACTCCAGCCAACAGATCCTCGCCCGTCAGAATCAACATGAACCCAGTATCGCTGCGCCACTCCGGGGCGGTGGCGGACTGATCCCGTTGTCCGCCGGCCGCTGTCGCCACCCAGGCCCGACGCACAGCCAGAGGTTCCCCTCCCCGCAGCCGGAGCACGCGAACCTCGCTTGCCCAGAAGCTGCCGCTGCTTCCCGATGCTCCCCGCGTCACGACAGGAATGATCACCTCGCGGTTTCCCGCCATCGCACCTGGTTGCGAACCCACTGTCACCAGCACGGCCGCCAATACCTTAGCCACGCGCCGAATCGACATCCCATCCCTCCCCTCGTCGCTGTCCCCCCAAAGCTACCGGGCGTTGAAGATGTACAGGGCGAAGTCCTGGTTCGGCTGTGTGCCGTCCAGGGTCGGTACGGCCTTCAAGTTGATGCTTGGCACGACCTCCACGGTGAATCCCCCGTCTGCAATCTCCCCTGCGGGGATTCTGATCACCTCCACGTTGTTCTCAGTGTCTGGAAACCAGTGGCCGGACGCGCGATAGGTGTAGCCCTGCGAGTTGAAGACGTTTCCCTGGTAGCTCATCGAGCCGTCAATGACGTAGAGGTCGAGGTTGTTCACGAGGGTACCCGACGCATTGGTCAGAGCGTACCTATCGGTCCAGACGAGCACCGCGATGATGTCCTTCTGCTGGCTAGCCACGGAGAACGACGCGGTCCATGAGGGCTCCCCCGGAACGAAACGCCGAGCACCCTGGCTGGTGTGGTCCTCGTCGAGGAACACGACGCTGGTTTGCGTCTGGAAGAGCTTGTCGAGGTTCACCCGCCCCCAGCCCTTGGCGTCAACAGGGTTGTGGGGCAGACTGGAACCAGTGTATCTGTCCTGCCCCCCGAACATGTCGTCAGCATGAGCGATGAGCATAGCCTTGATCATCGCCGGGCTGGGGAACACGTTTCCCTGTCTCCTGTAGAACCATGTGTCGGCGAGAACCGCAGCGCCGGTGACGACCGGTGCGGCCGAGCTGGTCCCCCACAAGCGCGTGTAGTACCGGCCGTTCGGGTCGTCCGCGTTTGGCGCCCTGTAGCATTCGTTGGGTTTCGCTGAACCTCGGGTGTGGGCCGCTCCCAACCTCGTCGCTGGCGCAACCAGGTCGGGCTTCAGGACGTTCGAGTTGTCGGCGAATCCTCGGCAGGAGAAGGCCGCGACATTGTTGACTCCAGTGGCCTGCCCACAGTCAACGGCTGTCCACGGAGCCACATCCGTGGCCCGGTAGCCTTCAGCTGCGCCCACCGAGATGACGTTCTTGGCATTGGCCGGCGCCGCCACGAAGGCGGACTGGCCAGCCTGGCTGATGTTCCCGGCCGAGAACACGATTGTCATAGGATGGCCCAGATCATTGAAACCACCATTGGCGTCGCGAACCAGCTTGTCGAACATCTGGGATACGGCAGTGTAGTGGGTATTCCCGGGGTCGCCGTAGTGGTTCCAACTGTTGTTCGCAAAACGAGTGGTCGGGTACGACGGGAGCATCCCGTACCACCGCTCGTAGTGCTCCGGCGTGGGTATGTCCGCGGATGGGTATCCGCAGGCGGCGCCGAAGATCTTGAATGCGATGATGGAGGCCAACGGTGCGATCCCTGTTCCCAGGTAGAACTGCTGGCCATCCCTCGGGTTAACCCCGGGGAGTAATCCCACCCCAACCAAGGGGTCACCTGCGATGAGGGATGCCACGGCGGTGCCATGGCCGCACTCCTGGTCAGAGTAGTAGTACTTCCCATCCACGGTTGACTTGCAGTAGCTCTCGCCGGCCAAGCTGGAATAGCAATAGAACCTCCACTCCCGGGCGCCGAGGTCAGGATGGGCCGTCCTGGACGTCTAACCCCGAGTCGAATACCGCGACGCGGTTCCAGTAGTCGTAGCAGCCCGGTGGTCGGCTGGTGGAGGTGCAGAATCCTTTGGATGCAAGCCAGCTCTGGTAGGTCCCAGGGTTGGTGGGGGAAGTTCCATTGTGACGACCGGCGAGAACCAGTCCGGCCCGTTCATCAGAGATCTGGGGCGGCACCCTTCTCTCAATCCACAAGACTTCAGGGAGCGCCGCGAGCGCCAATATCTCGGACCACCCCGCCACGACCCCGACCGTAGATGTCGATCCCTTCCGGTCGATATCCAAGACAGGAGCGCCGAGGCTGCCGAGGAGACCGATGGCCTGCGAGGCGTCCTGGCCCTCGTCGATCTGCACGGTCAGGTTGATAGCCTCCTCTTTCGGTGCGAGGTCGCGGGCGATCTTGTACGCCGGTTCGTACGGCGACACGTGCTGCACGAACGCCTGCTGTCGCGCACGCTCACCGCCGCCCCCACTCATTCGAACAAGGAAGGTATTGTCAGGCAGGTATCCGATGGGGTCGCCCAGATCCTCGACGAAGGCAAGCCACTCCGGGCGGCTTGGCCCGATGAACTGGACGAGGTACATCCTCGCGCTTGAGCCCGCTCTCGGTGCCCATGACGGCAACCCCGAGGGCGGCCCGTCCGACGGGAACGTGTAGCCGTTGACACGAATCTCGTCGAAAGTCGGCTTTTCCAAGGCAATCACACCGCTCGCCTTCAAGCTCTGCATGCACGCACCTAGCTCTCTGCTGTTGACGGTGGCGAGCTCGAAGGTGGGGTAGTCTGCAATGACCCGCGCACATCCCCCCAAGGTACCTGAAACTGAATTCGCTCGATGGATCAGCGGCGATGCAGGATCACCCGTCTCCGCTGGGGCCTTGAGGGCGATGATCTTCGCCCCCTCGGACACGCCGACCGCGAGGTGGAGGGTGGCCAGCAGGACCGTGAAGCCCTGGGACATCGTCATTGAGCGCTCTCCTTTCGACGGCTCCCTAGAAATCGTCTGCGTTTCAGTGATGGCATTGTGACAGATGATTCGGTGAAGTCAAGTCTGCGCGTTGCCTCACCTAAAAACTACGCGAAAGCGATTCGTTGCCTCACGAAAGAATCTACGTGAAGGAGCAGAGAGAGTGCTTCCTGACGGGGGAAGCGACGATGAGGCTAGCGATGAGTGAGCGGAGAGTCTTGGTGAAAG
>JAAYVZ010000173.1 GCA_012516935.1 Holophagae bacterium
CACTCGGGATCGCCGAGCCCCCACTGCTCGCCGAGGTCACACCAGCAGCCCAGCAGAACGCCGCTGCGGCCCCCTCCAGCACCACGTCCGACCAGCCCGCCGCCTAGTAACACGCAAAAACCCGCGATCTCAACCGCAACCTTCTGCGGTGTCGATCGTTCTATGCCAGCGCCTGTCTAGCAACTGTCGAACGCGGGACTCATCGCTCGCCTCATCGTCGCTTCCCCCGTCAGGAAGCACTTTCTCTGCTCCTTCACGTAGATTCTTTTGTGAGGCAACGCGGGGGATTGACAGGAGAGAGAGAGAGAATCCGCGCAAAGTTTTTAGCGGCCCCGCAGGGGCGGAAAGGATGGTTCATCATGAGAAAGTGCTTGCTCCTCGCCACCCTCATACTTGCCGCGTGGATGTTCGCGACGTCAGCCGGAGCGCAAACCGGCGGAGACATGATGATCGCGAAGCGTAGCCACGTGGAGTACATTCCGGCTGGCCAACCGGGAGGGCCTTTATATTACTGCATGGCTCCCGGTTTTCTCTGCGTTCTGTCGTGGAACGACAACGGGGATAATGTCGGCTACGACTATGACATCGGCCAAGCCTTCAACGAGTTCTTCATAGATTTCATGGGTGAGGCCTTCTGCGAACTCCTGCCGTGGCCGTTCGATATCATCTGCGAGTTGATATAAAGTCCGGCGCCAGGCAGAGTCGAGAGGGGATCTCGGATGATGGCGATTCACCGGCAAACATGGCTTGTGTGTCTGGCGTCGAGCGTGCTCGGAGCGGCGGCTGGTGCCGCTCCAAGCGTGCGTATCGTGGCCGAGCATGAGGCCCCCGACGTGCTGCGCCACAGCGGGGACGTGCGCTGGCTGGGCGAGCGCTCGGTCGCGCTCGCTCTCGGCACGCACGGCACGTTCGAGTTGCAGCTCTCGCCGCCGTATGAGCCAAGACTGCTCGTACCAGCCTCTCGCGAGAAGCTCCCCGGGGTGGCGGGGACGTCCGGATCGAAACTGCTGCGCGCCCACGCCCGCCTGGCGGTTTCGAATGCCGGGATCGCTGTCGCTGACATTCTTTTCGGACTGTCGTGGATGCCACGCCGAGGGACCGATCCGCCCGCGATTTTACCGATCCATCACTGCTACGACCTCGATCTGCACGGCTCGCGCGTGCTTCTGACGGGCGTGCCATCCGTCGATGCGGTGCAGAAACACGGCTTCGCCGTGGCGTGGGAGGCTGACCTCAACAGCACGCCGTTGCGCTTCGAACCACGACACCTCCTCGCGGAGCGCCGCTGGGACAGCAGCCAGGAGTACATCCAAATCACGGATTGGCAGCAGAACTCGTCCGCTGCACATGCCCGCTTCCTGCCCGACGGTTCGCGTGCGGTGCTGCCTGGTGTGGAGCCGGGAGCGTTCCTGTATGGCCCGGACCTCCGGCTTCGTCGTGCCTGGGACCAAGAGGTGTTGGGCACCGACGTGGCGTGGGGCACGGCGGCCGAGGGCCGTCGGATCCACCTGCACCCCGAAGAGCGGATCACTTGGCCGAACACGAAACGCCTTGCCGAGGTCTTGCTGCAGCTACCAGAGGGACCAGCGCTGCTTGTGCGGGAGGTGCAGCAGCGGCGCACCCGCTGGACGCTCGTGCTGTTGCGCGAGGACGGCAGCTCCCAGCGGGTCGAGCTGCCACTTTCGACAACCGGTCCTTACTGGCATGTTGCCGCGGATGCGAGGGGCCATCGCATCATCCTCACCATGCGTGACGCGTGCGTGCTCGACAATCCACCCCCATGCGGCGCTCCTCGCCTGCTGGAACTCGAGGTGCAGCCATGATCGCGTGGCTGCTCGCCCTCGCTGTGGCCGAGCCGCACTACGTGCTGGTCGGCAAGGGCGAGCCGTCCCGCTCGCTCACGCACCAAGAAGTCGTGGCATTGGAGGGGAAGGGGCTCGTCTGGACGTGGACGGACGAGCTGCCGCCCCTGCGCAGGCCGGTGGCGTGGCTTGGCCAGCCAGCTGGAAAGCAGCCCGGCCGCTTGCAGGTGACAGCCGTGCGGAGCGGGCGAACAAAAGCAGAGGCGCTGCAGGTGATTGCCGCCCCAGCCCGCATGTGGCAGGAGGTGGCGGAGGCCCTGCTCCCGCGTTGGCCCGTGCCAGAGAACGGTCGGTTGACGTTGCCGGTGTGGACCGACGAACCATGGCAGGCGCGCGTTGTTGGCAGCACATCGGCCAGCCTCTGGAAGCTGGTGGAGGCGGGGCGCCCTGCCCTAGAGGTGTTGCTGCAGCCAGCTTCGACGCGCGAGCTGGCGGTACGCGGCCCGGCACCCCTACGCGATCTGCGGGTGCGGGTGTATCCGGCGCGGTGGCAAGGTAGTCCCCCGCCGCCCCTTGCCAGCTACGAGGCCGGCAAGGGTGGCCGCATCTCGTGGCCCGCGTGGCCGGACGGTGCCGGGGCCCTGTTGCTGGTGGAGGCCGCGGACCTGGCTCCCGCCGTGGTACGCGTGGCCGGAGAATGGCCGCAAACGATCCAACTGCAACCCGGCTACACGCTCACCGGCACGCTCGTGGACGAGGACGGCCAGCCCGTGAACGGCGGTGTCGCCATCGAGAGCTGGGCAGTGGCGGACCTGGCGCTGCCGTTCCAGCGCGCCGCACGCACCGATGCTGACGGTCGCTTCATCCTGCGAGGGCTGCCAGCGGGCGCAGCGATGCTGGTGCTCGGGGGAAGCGGTCGCCAAGTGATGCGGCGGGAAGTTGATCTGGTGCAGGAAGACACGGCTCTCGGGACTGTCGTCGTACCGGCGGGGCACACGCTTCGGCTGCGGGTCGTGGCTGAGAACGGCATGCCGGTGGCGGGGGCGTTGGTAAGCGGAGGGCTCGTACCCGTCCGCACGGACGCCCTGGGGTTGGCGGCGGTGCGGGGACTTCCAGCCGGAGAGGGCACCGTGCTGAAAGTGACGGCTTCGGGGTTCTTGCCGGCCGAGCAGCCCATCCCTCGTTCCGAGGCGGAGGAAGTCACGGTGACGCTGCGGCCCGGCGTGGTCGTGCGGGGGCGGGTGGTGGACGCTGGTGGCGAGCCCCTCGTCGGCGCCCGCGCCAGCGTGCGGGTAGGCTGCGATGCCGTGCGCTTCGCACCGGTAGCAGTGACAGAAGGGCGCTTCGAAGCAACGATCGAGCCCGAAACCCCGGCCAGCTTGCTCCTCGAGTCCCCCTCGACGCGCCAGATGGAGATCAAGCTCGAGCCGGGACAGCCCGGCGAGGTGCAGGATCTCGGCGATCTCGCCCTTGCCCAGGGAGCGGTTCTTGTCGGACGTGTGGTGGGGGTTGAGGATCTCGCACCCTTGCCAGGGGTGCGGGTGCGGGCCGCGAGGCCAAGCCCCGGCGGGCCGCGTTTGGCCTTCGTGCTCGGGCAATCCCTGGAAACCACCTCGACCGCGGACGGGTCGTTCCGTCTCGCGGGCTTGGCCGCGGGCGTCGTGCAGGTCCTGTTTGAAACGGACAGGCGTGCCCCGCTCGTGCGTCGTTTCGAGGTGCCTGCTGAAGGCGATGCAGATGCAGGCACCGTGGCGCTTGCGAGCGGTGTGACCGTGCGCGTGCGGACGAAGTTGCCGGCGGAAGTCCACGGAGCGCAGGCGCGAGTCGAGTGCGCGGCGTTGGCGGGGGTGACGGAATCTCTTCAGGAGGCCGTGCAAGAGTCGGAAGCGATCTTCGCCCATGTGCCGCCTGGCCCGGCCACGGTACAGATACTCGCCGACGGGGCCGAGGTTTGCGCGAAGCGCGTTCACGTACCCAAGACCGGAGAGTTGCGTGTGGACTGCCCCGCCCGCACGGCGCAGGTACGCGGTACGGTTCGGATCGGCGGCGAGCTGGCGGGGCCGGGCACGCTGGTGTGGCGCCGGCCCGGCGCTGACGACACTCCCGAAGGCATCGTGCAGACCCGCGGCCTGCTGGGGCTGTCGCGCAGCGATCCGCTGTTTTCCAGTGCCCGCCCGGTGACTGTGGCTGTCGACGAGCGCGGCCGCTTTGGTCCGCTCGCGCTGCCACCCGGGCGTTGGGAGGTGCGATTCCATGGGGGCGGGGGCGCCGCCCCAGCGCGCCAGGTGGAGGTGCCGGAGGGGCGCGAGTGCGTCCTAGCGATCGACATGCCGGGCATCGCCCTGACCGGCTGGGCGGTGGACGCCGACGAGCGACCGGTCGGTGGCGCGGTGGTTAGTGCGGAGCCAACAGGAGCGTCGACGGTGTCGGGAGCCGACGGCCGTTTCGCGCTGATTGCTCTTCCGCCGGGGCACGTGTCGGTGGAAGCTCGCCAAGGCGACCGTCGCAGCCAGAAGCTGACGGTAGAGCTCACGGAAGACCGCCTACCCGAACCAGTGCGTTTGCGCCTCGTCCCGCCTGACGGGCACGAGCTGGCAATCACCGTGCGCACCGCCCGCGGCGATGGGGCAGCCGGTGCCGTGGTCGTTGAACTCGACGCAACCATCCGCTTCGCCACTGCCGACGCAGCCGGCCAGGCCAGGGTGAGCGTGGCCGCGCCCTTCCCCAGCGAGGTCCGCGCGTTTGCCTTCACCGGCGCCGCCCTGGGGATCTCGGACCGGATGCCGTGGGAAGTAGCCCGCCGCCGCGGTGTTTCGCTGACGCTGCCAGAACCGGCCGGCATAGAAATCGACAGTGCATCTCGCGGGCCACGTCTTTTTTTCCAAGGTAGCGATGTGACGACTCTGCTGCGGCTGCTCGGAGTCCTGCAACCTGTGCCAGAAGGGCAGCTGCTCGTCGTTTGGCCACTACCGCCGGGATACTGGACAGTGGCGGAGGAGGGGTGCTCGCGGCAGTTGTCCCTGCACCCAGGGGAGCGGGCTCGCGTTTCGTGTCGCTGAGTGTGCGGGCGGCTGCCCACAGGGGGCGGCTACGACATGGACCGGGCGGTCCCACCCTTCACGCCTGCTCGAGCAGCTCGCGGACCTTGGCGGCGGCGTCGGCAATCGGGGTGGGGGTCTTGACGCGGTCGCGCCGCAGGGAGAGCTCGACCAGGCCCTGCTCGGCGTTTTTCTTGCCGACGACGACGCGGACCGGGAAGCCGACGAGGTCGGCGTCGTTGAACTTGACGCCGGCGCGCTCGTCGCGGTCGTCGAACAGCACCTCGACGCCGGCCGATTGCAGCTCGCCGTAGAGGCGTTCGGCGGTCTGGCCGACGGTGGCGTCGTCGGGGTTGAGGGCGATGACCTCCGCCTCGAACGGCGCCAGGGGGCGCGGCCAGATGATGCCGTGCTCGTCGTGGTTCTGCTCGACGGCGGCGGCGACGGTGCGGCCGAGGCCGAGGCCGTAGCAGCCCATGATCATCGGGTTGACCCCGCCCTGGGCGTCGAGATAGTGGCACTCCATCGCCTTGGAGTACTTGGTGCCGAGCTTGAAGATGTGCCCGACCTCGATGCCGCGGCGGATCTCGAGCGGCGAGCCGCAGCGCGGGCAGGGGTCGCCGACGCGAGCCTGCCGGAGGTCGACCACGAGGTCGGCCGCGAAGTCGCGCCCGGGGACGACGCCCACCAGGTGGTAGTCGCCGCGGTTGGCGCCGGTGGCGGCCACCGGCATGCGCATGACCTCGGGGTCAGCGACGAGGCGCACGCCGCGTAGGCCGACCGGGCCGGAATAGCCCATGGCGCCGCCGGAGACCTGCTCGACCTTGGCCTCGGCGGCGAGCTGCAGGTGGGTGCAGCCGAGCGCGTTCTTGAGCTTGATCTCGTTGACCTCGTCGTCGCCGCGCACGAGCGCCACGACGAACTCCTGGTCGGTTTCGAAGATCATGGTCTTGATGAGGTGCGGCTCCTGCAGGTGCAGGAAGGCGGCGACGTCGGGCACCGAGCTGGTGCCGGGGGTGTGCACGGCCTCGGGGGCGGACGGGATCTGGCCGGGCCAGGCCGGCATCTCGGCGATGCGGCCGGTGGTGGCCTTCTCGAGGTTGGCGCCGTAGCCGCAGGCGCAGGCGACGACCGCGTCCTCGCCGGTGTCGGCCAACACCATATACTCATGCGACTCGCTGCCGCCGATGTTGCCGGTGTCGGCCTCGACCGCGGTGTAGCGCAGCCCGCAACGGTCGAAGATGCGGCGGTACGCGTGCTCCATGGCGCGGTACGCCTCCTCGAGGCTCGCGGCCGAGGCGTGGAACGAGTAGGCGTCCTTCATCAGGAACTCGCGCCCGCGCATGAGGCCGAAGCGGGGGCGGATCTCGTCCCGGAACTTGGTGTGGACCTGGTAGAGGTTGACCGGGAGCTGGCGATACGAGGTGACGCGCCGGCGCACGGTGTCGGTGATGACCTCCTCGGCCGTGGGAGCGAAGCAGAACTCGCGCTCGTGGCGGTCCTTGATGCGCAGTAGCTCCTTGCCGTACGCCTGCCAGCGCCCGGACTCCTGCCACAGCTCGGCCGGCTGTATGCACGGCATCACGAGCTCGACGGCGCCGGCGGCGTTCATCTCCTCGCGCACGATGCGCATGAGCTTGTCGATGCTCCGCCACCCCGGCGGCAGGTAGGTGTAGATCCCGGCGGCCAGCTTGTCGATCATCCCGGCCCGGGCCAGGAGCTGGTGGGAGATGACCTCGGCGTCGGCCGGGTTGTCGCGGAGGGTGTACAGGAAGTATCGGCTCCAACGCATGTCGAGCTATCCCCTTCGGCGGCCGTGGCCGGCCAGCCAGCCCACCCGAGCGAGGTGGGACAAAACGTCGGTCTTGAGGTCGCGCGCGGCGCCCGAGCGCGCCCGCTGCAACAGCTCGCGCGCCCGGTCGCCTTCCCCGAGCTCGAGCAGCGCCAAGCCGAGCTGGGTCAGGATTGCCGGGCTCGCCTGCAACGCCGCGGCTTGCTCGAGGAAATCCACGGCATCGGAGTGCTCCTTGCGCGCGAGGTGAATGCGGCCCAGCGCCGACAGCGGGTACTGCTGGAGCTCGCGCGGAATGAGCGAAAGCGAGGTGTGGGCGAGCTCGAGAGCGCGGCTCGTGTCGCCGCCGCTTTCGAGCACGCCGAGCGCCAGCTCGTACGCAGCGATACCGCGCTCCGAGTCTTCGCGGCTGTCGCGCAGCAGCCGCTCGCCGCAGCGCTGGAGCACGGTGAACCGGCGGGCGGCGCGCAGCGTCTCGAGCAGTGCTGTCCAGGCGGCAAGCAGCGGTGCGCCGCGACGTTCCTGGCGCAGGAGCCGGTGTGCCGCGGCCAGGGCCTGGCGGTGCCGCCCGGTGGCGGCGGCGAGCAACGCCAACGAGGCGAGTAGGGTGGGATGCTCGACATCGCTCACAGCCTTGCGCAGCTGCTGCATGGCGCGCTCGAGACGGCCAGCCTCCACCTCGCCGGACAGGTCGCGCACCAACGCTTGGAGGTGGCTGGGCATCGGCGGCGGCGTATTCCTCCCCCCTTCGAGCAGGCGTACGGCTTCTTGGTACTGCAGCCGCTGGGGGTCCATGTCGAGGACGCGCCGGAAGCATTCGAGGGCCTTGCGGTGCCAGCGGCGCTCGAGATAGGCGAGACCGAGGTAGAAGATCGCCTCCTCCATGTCGCCGCCGATTTCGAGGGCGCGCTCGAGGGCGTCGATCGCCGCCTGGGGACGCCGAGCGTCGAGCTCGACCATGCCGAGCAGCACCAACACCTGCGGCAGCTCGTCGCGCTCGGTGGCCTTCCGCAGGTGGTGGCGCGCCCGCTCGAGGTCGCCGGTCGAGGCGAAGTGGGCACCGAGGGAGAAATGCGGCAGGAACGAGTCCGGAGCCAGCGCCAGCGCCCGCTCGAGAAAGCGGCGAGCGTCGCCGAGCCGGCCGGCGTCGGTCAGCAGCGTACCGAGGTGGATGAGGACGTTGACGTTGTCGGGGTTGAGGTGGAGCGCTTCCAGGAGGAAAAACACCGCAACCCCATTGTCGCCGCGCTCCACCGCGAGCTCGCCGAGGAGCTCGGAGAGCTCGGCGGTGGGCGGGTGACGCTTGTGTGCGGCTGCCAGCACCTCTGCCGCCCGCTCGGGTTGGCCGGCGAGCAGGCTCAGCTCGGCTGCCTGCAGCGCCCGGCCGAGGTCGGGCGCCAACGTGCGGCCCGCGGCGCGCAGGCGGATCACCAGTGCCTCGCGTCGGTTGCGCAGCAGGTCGAGCAGCTCCTTGCGGGTCATCTCGGAGGTGGCGGCGCGCTCCCAGGCCGCCAGCAGCTCGCCCTCGCGAACCACCTTGCGGCGGTCCAGCAGCTCGACCAGCGCCTGCATCCCGGCGTCGAGCAGGGCGACGCCCCGCTCGAGCTCGGAAAGACGCTCCTCCTGACGGACGAGGGCGGCGGAGAGGCGCTTTGCCGCATCCTCGACCCCGGACAAGCGTTCGAGGAGGTGCTCGTCGAGCGTGACCGGCTCGCCATCCTCCGGTCGCTGGCCGGTGAGGAGGGCATCGGAGTCGGCGCTGACGCTGGTACCGGAGACGACGATGAGACGTAGATTGCAGCGGGTACACGCTTCCCGATCGTCCGGGTTAGCTGCTCCACACCACTGACACAACACCGTCACGCTCGTCCCCCGTCAAGTGCACGAAACCGCAGGTGACGGCCACTCGCGACGAGCGGCGTCGGCCTGCGGTTCGAAGCGGCTGCGTCGGGCCACGCCGAGGTGTCCCTCCGCCTATCGCAAATGCGAAGCGGCCGGCTCGATGCCGGCCGCGGACCCCTCCCGCTTGGGCTCAGTCGCCGTCGTTGCCGATCGCCTCGACCGGGCAGGAGCCCATGGCCTCTTCACACTGCGCCAGCTCGTCGCCATTGGCCGGCTGCTTGAACACGTAGGCAAAGCCCTCGTCGTCGTTGGTCTTGAAGTTGTCTGGAGCGGTGGTCACACAGAGGTTGCAGTTGATGCAGTTGGTGTCCACGTACCAGGCACCGCCGACGTTGCTCCCGACCTTGCTGCCCTTGTCTGCCATGGTCTCTTCTCTCCTTGACCGCCGGAGCTCTCGCCCCCAGCCCGGCTGGTGAATGGTATCACAAGCGCATCACGGCATGCCCGGGCGTGGTGGATCGAGCGGGCGGCGGAATGGTCTGTCGCGCTGCAGGTCAGCACTCGAGGGGTTGGCACTGGGGCAGTTCTGGCCGTTGAATACGCAGTCCCAGGGCAGCTCCGGCTCGAACCGCTGCTCGAGATAGACGGGGTCGTTGGTGAGGTTGTCGGTGCGGGTCACGTAAGCGAGCAGCGCCGGTGTCGTGTTCTCCCCCGGGCTCATGTAGCCCGCCACGGATACGATGAGCGTGCCGTTGGTGACGGTCTTGTCGGTGGGTTGGCCGAGAAGGTTGTCGTAGAGGAACTTGTCGTACTGGATGTGGGCGAGGGGCTTGAGCCCCACCGTCTCTTCGGCGAGCAGGGTGCCGTCGGGGTTCTTGAGCGTTATCTTGACCGACAGCGAGGTCAGCGAATCGGAGATGTTGGCGAGCCCGAGCGCGCAGCGGTACGAGGCATCCTCGCGGATACCCGAGAACACGACGTGGTCGAGATGCTTGTTCTTCTTGCCGGGGTCGATGTAGTAGTACCAAGGAATCCCAGGCGTCGACTGCCCGAAGGTGAGCGGCTTGTCCTCGGCGTTTTTGGACAGTGAGTAGGTTCGTGAGTTGACGAGGATCTTGCGAGGCGTGCCGCCGACCGGGGTGGTCTGTTTGTAGCTGCCTGCCTTGATGCCGAAAACCAGGAGCGTGCCCTTTTCGTTGTCGCCCCAGGCGGTCTTCACGATATCTTCAAGGACGACCGCGTTGCCGGGCGGGATGTCCTTGAGCTTCTCGTCGATGATCCCGAAACCGTCGTCGCGGCGACCCCCCAGGACGTGATCCATGTTCTGGTACCAGAGCCGGTTGTCCTGGTTACCGGTGGGCAGATAGACGATGATGACGTCGATCGGCTCGCTGTCCACGTTCATGATCTCGAGGTCGGAGTGCCAGTCCGAGCCCTGCAACCCCTTCGTCGAGGCGGCCACGGGCACCACCACCAAGTCCGAAGAGCGGAACATCGCCGACCCACCTGCGGCCGTGACCACGCTCAGAACGACACCCAACAATGCACGAGGGAGCTTCATACGACCTCCGCGGGGAGTTTACACGTCTTTCGCCCGGGTGCGCGGCAGCACGATGCGTGCCCGCAGCCCGCCATCGGGTTGATTGGAAAGTGTCAGGGTGCCGCCGTGGCTGGCGACGATGCGGTCGGCGATCGCCAGGCCGAGGCCAGTACCACCCTTGCGCCGCGAGAAAAACGCCTCGCGAGCACGATGTATGTCGCTGCGGGCGATTCCGGATCCAGTATCGGTAACGTCGAGGACGACACTCGAATCGTCAGCGCTGGCCGCCAGGGTCACGACCTTGCGCGGGCTTTGCGAAACGGCCTGGCACGCATTCTGTGCCAGATTGACCAGCACCTGGAAGAGCTGTCCGCGGTCGGCCCAGGCCGTGGTCTCGAGCTTGGCGAGGCGCAACTCGATCCCAGCACGCTCGCACTCGTTCCGCATGAGGTCGGCGACCTCCTCGAACAGCGGCCCCAGCTCGACCGCCTCCAGGCTCGGCGGTGTGGGTCGAGCGTAGACGAGGAAGTCGTTGACGAGCCTGGCGAGCCGTGAGATCTCGCGACGCGCGAGGCGGGTCGCTTCGGGAGGCGCGGGACGGTCCGCGAGCTCTTCCTCGAGCAGCTCGAGATTGATGGATAGCGCGTTGAGGGGGTTGCGGATCTCGTGCGCCAAATTGGCTGCCAGCGTCCCCAGCGCCGCCAGCTCGTCGTTGAAGCGACGCCGCTGTTCGAGCTCGGCGTTGCGCTGAACGAGGTGCCAAATGAACCCGACCGCGCCCATGAGCACGGCGATCGTCACGCCCCCAGCCACGCCAGCACGCAGCAGCAGCCGTCGTCGCAAGTCGTCGATCCGGGTGCCGAGCGCCTCCTTGGGGATGCGTACCACCACCGTGCCGATGTCCGACAGCGGGGTGCGAATCTGGTACTCGTTCTTGGTCTCGACCACCTTCTCCCGCGCGGTGGGGAGCATCAGGTCGGTGGCCTGCTCGGCGAAACCGCCGGTGAGGCCGTCGATATTGGTGACGGTCTGGTACACGAGCTTGCCCAGCCGATCGTAGACCTGCACCGACTCCACCACCTGCTGGCGCGCCAGCGCATCCGAGAGCTTGTCGAGGCTTTCACGGCGCTGCTCGACAACCTGATAGACGGACTCTCCCCCCTCTGCGGTCTTGGCGATCTCCTCGGCGTGGGCGCGCCCCGACAGCAGCACGTCCTCGAGGTAGGAGCGCGAGAGCTGCTCGGCGAGCAAGGTAGCGAAAAGCCAGAACGATGCGGCCAGCGCGATGACGAAGATCGTCGCCACGATCAGATACTTGCGTGCGAACGGTAAAGCCGCCGGGCGGGATGCCATCAGCGGTCAGTTTAGCAATTTCATTGCCAGGCGAGGCGGTGATCGGAGGGGGCGGGACACGCTATGCTGCACATCGGTATGGAGAAGGTTCCGGTCTACATCCTTGCCGGTGGCCGCAGCTCGCGGTTCGGGCACGACAAGGCGATGGCGCGGCTCGCCGGTGTGCCGCTGCTCTCCCGCGTTGGCACACTGGCAGCACCGTTCGCGTCTCGGATCACGGTGGTCGCCGAGCACGCCGGCGCCTACGAGGCGTTGGGCTTGCGGACGATCGCCGACGAGGTACCGGGGCGCGGCCCCCTCGGCGGGTTGCTCACGGCGCTCGGCGATGCGCGGGAGGGGTGGACGCTCGTGCTGCCGTGCGATCTGTGGCTGCTGCGATCGGACTGGATCGCCGGCTTGCTCGCCGCCCGCCGCCCCGGCTCGCAGGCTGTGGTGTTTCGCGGTGAGCGCTGGGAGCCGTGGCCGGGGCTTTACCACGCGTCGATGCGCGAGGTCGTGGCCGCCGCCGAGGCCGCCAGTGAGCTCACGGTGTGGTGGCTGTACTCCCGGGTGCAGACCGAGGCCGTGCCTCTGCCCTGCGACTGGCCGGAGCCGGCACAGATCAACACGGCGCGGGACCTGCGACGGGTCCAGGCGCTGCTCGGTGCGTCGGCCGTCGCGTCGGACGAGGCCGCTTCGGTGCCTGTGCGGGCGCGTACGCACGCGCGGCACGTCGTCGATCTCCCCGAGGCGCTCGAGTCGGTGCTCGCGCATGCGCGACGGCTCGAGCCCGTGGAGCTGGCACTGGCCGATGCCGCAGGTCTGGTGCTGGCCGAACCGGTGGTCGCCGACCGCGATCTGCCGCCGTTCGATCGGGTGCTCGTCGACGGGTTCGCCGTGCGAGCGGATGGCATCGGGCGGCGGTTGCGGATCGCCGGTGAGGTGCGGGCCGGAGGCCGGTGGTCGGGAGAGCTGGAGGACGGCACCTGCGTGTCGATCATGACCGGTGCACCGTGCCCCGCGGGTGCGGCCGCGGTGGTGCGGAGCGAGGACGTGACGGTCGGCGAGGACTGCATTGCGGTCCCGGCAAGCCTCGTTGTCGGGGCCAACCTGGTGGCGGCCGGCTCCGAGTGCGAGCGCGGTCGGATCGTCGCCGTACCGGGCGACAGGGTCACGCCGCTGGTGACCGCGTGCCTCGCCACCTTCGGGCGGTCAAAGGTGCGTGTCGTTCCCCGGCCGCGCATCGGCATCATCGCCACCGGCGACGAGATCGTTCCCGTCGGCCAGAGGTCGACCACGGCGACGATCCAGGGTTCCAACGCGCCGATGCTCGCGTGCCTGGCGGCGCTGGCTGGGCTCGTCGAGGTCGCCTGGGTGCACGCTCCCGACGACCTCGAGGAGCTGGGGCGGGCGCTTGCGGCCACACGTGAGTGCGACATCGTCGCGACCACCGGCGGTATCTCCGCGGGGGCGTACGACCTGGTACCGGAAGCGCTGGCGAGCGCTGGTGGCGAGATCCTCTTTCGCGGCGTCAGGCAGCGCCCGGGCCGGCCGATGTTGGCGGCGGTGCTCGGCCGGCGGCTGGTGCTGGGCTTGCCGGGGACGCCGCTCGCGGCGCTTGTGGCTTTCTGGCGGTACGTGCTGCCAGCGGCGCGGGCGATGGCGGGGGCTGCTGTGCCGGACCGCTCCCGGACCGGGTACCTCCGCAGCTCCGTTGCACGCGGGAGCGACGTGTGGTCGCTCGTGCTCGCGCAGATCACCGGGGAGACCGCCCGAGGGGTTGAGCTCGAGCCATGCGGTGGCCGGGGTGGGGGCGACATCTTCACGCCCACTCTCGCCGACGCGTTGCTCGAGATACCTCCCGGCCAGGGCACACTCGAGCCGGGGAGCCCGGTAACCTTTCGCACGCTGTGGGAGCAACCGTGATCCGGGGAGCTTGGGCCGGCGGGTGGTGTGTGGGTGGGCGAGCCGAAACCCCGGTTTCAGCGGGGTGAGCTGCTGCTCGTGGGGGAACGCATGAGGATCCTGCATGTGGTCGGACGTCAGAACAACGGCAAGACGACGCTGATCTGCGAGCTCGTTGGCGAGCTCGCGAGCCGGGGGTATCGCGTGGGTACGATCAAACACAGCACCCACGACCATGAGTTCGATCGCCCCGGTAAGGACTCGTATCGCCACCGCCAGGCTGGTGCGCTGCCGGCAGGGGTGATCTCGGCTGGCCAGTTGGCGGTCTACTTGCCACGCTCTCCGGAGCAGGATCCGATCATCTCGCTCGCTCCGATCTTCGAGGCATGCGACCTCGTGCTCGTCGAAGGGTTCATCGAGCGGGGCGGGCCCAAGATCGAGGTCTGGCGGCAGGAGATCGGGAAGTCACTGCTCGCCAACGAGCACCCGGAGATCATCGCCGTGGTCTCGGACGACGCACCCGCCGTCCGGGTGCCGGTGTGGCCGCGCTCCGACCTCGTCGGTCTCGCCTCGAGGATTCTCGCCACCCTCGGCCTCGGCTAGCCCGCCACCCCACGGCGGTGTGGCACGGCGATCCTCGCCACCGGCATGCGTGCCCTACCGACGCGTCTACACGGTGCTCTGAGGATCTACATCGATGACCCGGTGTACGCCGCGCGGCAGCGGCAGCGCCGTGACCCGGGCGAGTGCCTGGCGGAGGGGTGACCGTGTCGGTGCGAGCAGCAGGAGCTGCCAACGCCAGCGCTCGCGCAGCCGGTACAGCGGAGCCGGTGCAGGCCCGATCACCCGCAACCCGGCTGGGGGGGAGGCGAGCGCGGCGGCGGCGTCCTCGGCCGCCTCGCGGGCGGCACTCTCGCGCAGCGCCTCGCAGCGCACGAGCGCCATGCGTGCCGCCGGCGGATAGCGGAACACGTGCCGGTAGCGCATCTCCTCGGCCGCGAAGACCTCGACGTCGTGGGTCAGGGTGGCTCGGATGGCGTGGTGATCGGGGTGGTAGGTCTGGATCACGACGAGCCCGTCCCGGTCGCCCCGGCCGGCCCGGCCGGCCACCTGGGCAAGCAGCTGAAAGGTCCGTTCGGCGCCACGGAAGTCAGGGAAGCCGAGGAGGTTGTCGGCGTTGACAACGACCGTGAGGGTGACCGTCGGGAAGTGGTGCCCTTTCGAAACCATCTGTGTTCCTACCAGGATGCTGCTGCCCCCCGCCGCGAAACGCTCGAGGGTGGCGAGGAGCTGGCCTGGCGAGCGCGCGGTGTCGCGGTCGAGGATGTCGACCCGCGCGGACGGGAATAGCCCGGCCAGTCGCTCCGCGACCTTCTCGGTGCCCGCCCCGACGTGATCCAGGACCTCGCCGCCGCAGGCCGGGCAAGCGGTGGGGATCGGCTCCTCGTGGCCGCAGTAGTGACAGCACAGGCGCTGCCGCCGCCGGTGCACGGTGAGGGGGATCGAGCAGTTCGCGCAGGGCGCCTGCCGCCCACACTGGCGGCACAGCAGTACCGGCGCCCAGCCTCGACGGTTGACGAGCACGATTGCCTGCTCGCCCCGCTCGAGCGCCCCACCGAGCAGCTCCACGGCCCGGCGCGAAAGGAGCCGATATCCGTGCTCGCCGGGCTCCGGCGGCTCGCTGCGCAGGTCGACCACCTCTACAGTCGGCAGCCGGCCGCCGGCGACCCGCTCTGGCAGGCGGAGCAGCTCCAGCTTGCCTTGCGCCACCAGGGAGAGCGCCTCGAGCGACGGTGTGGCAGAGGCCAGCACCACCGGGATGGCGAGCTTTTGGCCCAGCACCAGGGCAAGGTCACGCGCGTTGTAGCGGGGCTCCTCGTCTTGCTTGTACGAGCTGTCCTGCTCCTCGTCGACGACGATGAGACCGAGCCTGCCGAGCGGTGCCCACAGCGCCGAGCGCGGCCCGGCGACGACCTCGACCGCACCGGTTCGCGCCTGCTCCCAGGCGGCGAAGCGCTCGCCTTCGGCCATTGACGAGTGGAGCACCGCCACGCGCCCGCCGAAACGGGCTGCGAGCTGCCCCGCCAACGCCGGCGTGAGGCCGATCTCGGGCACCAGTACCAGCGCCTGGCGTCCAGCCGCCACCGCCGCCTGAGCGGCCCGCAGGTACACCTCGGTCTTCCCCGAGCCGGTGACCCCGAGCAGCAGGAACGGCCGGAAACCACCCCCTTCGAGCGCGGTGACGATCGCGCCGAGGGCGCTGTTCTGGGCCGCGCTGAGCTCGCCAGGCGGCGGTGGTGGGGCGAGCTCCCAGCGCCGGACGCGCACCGCCCGTGCTTGCTGGAAGCGGCGCACCAACCCCTTGCGAACCAGCTCGGCGACGACGCCGGCGGTGCAGGCGCAAGCGGCGACCAGCTCGCCCTCGA
>JAAYVZ010000174.1 GCA_012516935.1 Holophagae bacterium
CGGGGGCGCCCCCCCCGGCCCGGGGAGCCGTATCTATGGTCGAGCTGCGGCGCACCGCCGCGACGACCCGGAGCTCGCGGCGCTCGCGGAGCAGGTGACCGGCGCGCTGAGGGCGAGTTCGACGACCGTCGCGAAACCCTGACGGGCGGGACGCGAGGCGGTGCGAGCGACCGCTCCGGTGCGCGGTCACGGTTGGCGAGGCTGGGATCGCGGCCCACATGGGTTTCGGTCGGCACCGAGGGGAAGGCGTCGGTTGGCACCCGAAGGGTGTCGCGCGAAACGTGAGCGTCGTCTTGAAAAACGATGCAAGCAATCCGTTGCAGCGCTGTCGACGAGGGGGCTGCACGAAACGTGATGCAGATCCATCCGGGTCTCCGAGCGTTCCGGGGCGTGCTCGGGTCAGGGAAGCGGCGATGCACCGTGGAGTACGGCGCGGCTTCTCGAACCTCGGTGTACCCGCCGAGTTTGGCATTCCCGGCCGCGAGCGACGAATGTCGGCCGAAAAATGCGGGGTGACTGCGATCACTGCACCTTCCAGACGTGGACGATGGGCTTGGCGCCGTCAGCGAAGCGTTCGAGGATGAAGAGGTGGCCTCGCATGCGGTCGTACGCGATTTCGCCGATGCGGAAGCGGCGTTGTGCTCCGGTGCCCAGGACCTCGGCGTCCTCTGGAGGGTCGGGCAAGAAGAGCTGGGGATCGAGGTCGAGGTGGGCATAGGGCTGCGGCTCGTTGGCCTGCATCTCGCCCCGTACGACGCGTACGAAGTCATCGGGATCGTAAAGGATCAGCCGCGCGGATTTGGTCGAGCTCCAAAACCCTCGCGCGTAGTCGTGACCCACGCACTCGCGCACGAGTTCCGGGGGGCACGGGGAGCCGTCGGCGCGAAAGCAAATAGGCACCCCGCCAGGCTCCATCTCCACGCACGGTGTCCCGGTTCCGGTAGGGTCGGCCCAGCCGTACCACCAGTACGCCCCGGTTCCTTTGGTGCCGGCGAACACCACCGCTGACTTGCCGGACGGGGTGGTGATCCAGGCACCGCCTTCCCACTCATCGGAGTCGTGGTAGCCGTTGAGCGTGCCGGGACCCGAGGGCGGCGTACCGTCGAGCGTCGAGTCGTACTGCAGAAGCGGCACCGCGTTCAACCGAGTGCCGGCCGGCGGGGGGTTGCCCGACAGCCACGGCGCGTAGGCGTACAGCGATGGCCCCATCCCCGACCAGCCACCGTCGCGGAACCGCCCGGTACCGAGGCGGCGACCGCCGACGTGGGCGGTCGCCCACGCGTCGGGGATCTCCATGAGGTAGCCGTTGACCGCGTACAGCGAGTAGTTTCCGATCCACCAGGCACCCTGGGTAGCGGGTGAGGAAAGCGTGAGGTTGCACCAGCCGTGGCTGGGGATGCGAACCTCCTCATCCTCCTGGAAGTGCTGTCCCCAAGCCAGGTGCAGCTTCTCACCGGTCTGCACGTCGGAGAGCACGCACAGGCCGACACGGGGGAGTTCGACAAACGGCGTGAACAGGCTGCCACGGATATCGGCGAACGGTTGCAGCGTGGTCGCCGTCGGCAGGTCGTCGGGGTTCTTGCTGGCCGACACCACCGGTGCCGGGATCGAGATCTCGGACACCAGATTGACCTGATCGAGGCCGGTGCCAACCAGTGAGCCCGGGAAGCCATCGCTGCCGCCAGCAGGGTCGCCGCTCGGTCGGTACGCGAGCCCCTCTCCCCCGTACTCCCATGTGGCCTGGTCGGGTGCTCCGTCGGCGCGATCCGGAAGCCTGAAGGCGCCCAGGTAGGAAAAATCCGAAGGCTGTAGCCGGGCACCGGTGACGGGGGGAACGCGGTCGAGGCGGCGCCGCACCACATGGCTCGATGGGGACTGGCCGGTGACGGTGATGCTCCCGGTCCGATTGCAGTTCGACGTGCCGTTCTGCACCGTGAGCGTCCAGGTAAACGAACCCGGCGTCGAGAAGACGTGCGAGGTGTTCTGGCTCGTGGCTGGCGTGGAGCCATCACCGAAGCTCCAGCGGAAGGATGTGGTGCCCGTGCAGCCCGTGGCGGTGGCCTGGGACTGGAAGGTCACCGCCGCTCCCACCGGCGCAGAGGTGGGCACGGTGGCCGAGCAGGTCAAGCTGCAGGGGATTGCACCTCCGGGACAACCACCCGTGCCCTTCCAGCAGTGATAGGCGATGTTGAGAAGCGGCACGAGCTCTCCGGTTGCCTTCAGATCGCCGGCTGCCGAAGGGTGACTGTCACCGGTCGGGTAGGCGAGGGTGTTGCCGCCCTGGGTCGTGATGTGCTCGATCGTCCCGTTGCGATAGCGGTGATGGTTGCCGGTGGTGCGCCCGAGGTCGTTGGTGTTGGCGTTGCCACCGTTGGTGGTGAGCACGTTGAAGAAGTCGAGCACGAAGACGTTGCGCCCAGGGTAGTTGGCGAGCCAGTCGTGGACGAGCCAGGTGTTGAAGGCACGCGCGTTGGCGGCAGCCGTGGCATCGGTGTCGGAAAAGCGCAGGGGAGGCGCCGTCACGACCACGAAGAGCTTGTCCGGGTGTGCCGCGAAGGTGGCCAGGATGTCGTTGTAGATCCCTTTGGCGTTGGCCACCGTGTGATGCTCGGAGTAGGCATCCTGCCCGCGCAGCGGGTTGGCGCCAGTGGTGGGTGGGCTGGTGGGGCTGCCGCGCAGTTGGGAGTTCGGAAAGCACGACTTGAACATGATGATCTCGTTGCTTCCCCCCGGCGCGCTCGCGAGGCGCGAGTACTCTGAGTGCTGGCGGCCTTCGGCGAAAAGCGCAGCCATCACTACGTCCCGGTTCGGCCCGGCGAACCACTCCCACCAGTGGCCGATGTCGGTGCGGTCGCCGATCGAGTCGCCGCCGGCGCTCCAGCCGTAGTTGGTGTCCGATACGAAGTAGCTGTTGTCACGCAGCGCCAGACCGAGCCGCCCGTAGTCGTCGCCAAGCCACGCCTCGCCGGTGGAGTGATGCACGAAAACGAGGCGTACCGGGCTGGACGGCGGGTTCGGGTTGAGCGCAGTCGCGGCGAGCGGCTCGGCGGAGTTCTCGGCGGCGAGAGGGGCCGCAGCCGCGAGCGACAGCACGGTGAGCACTACCTTCAGCATCGTGCAGTGGCGATGGTGGGCACTCATCTCGGACCCCCCGGACGACGTGGTCTGGCTGAGGTTCACCCGTCTCCTTTCATGTTACTGGGTCATGCCGGTGTGGAGTCAAGCGACTCGCTCTCGTCGAGGGGTCGCCCGACCGCCCGCTGCCGGTCGTGACACCGGTGATGTCCCCACCGCCGCTGCCCGACACTGTCTGCCCCGCCATCTCGCCGCGATGGCGTTGTCGTTGCGCTTCGTGTCGCCGGCCGGGATGGTGTCGGAGAACACTTCGGCCGAGGGGTTGGCCTGGTTGCGCAGCAGCAGGCAGAGCTGGGCGTTGGCAGGCGCGAAGCCAGGATCGTGGACCCTGACGCAGGTGTACCACCGAGAGGCGTCGGAGCCTGGTCCGCGGCCGACCGACGGCAAGCAGACGCCGGTGCCGGTGAAACCTGCCAGCGCCGGCAGGGCAAGGGTGAGAGTGATCGGGCTGACGAGCATCAGCCGTCGTATCCGCGCCTTTCGATCAGAAACGGGGCTCCATGTTCACGGTAGTCGGATCATCACTGGTGTTGTCGACGATGGAGAGGAACCCGGCTACCCACCCGGCGCCGCTGGTGGCGAGGACCCTCACGGTACCTTCCGTCAGGGTCGCAACGCCGCTCAGCTTCGAGACGATGTCGTTGATCTGGATGTTGCCGTATGTGGGCACGGTCTCGTCTCGCTGCCCGATCTTGTTGCCAAACCGGTCGTAGAGCTCGATCCTCACACCGACGAAATTGCCCCACACCTCGCACAGCGTGAGGTTGGTGCGGAACGCTCCCTTGACCACTCCGCCGCCCACCAAGCTCTTGAGGACCGAGGAGTTGATCTGTTTGTCGGGGTCGAAGCGAACCGGCGGGTAGCCCTGGCCGTAGGTGCCGCCGCCCGAACTTGTCGTGAACGTGCGCGAGGACACGACGAGGCTGGGCGAGGTGACCTCGATGGATCCGGCGCCGGTGGTGCCGAACACAGTTGCAACGACATCGGAGAAGGTCCGGGAGGAGCGGGCGGGAACCTCGACGGTGGCCTCGCGGTACGCGGTGAGTCCATTGGCTCCACGAGGCGTGAAGTAGAGGGTGGCATCGATCGGATCCCGGGTGGGGTTGGCGAGCGTCAGGTCACTTACCCAGAACGAGCTGCCAACGCCCGCCAGGTGCGCGACCTGGGCGATGTGCTGTCCCGTGGTGGAGCCGGGCTGGCGCTCAGGGCTGCTAGCAGGGTGCACGAAGGTGCCGGTAGATCCTCCCTGCTGGTACGACAACCATGGCATGACGGCCAAGTTCGTGCCAGTTGCTCCGAATGCGTGGACCGTGAGAGTGGAGTGTCTCTCGCCCGAGAGGATCTGCTGGTGGACCTCCACGCTCGTGCCCGTGGTCGGGATGATCTCCTTGGCGAGGAAATCCGAGCAGCTATAGCGCTCCACGGCGACCTCGTAGCGCACGGCCTTCGGCACGGGATCCCACGCCAGTGTGAAGGTGTTGGGAAGGGCAGGACCGGCCGGGCAGTGGGTGCCGCCGGGCCAGATCCCCGCGTTGTCGAGGGGCTGGACGAGGTGGACCGTGGAGAACATCGGCACGTCGAGGACGGTTGGGTCGGCCGGTCCCACGCTTCGGTGAACCGCACGCGACCACAGCTCACCCACGAGGGGCCAAGCCGGAGCCTCCCGGCTGGTCGTGTTGGTGATTAGGAAATAGATGTCGTAGATGCCCTCGGGTAGCCCCGGGATCTCGTAGGTCGAGGCCGCGAAGCTGATGGTGCCTGTGTACAAGGTCTCGGTACTGCTGGCGCGCGCCTTCACGCTCAGCTTCGAGAATGGGCTGAAGGTGCTGGCGAGCGGCTGGCCGTCGTAGGAAAGCGAGCCCCGCACGGTGAGCGCGGTGGCGTCGGCCGTGCACAGGACGAGCGCGGCGAACGTCAGTGCCACGAAGACCACCAGGTTCTCCGTTGCTCTCGTTCTCATCGGGGTCACTCCTTTCGGGGTTGCAGCTCGTCGCCACGGGAGAGAGACGACGGCGATCCGGGCGACGGCCCGTCGAGCGGTGCGCGTGGGTTCAGCTCCGCCGGTTGTCCGAACGCCTCTGACACCGAGTCCAGAAAACTCACCGCCACCAGCAGTGACTCCATTTCCAGAAGCAGTGTAGTCGACTGCGCTGATGAGGCTGTTTGGTGCGTCAACGATACCCGCAAGAACGAATCGGATTACGGCAACCACCGTGCCATCTCTTGACCTTCCGTCTCCAGTGAGCCGGCTGCCGGCCATTACGGCGGTGATGCTCCTGCCGCTCCCCGAGGGTTCGGCCTGCCACGCAGCGCCGGACGCGGTGACCGTCAAGACCTGCCCGGTGGAGCCGTCGGAGGTTCCGACCTTGTGCACCGTCACCGTGCCGTTGGCGAGGCCGGCGGTGGTCGCCGCGGGTGGGGCGTGGATGGTGAACCAATCACCGACCACCGGTCACCGGGTGGGCGGGGAGGCTCGCCGCGCTATTGCATTGTGCGGGGCATTCGGGTATGAAGCCACCGCTCGGACAGGACGGCGACCCCCGCCGGACGGCGGCCGGCGTCACTCGGGAGGTGCAGGTGGTACGACAGAAGATCAAGCTGAAGGATCAGGTCTCCCTGAGAAAATGGTCGCTCGAGGAGGCCCGCGAGCTGTACAACATCCGCGCCTGGGGGCGAGGCTTTTTCGACATCAACGAACGCGGCAACATGGTGGTGCTCCCGGACCGTGACCGGCAGCGCTTTCTCGACATCAAGGAGTTCATGGACGAGCTGGAGATCCGCGGGGTCCAAGCGCCGGTGCTCGTCCGCTTCACCGACCTGCTGCAGAAGCGAATCGAGGAGATCCACGCGGCTTTCGCGTCGGCGATTCGCGAGTACGAGTACACCGGGTTGCACTACGGGGTGTATCCGATCAAGGTCAACCAGAACCGGCAGGTGGTCGAGGACGTCGTCGAGTTCGGTCGGCCGTTCAACTACGGCCTCGAAGCCGGCAGCAAGGCCGAGCTGCTGATCGTGCTGTCGGCCAACGATAACCTCGACTCGCTCATTGTCTGCAACGGCTACAAGGACGACGAGTACATCGAGATGGCGATGTGGGGTACCAAGCTGGGACGCAAGGTGGTGATCGTCGCCGAGAAGCCGTCCGAGATCGACACCATCATCAAGTGGTCCAAGCAGCTCAAGGTGCGGCCGATCATCGGCGTACGCGCCAAGCTGGCGGCGCGCGGCCGCGGCAAATGGGAGAGCTCGGGTGGTGACAAGTCCAAGTTCGGGTTGTTTCCAGCCGAGATCTTGGATGCCATCCACAAGCTTCGCGAGGCCGACCTCACGGACTGCCTGCAGGTGCTGCATTTTCACCTCGGCTCGCAGATCACCTCGATCCAGAGCATCAAGGACGCGCTGCGCGAGGCCTCGCGGATCTACGTCGAGATGGCGCGGCTGGGCGTGGGCATGCGGTACTTCGACGTGGGCGGCGGTCTGGCCGTGGACTACGACGGCTCCAAGACCAACTTCGCCTCGTCCGCCAACTACACGATCGAGGAGTACGCATCGGACATCGTCTCGGCGCTGGCGGAGATCTGCGAGTCGGAGTCGATCCCCCAACCGCACATCATCTCGGAGAGCGGCCGGGCGCTCGTCGCCTATCACTCGGTGCTGGTGCTCAATGTTCTCGGGTCGTCGGAGATGCACGAGGAGACGCAGATGCCCGAGCTGCCCGCCGAGCCGGCCGAGGCGGTGGCGGCGATGGCCGAGGTGCTGCAGGGGTTGACGGTCAAGAACTTCCAGGAGTGCTATCACGATGCGCTGCAGATTCGCGACGAGTCGCTGACGCTGTTCAACGTCGGGCTGATGCCGCTCGCCGACCGGGCCATGGTCGAGCGGCTGTTCTGGATCACCTGCAACCGCATCGTCAAGATCATCCGCAGCCTCGATTACGTGCCGGACGAGCTCGAAGGGCTCGAGCGCTTTATCTCCGACACCTACTACTGCAACTTCTCGGTGTTCCAGAGCCTGCCGGATCACTGGGCGGTGAAGCAGCTCTTCCCGATCTGCCCGATCCACCGCCTCAACGAACGGCCAAGCCGCAAGGCGACGCTCGGCGACATTACCTGCGACTCCGACGGCAAGATCGACCAGTTCATCGACCTGCACGACGTGCGGAACACCATCGATCTGCACGAGCTCAAGACACGCCAGCCGTACTACCTCGGCGTCTTCCTGGTCGGGGCGTACCAGGAAAGCCTGGGTGACCTGCACAACCTGTTCGGCGATACCCACAGCGTGCACGTGTCCATCACCGGCCGCGGCAAGTACCACATTGACAAGATCATCGAGGGTGATTGTGTGCGCGATGTGCTGGGCTACATGCAGTACCAGAAACGCGACGTGATGAACGCCTTTCGGCGCGCGGTCGAGGCCGGGATCGAGGACGAGCGCATCACCCTCAAGGAATCCGCCCGCATCCAGCGCTTCCTCGAAGAAGCACTCGAGGGCTACACCTACCTCGAGTAGTCGCCAGCTTCGTGAACCGCTGCGAGGCGGCGCTATCTGCGCTGCCCCAGTAATAGCCCGAACGAGAGGTGGAAGCTGAAGTCGGGGACGTGGGCGGTTGAGGGGTAGTTCTCGCCGAGGTCGAAGGCGACGAAACCGGTACCTCCGACGGGCACGAGCACGCCGGCGAGCCAGTAAAACGAGCGATCGCCGATATCCGAGTCGGTGAACGTCGCCAGCGGCGAGGCGTCGAAGCGTAAGGCGAGCCGCCAGTCGACCGCACCGGTGAGCGGTCGACGGAGATCGAGCTGGGCGTGCCAGGTGTCGTCCCGCTCGACCCCGAGCCAGCTGCCATTCGGATCCAGGAAGGTGTAGCCCAACCCCAACCGGGTTTCACGTCGGCCCTCACCCCAAGTGGCGAACCAGCGCACACCGCTGTCCCACCCTCCGCTGCCGCGCAACGTGCCGCGCTCGCCGGTGGGTGCTTCCACCGACGCGACCCAGCGGTGGGTTGCTCCGAGCCAGGTGCCGAGCCGGCCGGATAGCGACAGCGTCAGGTCGCCGAGGCCATGGCCGGCGTCCTGGTTGTCGAGGTGACAGATCGTCTGGTGGTGGCCGCGGACGAGAACCGTCGTCCGCCCGCGCGGGAAGTAGTCGCGACGCATGTTGTCGATCCCGACGCTCGCGTGGAACCTCTCCGGCACTGCGTCCCAGCGCGGGCTGCCGACGGCAATCCACGGCACCTGGAGGACGACGGCGAGCCCGTGAGGCAGCCCATACGCGGCGAGGAGGTCGGAGCGAACCCCCTCGATGTCGACGTGGAAGAACTGGTCCTGGGGGAATGCCACCGCGAGGTTTTCGACCTCGGGGGAGGTGAGCGGGGTTCCGAGCAGACCCCAGCCCTTGTGGATCGTCCCCGTGTGCCAGGTGAGCTGCCAGACGTTGAAGTACCCGGTGGTCGACATCACTTGCCAGCGGCCGGGCGGCGGGGCCGTCGCCTCGGCAGCGTTGAGCGGCAGCGATGAGAAGCGAAGCGGGTCGGGAAACGTTGCGGCTGGCCACGACGGGACCTGTGCCAGGGCGGAGCACGCGCCCAACACCAGCCCACCCCCAAGCCACCACCGTCGCCCCGCCACGGCCACTCTCATACCACACCCTCCGCCGCACTCCAACTCCGCGGCCCCCGTCGCCCCCCGGTCCAACGTCGAATGCCGAAGCTTGAGTGTCACGCGGGCTCGGCACTGCAGGGGGAACACGCTCGGTAGAGCGGTCGGCGCTGCGGTGGGCACCCACCTCCGGGGCGCGCC